>JAIYAL010000136.1 GCA_027489095.1 Erythrobacteraceae bacterium
CCGACCATGCCGCGCAGGGTGGCGATGTTGGCCTCGAAAGCGGCGGCATCGACTTCGATCCAGCCATTGCGGCGCTGCGCCTGCGCAAGGGTGAGGCCGAAATTGGTGGCGGAGAGGATGGGGGCGGCAGCAGCGCGGGTGGCGGCGAGCGCGGCGCCTGCCGCTCCGGCAGCGAGAAGTGCGCGCCTGTCGATCATTCCCATGTCCCTTTTTCGCTATGCCCGCACGAAGGTTAGGGGCGCTCGGGGCGGCAGGCAACCCGCGGCCGTTGTCGCGTAACGGCCGACCTGTTACGATCCACCCGGCGCGCGCACTGGACCGGGGCGCTTCTTGACGCGCCGGGGGGTCGCCAGTGAGCCTTGTCGCTGCCTTTCGAAGCAGGGAAACCTACGCCGAGATCGGAACGCATCTGGTGCGGCAGGTGCTGATTGTCCTGTTTCTGGTAATCGTCAATCCGTTCCACCTCACCTCGCAAGGCGATGAGTGGCTGCTTCAGCAGTGGCAGACGCTCTACGCCGAGCAGTACGGCGAGGATCATGCACTCGGAACGAATGATTCGCCTTCCGGGCTGGAAACCGTGACGGTCTTGACCATTACGGAAGAGGAAGAGCGCGAGATGGCCGCGCCGCGCCCGGTTGACACGTTCGATTATGCGGAGAAGCTGAAACTGATCGGGCAGCTGGCCCGGTTTCCTGATCCAGGCGCAAAGAGCCCGTCACCGCCGCGTGGTCCGCGAGCGATCTTCCTCGACATGTTTCTGGATCACGCCCTGCCCGAGGCGAAGACGCCCGCCGAGGCGGCGCGGCCCTGGGAGCTGACGGCGAAGGAACGCGGGGCATGCGAGCAGGGCCGCAGCAACCCCACCTTCACTCCGTTCCGCTGTGCGCTCGATATCATCGCCGGGATGACCCAGTATGACAAATGGGCGGAGGAAGAGGACTGCCAAACCAATCCGGTTGCAAAGATTGCCTGCATCCGCCGACACGGAGGCATTCCGGTGGTGTTTGCCGTTGCCCGTCATCCGGCAGCCGGGGACGGCCCGCCCGAGCGGACGCGCGGCGAAGCGGCGCTTGAGCGGATTGCGGTCGGTGCGCCGGTCGAACTGGCGTACAGCCGGTATTGGCTGGTTTCGCCGCACGAGCGCCGTCTGCGCGAGCGCAGGCCCTTTGATCTTTCGCCGGCGGCGGCGCTTTACTGGGCGCATTGCGCGCTGCCCGGTAAAAGCGATCCGCCAATGCCACAACCGCAGACCGCAGTGTGCAAGGGCTCGCCGGTCGAGGCGCCCAGTACGCTGGCGACTGATCCCGTCTGGCGGCGCGGCGATCAGGGCTGGAACTGGTCGACCGGGTTTGAAAGGCCGCTTGAGCCGATCTGGGCGATCGGACGCGAAGACGACTTCACCAATGCGCTGACGAACGTCGAGGCGGGGACGCGTCCGACCAATTGCCGGGTCGCTGCAGGGCGCGGCACATCGCTGTTTCTGGCAATCATGGGCGAGGCTTTTGCCGGGCTGCGCAGCGAGGACGAAGCCGCCCGGCCGCTGCCCGAGACGCTGCCATGCCCTTATCCCCATACGCTGACACTGAGCGAACTGTCGGCCGTCTCGCCCGAACTGCTGCGGCTTGGACTCAACGACCGGATCATTCTTATCGGCCGCGCCGGTGCCAGCAATGACGTTGTCGAGGCGGCGGCCATCGGCAAGCTGCCGGGCGTCTATCTCCACGCCATGGCGCTGCAGAACCTGATCGACCAGGGCCAGGACTACGGCCGCGCGCCGCAGCGCTACGTCTCGTGGCTGAATTTCAACGATCGCGATCTGGTCGCCATGATTCCCGTGTTCTGGCTGGCCTTCATCGGCGCGGTGACCCGCGTCAGTCTGCGCGCGCTGCGATCGGCCGAGGACGTCCCGAACCGCCTGCACAGGATTGCCCGCGTGTTCGGTGTGCTGACGCTGTTTGCCATGCTTGCGGTGCCGATGCCGCTCTTCCTGCTCTGGCTGGGCGGCGATCCCGCGGTCTCGATGAACCTGGCCGCGATGTTTGACCGGCCCATCCCGTCGCGCTTCAGTCAATCCGCCATCATGCTCGCGCTGGTGCTCAATTTCACCGAAGTGGTGATCGAACTCTCCGAACCTTTGTTCGAGAATTTGCGCAAGCGAGGCTGGTTCTGGCGGCTTGTATTGGGAAATCCGTGACAAAAATATGGCATATTATGTCATATCACGCGCGTGAAAAATTGAATATTGAATTAACCGCTAAAATGGCGCTAAAATGTAATCCAGATTCGCTTTCGGGTTGCTTGATCGGCGAATCGGCTTCGAGTCGGGGGCGCCATGAAGCACATCCACATGCAGTTGCTGTTCGCACTTTTACTGTTGGCGAGCTTTATCGCCGTGCCAAACGCACAGGCGCAGGCGCCAAACGTGCGTGTCATTGCTGATCCGCTGGTGCTGTATTCGGTCGAGCGGGTGGAAGTAAAGCGGATCAAGGCCAACACCTTCATGCCCCAGTCCGTCACGCCCCAGGGGCTCAGTTGGCTGATCGTCAAGCTGGGGGATCAGACCTACTTGGTTCGGCGTTCGGATGTCTTTTACGATGATGCCGCCCCTTGCGTCTACGCACGCAATCCCGTCGGCGCGAATGGCACCGGGATTGCCGGACTCCGCGCCGACACGAATGCTGGGGCCGGCCCCGGCGGTGAAGCCTGCGTTCCGGTACAGCGCTAGCACATGGCCCGCGCCGCCCGTGATCGTTCGCCAAGGCACCGGCATCGTGAGCGGCTTGCGGTTGGTATCGTCGCCGGGCTGTACCTGCTTTTACCGCAGCCGATCAGCGCCAGCGGTCTATGCCTGCCAATGATCTGCGGCTTTACCGAGGCCGGGAAGAAAGACGGCAAGCCCTATATTCAAAGCAAGGTCTCCGCAGATAAGCTGGCAGAGCTGGATACGGTGATCGCAAAGGGTATCGAGACCGGCACGCTGAAGGCGGCCGGATCGCTGCAGCGGGCCGAAATCCAGGGCTACGGGCTGCCGATGCCCCAGACCGAGGCGCGTTTGATGACGATCCTCGACCGGCTCGCCGCCAACTGGAAGTTCCGCAAGCCCGCAAATCTTCAGGTGCGGATCGTTGGCAGCCTCGCTCGCGTGCCCATGGCGCATCCCGACGGGGCGATCATCGTGCCGCTTGGCATGTTGATCAACGCCAGGACCGATGACGAGATCGCCTGGCTGCTCGGTCATGAGTATGCCCATCTCGCGCTGGGCCATTTCGCCCGTGAAGCAAAGCGCAAGGCAACCCAGAAGCACCTCTCGATGCTGGCCTCGTTCGTCCCGGTCGGCGTCGAGCTGGCCCAGGAGCGGATGGAGATCGTCAACGGCAAGCCGAAGTTCATCAAAACAAGTGATCCTGCGGTGGTCGCCACCGGCGAACAGCTGATGCTGCGCAACAATGACTTGCGGCTCGCCACCGCGCTGCTCAATGCCTTCTTCAGCCGCAAGCAGGAAGACCAGGCGGATGTCGCGGGCTATGATCTGCTCATGGCCGCCCATTACGACAACAGCGGCGTGAACGGCGCAATCCAGCTGATTGCCAAGGACGACCAGGAAACCTCGAATTTTCTCGAGGCGTTCAGCAAGGACTTTTCCGCATTCAGCCAGAAGCAGATCGGCGCGAGCGCGGGGCAGGCGCTGCAGGCTGCGGCCACAGACAAGCCAACTGGCGACATCTTCGGCAACCTGCTGACCTCGCTTGGCAAGAATGCCGGGCGTATCGCGCTCAACAAGCTGCGGGACGGCTACATGCGCACGCACCGACCGCCGGACAAGCGGGCCGAAGGTCTGAACAAATACTTCCTCAATGTCTACAAGACGCCGCCGACTGACGTGGAGGCCACCAATACCGATCTGCAGCATATCACGAAACTCGACGAGTATCAGAAAGCCACCGCAGCGCTGTTTGCGGCCCACGACGCACTGGCGATCATTGCTGGTAACGGATCGGCCGAGGAGGCGCTGCGAAAGCTGAAACCGGCGGAAGTGCCGCCGTTCGAGCGCACGCCGGTCATTGCCAATGCCGTTGCCGCGGTATTTGCCTATGCCAAGCAGAACCAGACCGCCGAGTACTGGTATGACATTGCCAGCGGGATGAAGACCATCGCCCGTGCCCCGGCAGCACGGCCCGGGTCGCAAACGCGGCGCAGTGGGCGGGCGCGCGCAGCCGCGATCGCGCCCCCGTCACCGCAGCCGGAAACCGCATCGACGGCACGGCTCTATACCCAGAGCATGGCCGGGTACGAGCAGCACCTCAATTTCCTGATCGACCTCCAGCGCTACCCGCGCGCGCTGCAAGTGGTCGACCACGGGAGCAGGCAACTCTCGGACAGTGATGCGTTCTTGCCCTGGCTGGTGCTTATCCATGGCAAGATGCGCCAGACCGCGAAGATGCTCGAGGTGCTGGTCCGCTGCAGCGCGCTCGACGATCAGGTCATCACGCGGGCGTGCCAGAAGTCGTTCCTTAAGGCTTCCTATGGCGAAGGCGCCTATGAAGCGCTTTCGCCCGCCGATCAGGCCGAAGTGGACCGAGCTTTTGCGGAATTCGACAACACCGCCCGATCGGGCGACATCTGGCAGAAGGTCGCCGATTCTGTGCGCAGCAACGACGACGACGATGACAAGGACGAGCAGGCCAAATAAGTGCTAAGGGGCATTGGTGTCGCCGGCCCCCAATCCCTCAGGCATCGGCCATTCAATTCATCAGCAAAATGCCCATCCGCCTGTTCCGCAGGTCCGGCGGGCTGTCCGCGAACAGTGGCTCCTGATCGGCGCAGCCGCTTTTCATGAGGGCGAGGCGCGTCGTTTCGGCGCGGCCGGGGCTGAGGGAGCGGTTGTTGGCGGGATTTTCCGG
>JAIYAL010000043.1 GCA_027489095.1 Erythrobacteraceae bacterium
CCGTGTGCTTGTGGGACAGGGCGGCATCCTCTCCACCCCGGCGGCGAGCCACGTGATCCGCAAATATGGCGCAAGCGGCGGGCTGATCCTCTCGGCCAGCCACAATCCCGGCGGGCCGGAGGAAGATTTCGGCATCAAGTACAACATCGCCAATGGCGGCCCCGCGCCCGAAGCGGTGACCGAGGCGATCTATGCCCGTACTCAGACCATCGACCGCTGGCTGATGGTGGAGGGCGGAGCGGAGGTCGATCTCGACCGCATCGGCACGAGCCACGTGGGCGACATGGCGGTCGAAGTGATCGATTCCGTCGCCGACTACGCCGACCTCATGGAAGAGCTGTTCGATTTCGACGCGATCCGCGCGGCGGTGCGCGGCGGTCTGTCGATGGCCTTCGATGCCATGCACGCGGTGACCGGGCCCTATGCCCACGAAATCCTCGAACGCCGCTTGGGCTTTGCCGCAGGCACGGTCCACAATGGCACCCCGCTCGAGGATTTTGGTGGACATCACCCCGACCCTAACCTGGTCCACGCGCGGGTGCTCTACGATCTGATGATGTCGCCCGATGCCCCGGCGCTCGGTGCGGCATCGGACGGCGACGGAGACCGCAATCTCATCATCGGCAAGGGCGTCTTCATCACGCCATCGGATTCGCTGGCGATGCTGGCGGCCAACGCCCACCTCGCACCGGCCTACGCTAGCGGCCTCAAGGGCATCGCCCGTTCGATGCCAACCAGCACGGCGGCGGACAAGGTGGCGGCAGCGCTCGGCATTCCGGCATGGGAGACGCCGACGGGGTGGAAGTTCTTCGGCACGCTGCTCGATGCCGGAAAGGCGACGATCTGCGGCGAGGAAAGCGCGGGCACCGGCAGCGATCACGTTCGCGAGAAGGACGGGCTGTGGGCGGTGCTGCTGTGGCTCAACATTCTGGCGGTGACGGGCAAGCCGGTGATGCAACTCGCCACCGAGCACTGGGCGCGGTTCGGGCGCAATTACTACGCGCGCCATGATTACGAAGCGATCGAGACCGCCAAGGCGAACGCGCTGATGGCCGCGCTGGAGGCGTCCCTCACAGGCCTGCCGGGGCAAAGCTTCGGCCCGCTGACGGTCGCCGCCGCTGATCAGTTCGCCTACACCGATCCGGTCGATGGCTCGGAAAGCCGCAATCAGGGCGTGCGGGTGATGTTCGCCTGCGGATCGCGGATTGTGTTCCGGCTTTCCGGCACCGGCACCGAGGGCGCGACCTTGCGGGTCTATCTCGAGCGGTACGAAGCGCCGGAGGGGACGCTCGATGCCGAGACCCCCGCGATGCTCGCCGATCTGATCGCGGCGGCTGAAGCGATTGCCGGGATTGCCGCGCATACCGGGCGAACCGCGCCCGATGTGGTGACGTGACGGCAGAATTGGGTGCCCATGTCGCGGGCGGAGTGACCCGCTTCGCCTTGCGCGCCCCGCTGGCCGAGGCAGTCGATCTGTGCCTGTTCGACGGCGAGGCCGAAACCCGCCAAGCCATGACCCGCGCGGGCGAGGTATGGGCGCTTGACCTCGCGAGCGACCTCGCGGGCACTCGCTACGGCTACCGCGCCCATGGAACCTATGATCCGGCAAACGGCCTGTGGTTCGATCCCGCCAAGCTGCTGGTCGATCCCTATGGAATCGAGCTCGATCGCCGCTTCGTCCAGCACCCGCGCCTTGCAGCCTTTGGCGAGGACACCGCCGACATCGTCCCGCGCGCGATCGTGCCGGGGCCGATGCCGCAAGTCCCACATCAACCGCCCTGCTTCCAACGCGGCGGGCTGATCTATGAACTGAATGTCGCAGGCTTCACCAGGCTGCACCCTGACGTGCCCGAGGCTATACGCGGCACCATCGCCGCGCTCGCTCATCCGGCGGTGATTGCGCACCTTCAAAAGCTCCACGTGAGCGCGGTCGAGCTGATGCCGATCATCGCCTGGATCGACGAGCGCCACCTGCCGCCGCTCGGGCTCAAGAACCACTGGGGCTATAACCCGGTCGCGATGATGGCGCTCGATCCCGGCCTCTGCCCCGGCGGCGTGGCGGAGCTGCGCGATACTGTGGCGGCGCTGCACAAGGCGGGGATCGGCGTGATCCTCGATCTGGTGTTCAACCATTCGGGCGAGAGCGACATCCACGGTGGTACGCTCTCCCTGCGCGGCCTCGACCCGGCGGCCTATGCCCGCGCGCCCGATGGCAGCCTCATCAACGACACCGGCTGCGGCAACACGCTCGATTTCGCCAATCCGCATGTGCGGCGGCTGATGATCGACTGCCTTACCCATTTCGTGCGTCATGCGGGGATAGACGGCTTCCGCTTCGATCTCGCCCCCGTCATCGCGCGCGGCCCCGGATTCGATCCTCACGCCCCGATCTTCGCCGAGCTTGCCGCAGAGCCCCGCCTTGCCGACCGCGTGATGATCGCCGAGCCGTGGGATATCGGCCCCGGCGGCTACCAATTGGGGCGCTTTCCGCCGAACTGGCTCGAGTGGAATGATCGGTACCGCGATGATGTCCGCCGGTTCTGGAAGGGCACCGCCACGGTCGGCGAACTCGCCACCCGGCTCGCCGGATCATCCGACCTGTTCGGCCGCGATTGCCCCAAGGGATGCAAGAGCGTCAATTTCCTCGCCGCGCATGACGGCTTCACCCTCGCCGACACGGTCACCTACGAACACCGCCACAACCACGCCAATGGCGAGCAGAACCGCGATGGGCACGGCGAGAACCACTCGTGGAATTGCGGGGTGGAGGGGCCGAGCGATGATCCGCAAGTGCTCGCCAGCCGCGCTGCCGATGCGCGCGCGCTACTCGGCACGCTGTTTGCATCGACCGGCACGATCATGCTGACCGCAGGCGATGAATGCGGTCACACCCAGCACGGCAACAACAACGCTTATTGTCAGTTCACGCCGATCGACTGGGCGGGGCGTGACCATGCGCTCGAAAGCGATTTGGCCGCCCTGTCCGCACAGCGGGCCCGGCGCCTTGCGTGCTCCACGCGCTTTCCCGAAGGAGGGCGATGGCTATCGCTCGGCGGTGACCCGATGACCTTGGACGAATGGGAAAGCCTTGCAACTGACGGCGTCATTCATCAACCGCCGCCCGCAGCGGGATGTCCTTTGCTGAGGGTGCTGCGCAGCACCCGGCATTTTTCCGCAACCGGCTGAAAGCCGGTCCCGCGCATGGGACGGAAAGGCGATCGCCCCGCGCCGCATAATGAACGTCAGGCTCCCCCAGAAGCCGCCATGCCGCTTTCGGAATCGCGCATCGACCAAGCGCATGACCGGTGATGGGGCATCACGTCGATGTCCACCAGCAGGCGCTGTTGAGCTGCGAGGGGGCTGCTTTAACTTGGTCGAGCAAGCAGAGCTCTTCCGCTTGTCGGCGGCAGTGCACTAGCGTTCATTTCGGCGCGATACCGTCCCCTATCGACAATGGATTGGCGGTGGCCAGTCAGCGGCTCAAATCGAAGTTTTCTTCGAGGAAGGCAGCGATGCGGCGATACCCATGAACGCGATTGGCAAGGCGGGCGATGCCGTGTCCCTCGTCTGGGAAGCGGAGATAGATGACGGTCCCCCCATTCGCTCGGATGCCCTCCACCAAACGGTCGCTCTCGGTAACCGGATCGCGCGGGTCGTTCGCGCCGTGCATGACAAGCATTGGCGTGGTGATCTTCGCCACATTATTGATGGGCGACAGCTTGGCGAAGAACGCGCGGACCTCGGGATCGGCGATATCACCAAACTCGAGCTTGTCGGCGGCCTTCAGTCCGGGGCTGGCTTGCTCCAGCGCGGTAACCCAGTCCGAGACGCCCACAATCGAAACGCCAGCCACGAACATGTCGGGATATGTGCCGAGCGCCTGGTTGGTGAGATAGCCGCCATAGGAGCCACCACCGACGGCGATACGGGTGCCGTCGACACGGCCCGACTTGCGCAACCAATCCGCAGCGTCGGCCAGATCTCCGACCTCATCAACCTTCTTCTCACGGTCATTCAGTTGCTCGAATGCCTTGCCCTGGCCGGTCGAACCTCGATAATTGAAGTCGAGCACCGCGATGCCGCGGGCGACATAGTACTGAACGTCTGCCGCAAAGCTTGGTGTGGCATAGGCGCTCGGGCCGCCGTGGATGCGCATGAACACCGGCGGCTTGCGGCCATCGGGCGCGGCCGCCGGGAGATACAGCAGCCCGGTGAGCGGCGCACCGTCACGCGCGGCGAAGCGGACGGGCTCTGGAACCACCATCTGTGACAGATCAAGCCCGGGCGCATCGGTGGGCACAAGGACGCGGGCGGCCACATCCTGCGCGGACAGATCCCAGGAAAGCACCTCGCCCGCCGTCGTCGGGCTATTGGCGCTGATCAGGAGCACCGGGCGTTCACCAGCGAACTGGACGGACAGGGTGCCTGACGGCAGGCCCGGCACCTTGATGTCGCGTCCGGTCGTCAGATCGCGCGCGTGGAGCCGGCTGAAGCCGGTCTCGATCGTCGTCCAGACCAGATAACGGGCATCGGGACTGAGTGCGATCTGTCCGATGTCGAAGCCTGGCTTGATAACGGGCTGCAACCGCCCTGCGGCGACATCGTAATAGGCGATCTCGTGATTATCGGAGGACTGGTTGGTCGAAAGGTAAAATCCGCGCCCATCGGGCGTCCACTCGATCGAGCTGTATTCGGCAATCGTCTTCGGCTTGAAAACGGTCGTCAGCTTGCCGGTGGCGGCATTGAGCAGGTGGAGGTTATTGCCCCCGCCGCGCGTCTCGCTGATGGCGATCAGATCACCGCCGGGCTGCCATGCCGTGGCGTAGAAGCCGCCCTTGCCTTCGTAGACGCGCCGACTTTGGCCGGTTTCGACATCGGTCACGTAGATGTCGAAGTCGACGCCGTTGCGCTCAGTCGAGGAATAGGCAAAGCGGCGCCGGTCGCGGCTCCACGCACCGAAGGTGCGGAAGGCCGGCGATTTCTCGACGATCGTGCGCTCGCGCGTCCCGTCGATCGCAAGGAGGTGCATGCCCACGCGCTCGTCCCCGTCGGTATCAGCGCCGTACAGCCATTGACCCGCCGGCCCGGACTCAAGCCAGTCGACGCCCGAGCCGTATGTGAGTTGGTCGGGGAAGCCTCCCGTCACAGGCATGGTCCAGATCTGCGGAGCACCCGTCACGTCGCTGATCCACGCGATCTGGGTCCCGTCCGAGGAAAGCACCGCGCCGCGCGGGCTGCGCACCAGCAGGAAGCGGGTGATGTCGAGCTTGCCATCACTGGACGGCGCGAGCGAGACCGGTTCGGCCTTCACGATATCCTCGGGACGCGGCGTCTGGGCAGCAACGGCCCCCGCTGCGCCGCTTGCCAGCAACACTGAAAGGTAAATGGCCCGCATCATTGGCTCCATGGTCATAGGAATTGATTGGCAGGCCTACCCGCCCCAGGTCAGTCGGGACAAAGCCTAGCCTGACGCGAATGATCTGGCGAGGCGGATTTCTGTGCTTCGCGCTCCCCAGATCGCGCGCGTCGCCACGTCCGACGCCGATGCGCTTCTTGTCGAAAGGCTCCAGGCCCGCTCTGCCCGCACGGACGACGCAAACCCGCATCAGCCTCTGCGGCGGCTACTGGGCCGATCGGCGCCTATTCGGCGTAGGCCTTTATCAGATCGAACAGGAAATCGCGCCCGAGATAGACCGAACGCACCTCCATCCGCTCGTCGAGCCCGTGCGCGCCGTTGCCGTCAGGATCGCCCCACATCCCCGGCACCCCATATGTGGGAATTCCGACCGCCGTGAGGAAGGTCGCATCGGTATACCCGTTGGCCATCACCGGAACCAATGGCACCCCGGGGAAATACTTCGCGACGAGCTTCGCCGCGGGCTCCATCACCTCGGGTGAAAGCGGGGGCGGGGGCGGGGCCGGGCGCAGCGGCGGCAGCGTGGTGACCGTCACCCCGGGATCGCCGATCACGCGTGCGAGCTCGGCGCGGATTTCTTCCACCGGGTGGCCCGGGAAGATGCGGCAGTTGACATAGGCCCCCGCGCGCTGCGCCAGCGCGTTGCGGGCATGGCCACCGTCCAGCATCGTGGCGACGCAGGTGGTGCGCAGGTTCGAATGGAGAAACGGATCCTGGTTGACGATCGCCTCGGCCGCCGTGTCGCCCGGGTTGGTTGCCAGCGCAACCATCGCCGCGCCAATCTCGTCCTTGCGGCCCATGCCCGCTTGGCGGAAATAGGCGCGGGTCGTCTCGGTCATCTCGAGCGGGAATTTGTAGGTCCCGAGCTTCGTCAGCGCCTGCGCCAGCTGGTAGATGGCGTTGTCGGGGCGTGGAACCGAGCTATGGCCGCCGGGATTGCGGGTCTCCACCCGGTAGGTGGCGAAGGTCTTTTCGCCGACCTGCATAGTCTGTTCGACCACCTTGCCCTTCCCGTCGGTCGTCCCCCCGCCGCCTTCGTTGAGCGCAAAGGCCGCATCGATCAGATCGCGGCGGTTGGTGGCCAGCCATTCGATCCCGTTGAAGGCGCCATTGGTCTCCTCGCCGCAGGTGAGCGCGATCTTGACGGTGCGTTTGGGCTTGTAGCCGCTCTTGTGGAAGCGGATTAGCGTGTCGATGTAGGTCGCGGCGAGCGCCTTGATGTCGGCGACCCCGCGGGCGTAGAAATAGCCGTTTTCCTCGATCAGGGTGAACGGATCGCGCGCCCAATCCTCGCGCTTGGCTTCGACCACATCGATATGGGCGATGCCCAGGATCGGCTTCAGCGTGGTCGAGGTGCCGGGATAGATGGCGACAAGCCCGCCCTCCTTGGGGTGCGCAGGGTCGGCGAAGAGGTGGATCTGGCTTTCGGGCAGTCCGGCGTCCCTCAGGCGGGCAGCCATCCGCTCGGCAGCAAGAGTGCAGCTCCCGCTGCTCAAGGTGGTGTTGGTCTCGACCAATTCCTCGAACAGTGCGCGGAAGGCGAGTTCGTCAGGGCGGAGCGGCGTTTCGGCCGCAAGGGGCCCGCTCGCGAGAATTGTCAGAATGCCCAGACCCGTGAGGGCCTTGAAATCAAGCCGTTTCTGCATGCAGCCTCTCCCCGTTGATGGAACCATGCTCCAATCTTTTTCGGCCTGCAAGCGCAGGCTCAAGATGTCCGCAACGGGGTCGTTTGCTGTCTTTCACCTTCCGGCAAAAGACCCGTTGAAGCTGCCCGGCAGGTGTCGGGGGTGCGCGAGGTCAGCGGGAATGACCCTGTCTGGGCGGTTAGCTGAGAGTCCGCATTCAGACTTTCGGCGGACGCGGAAACAGCACCGGCGTATTTTTTCGATAGGCTTGATAGGCGGGGTCATCGCCCCAGCGCTGTTTCGCGATGCCATCGAGCAGATTGACGCCGCTCACCCGGGTCAACAGCAGGTAGACGAATATCGGCGATATGACCGCCAACCATGACCACCCCGAAAGTACCGGAATCGCCATTACCAAAATGCCGAACCACAGCGTAAACTCGCCAAAATAGTTCGGGTGTTGCGACCAAGCCCAAAGCCCGGTGTCAATGAACTTGCCCTTGTTTGCTGGGTCTTTCTTGAACTGCCGCTTCTGGCTGTCTGCAACCACTTCGAAAGCAAAGCCTATCACCCAGATCGCAGCGCCTGCCCAGAAGAGGCCATCCAAAGGCGCGGTTTGCTGCGACGTGATGATCACCAACGCGGCCGATGCTGTGAAGATCACCCATACGGCTTGCAGCGTCCAGGCGACCAGAAACCGTGGCGGATTGACTTTGATCTTTTCAAACCGCTGATCTGCGCCGCCGGATGCATGAATGCGGCTGAAGAGGAAGCTTCCAAGCCGGATCGTCCATATGCCGACCATCGCTGCAACAACCATCGCTCTGGTATCGAGCGGCCAGGCACAAGACGCGGCGAGCCCGATCACGGACAGATATGTCAGCGCACCGACAGTGTCGTAATAGGTGTCTTTCTGCGCCACAGCCGACGGGATGAAAGCCAGCCAATTCACAGCGAAAGCGACCACCGCGCACACGAAAATGGCCGAGTATGCGCCCACATCGATGCTGTTTGCCCCGGCAAGGCTGGCAAAGCCAAGTCCTAGTGCGCTTGCGAGCACGACAATCAGCAGGCTTTGTCCAGCACCCTTAAAGGACCTTTTGGTCTGCGATGACATTGCTTGCCCCCCTATGCTGGTGTTCGGCGTTCTAACGAGCAACTACAAGAATTGATCCAAAGCGGGCCGTCCGCTTCGGACGACTGATGGGCCAGGTGCTTCGACCTGCTTTTGGGGTGGAATGGGGACTATCTCCCGCTGTCAGGCCTTCGTGGATGCTTGCGCGCTGAGGAGGAAGAACAAGGCGGTTGCGATGCTAATTCCGACTGCCGTTGCACCCACATCGTGCGGATCGAACACAAGGCTGCTACTGGTTTTCTGGAAGAGTTCCCAAGCAAGCAGGCCCAAGCCGCTTATCAATGCGCAAACGAAAAACGCCCGCTTGGCAGATCTGAAATCCGCATCCTGGTTCCTGTCACCCCAAATGCTGAGTAGCACGAAGACTATAGCTATCGCTGCCGCAAAATCAGGGAGGACGCCGATCAAATAGCCAATGGTCGGCTGCGGCGACCGCTCTATCTCCCGAAGCTGATGGACCGCCGTGAGCAGGCTGAGCGCGCCGATACCGGTCAAGCCATAGCGTGTCGATAAGCGCATATGCCGCTTTGGCTTGACCGTGGTGCGCGGGACAGCGATCATCAAACAGGGAATATCCGGGGGGCAAATGGCACACGCAGACATCGGGCTTGGCAACTGGTTCAGCCGGCGGGCGCAGCAGACGCCCGATCGGCCCGCGCTGACCTTCGAAGGAGTGACGCGCAGTTTTGCCGAGATGCAATCGGACATCGACCGGCTGGCCAGCGCGCTGAAAGCGGCGGGACTTTGCCGGGGGGACCGGGCCGCGTTTCTGGGGTTCAACCAGCCGGTCTATTTCGATCTGCTGTTTGCGGCGGCACGGCTGGGCGCGATTTTTGTACCGTTGAACTTCCGGCTGACCGGTCCGGAACTGGACTATATCATCAACGATGCCGGGGTTCACACGCTGGTAGTCGATGGCCCGCACCGGCCTATCATCGATGGCATTCGCGATCAGTTATGCTGCAGGCTGTATCTCTCTGCCGATGGGCCGGCTCCGGGTTGGCAGCCGGTCGATGAATTCGTCGGAAATGCGACGGCGCTGTTGGATGGTCAGCCTGCCGCCGAAAATGATGTCGCCGTCATCATGTACACCTCCGGCACTACTGGCCGACCGAAGGGGGTCATGTTGACCCACGGCAATTTCTGGTGGGCCAATGTCAATGTCATGCTGGGCGCGGATTTCAGCGAAAATGATATCTCCATCGTCATGGCACCGTTGTTTCATATCGGCGGACTGAACACGAACGCGCTGGTTACATGGCAGAAGGGCGGCCACATCATCCTGCACCGCGGCTTCGATCCCGCGCGCTTCCTGGCCGATGTCGCGCACTATCGCGTCACCGGGACATTCGCTGTTCCCGCCATGCTGCTGTTCATCAGCCAGCAGCCGGATTTCGCCACTGCCGACCTCTCCAGCCTGCGGTTGATCGTCTGCGGCGGTGCGCCCGTGCCCGAACCGTTGCTACGGCTCTACAACGCGCGCGGTGTCCCGGTGAACCAAGGCTACGGCCTGACCGAGACCGCACC
>JAIYAL010000012.1 GCA_027489095.1 Erythrobacteraceae bacterium
CCGGTGCCGCCGGGCATGAAGGCCGAGATCATCAGCGAGCAGAAGCCCGCGAAGGTCAGCCAGAACGAGACGTTGTTCATGCGCGGGAAGGCCATGTCCGGCGCGCCGATCATCAGCGGCACGAACCAGTTGCCAAAACCGCCGATCATCGCGGGCATGACCATGAAGAACACCATGATCAACCCGTGCGCGGTGATGAACACGTTCCACATGTGAAGCGCGGTGTTGAGATCATTGCCGCCGCCCATGAACTGGGCCCACCACTGCAGGTACTGAATGCCCGGCTCGGCCAGCTCGACCCGCATGATGCCGGAAATGGCACCGCCGACGATCCCCGCGATGATCGCGAAGATCAGGTACATCGTGCCGATGTCCTTGTGGTTGGTCGACATGAACCAGCGGGCAAAGAAGCCCGGCTTGTGGTCGGCATGATCATGGGCGTCGTGCCCGTGATGGATGTCGAAGCCTTCTGCGGTGGTTGCCATGGTCAGCTACTCTTCTGCGTAAGATCTGAAATCAGGTTCAAGCGGCGGGTGCCGCTGCGGGGGCGGCGGCGGGCGCAGCTGGGGCGGCAGCGCCGGCAGCCGGAGCAGCGCCCGGCATCGAGCCGCCCTGCTCCTTCACCCACTCGGCGAACTCGGCCGGCGGAAGCGCCTCGACCACGATCGGCATGTAGCCGTGGCGTGCGCCGCACAACTCGGAGCACTGGCCGTAATAAACGCCCGGCTCCTTGATGGTCAGCAGCTTCTCGTTGAGACGGCCCGGCACCGCGTCCATCTTGAACCACAGCGATGGCACCGCAAAGGCGTGGATCACATCAGACGCCGTGGTCTGGATGCGCAGCGGCACACCTGCGGGCACGACCATGCGCTTGTCCACCGCCAGCTGATGCGGCTCGCCCGCCTTCAGCGCTGCGGCCTCGTCCAGCATGTTCGAAACCACCTCGAAATCGCCGTGGTCGGGGTAGGAATAGCCCCAGTACCACTGGTAGCCGGTCGCCTTGATGGTCACGGCATTGGCCGGCGGCGTCTCGTACTGGCGCGCCAGCAGCGTGATCGAAGGCACGGCGATGATCACCAGAACGAACACCGGCAAGATCGTCCAGACGACTTCGATCAGCGTGTTGTGGGTGGTCCGCGATGCCACCGGATTGCGACGGCGGTTGAAGCGCACCACCACGTAAAGCAGCAGGCCGAGCACCAGCAGGCTGATCGCGGTGATCACCGGCATCAGGATCACGTCATGCATCCACAACGCATATTCGCCATTGGCCGAATACTGGTCCTGGAAGGTCATGCTCTTGAGCGCGTCGTCCTCGTAGGAGGTCGGCATCCCCTTGCCCTTGGTGGGCTTCATCGGCGTGTAGGTGCTCGCAGCAGCAGCGTCAGCAGCCGGCGGCGTCGCAGCAGCGGCGTCAGCGGCGGGAGCCCCAGTCCCGGCAGGCGCAGCCGCCTCGACGACAGGAGCAGCGGGAGCTGCGGCTTGCGCCACAACGCTCATCGGCGCGAACGCCGCGAGCCCGGCGGCCAGCGCCGCCAGAATAGCTTTTTTCATACGGGTGTGCCTTTGACCCATGAGCATGTGTCCAAGTGGTTTAAATGTGATCCCATACTCCCCGGCGCTCGGCCCCCTCGAGACCCGCATCGGACAGCGTTTGGCCAGCCCTGAGGCCAGCTTCTCCCCGCCCTTAGCGATGCTTGCCGAGGGCCTCAAGCGCTTCTAGGGAGAAAATTATGCAAGGCGCCATGTCTGACGCGCAAGTCGGCAGGTTTCCTTATCTTTCTTAGGGAGTTCGTCCATGAATCAAGAGGCTGTGCTGGCCGAATTCCGCAGCTCCGGCGCATTGCTCGAAGGCCATTTCAAGCTCTCTTCGGGTCGGCATAGCGGACATTACCTGCAATGCGCCCGGGTGCTGATGAACCCGGCGCGCGCCGCCCGGCTTGCCGAGGCGGTGGTCGCGGGCATCCCGGCAGACGTGCGCGCGGCTGTCGATGTGGTGGTCTCCCCGGCAATGGGCGGCATCATCATCGGCCACGAAGTCGGGCGCGCGATGGGCAAGGACGCGCTGTTCCTTGAGCGGCCCGAGGGCACCTTCCACCTGCGCCGCGGCTTCGCGCTTCCCAAGGGCGCGAAGGTGCTGATGGTCGAGGACGTGGTCACCACCGGCCTCTCCAGCCGCGAGGCGATCGCTGCCGTGGCGCGCGAAGGCGCCGAGGTGATCGCCGAATGCGCCATCATCGACCGTTCCTGCGGTTCGGTCGATCTGGGCGTGCCATTCTATCCGCTGCTCGCCATCGATTTCCCGACCTATGACGAAAGCGACATCCCCGAAGCGCTGGCGCGCGTAGAGGTGACGAAGCCCGGTAGCCGGAAAGAATGACCCTGACCTACCCCCATCACCTCAGACTCGGCGTCAATATCGATCACGTCGCCACGATCCGCAACGCGCGCGGCGGGGATCATCCCGATCCGGTGCGCGCGGCAGAAATCGTCGCGGCCGTCGGCGGGGACGGCATCACCGCGCACCTGCGCGAAGATCGCCGCCACATCCGCGACGAAGACCTCGCGCGCATACAGGCGGCGACCAACCTGCCGCTGAACCTCGAAATGGCCGCAACGGCAGAAATGCTCGCCATCGCCTTGCGTCACAAGCCCCACGCCGCCTGCATCGTCCCCGAAAAGCGCGAGGAGCGCACCACCGAGGGCGGGCTGGATGCGGCGGGGATGCACAACACCCTCGCCCCGATTGCGGAGGAACTGCGCGCGGCGGGCATCCGCGTCTCGCTGTTCATCGAGGCGGACGAGCGGCAATTGGACGCAGCCCTGCGCCTCGGCGCGCCGGTGGTCGAATTCCACACCGGCGAATATGCCCACGCCTTCCTCGATGGTGACGCCGAGCGGGTGACCCGCGAGCTGCGCCGCATCACCGACATGGCAGCCCTCGCCGCCAAGAACGGGATCGAGCCCCACGCTGGCCACGGCCTCACCTTCGACAACGTGCAGCCCATCGCCGCCATCCCCCAGATCGCGGAACTCAACATCGGCCACTACCTGATCGGCGAGGCGGTGTTCGTCGGCCTCGAAAACGCGATCCGCCGGATGCGCGAGTTGATGGACGAGGCGCGCTGAGTTGGCCGAGCCTGACCTCCCCACCCTCACCGGCGAACAGCAACGCTGGGGCCTTGCGGCTGCCGGGCTGTTCCTGCTCGCGATCGGCTTCCTCGGCTTTGCGCTCAGCCAGCGGGTGATGGTGGTCTTCGCAGTCGGCTGGGTTGCCTTGCAGATCTTTGGCTATGTCGGCGCGCTCAGGATCGCCAAGGGTGACTTCGCGCACCCGTTGTTCAAGAGCCAGGTGATGCTCCACTTCATGGCCGTCGCGCTGCTTGCGGCCGTTATCATCAGGGCGTTCAAATGATCATCGGCACCGGCTCCGACCTCTGCAACATCGAGCGGATCGCCAATTCGCTCGCGCGCTATGGCGAGCGGTTCGAGAACCGCGTGTTCACCGACATCGAGATCGCCAAGGCCCGCCGCCGCCCTTTCACCATCGCCGGCACCTACGCCACGCGCTTCGCCGCCAAGGAGGCCTTCTCCAAGGCGGTCGGCACCGGGTTCAAACGCGGGGTGTTCATGAAGGACATTGGAGTCGTGAACGCGCCTTCGGGCGCGCCGACCCTCGCGCTCACCGGCGGAGCGGCTTTGCGGCTTGAAGAAATCACGCCGAAAGGCCATGGGCTACGCATTCATTTGACCCTCACCGATGATCACCCTTGGGCGCAGGCCTTCGTGATCATCGAAGCCATCCCTCTCTGAAGCGGTCCACCCCCTCCATGGCATCCACAGACACCACGCACACGGCCGAGACTTCCGACAAGGTCAACTGGTTCGCCGAGATCCGCGGCCTTGCGCTGATGCTGCTGGCGGTGCTCGCCTTCCACAGCCTCGTCGCCAAACCGTTCTACATCCCGTCGACCTCGATGATGCCAAGTCTGTGGGTGGGCGACCGGCTGGTCGTGAGCAAGTACCCCTACGGCTGGTCATGGGCTTCGGCGAGCTTCCACCTGCTGCCGCGCAGCAAGACCCGGATCTGGGCTGCGACCCCCGAATATGGCGACATCGTCATCCCCGTCCATCCGACCCGCGACGAGGACTACATCAAGCGTGTCGTGGCGCTGCCGGGCGACACGATCGAGGTGCGCCGCGGGCAGATCATTCTCAACGGCACGCCCATCAAGCGCGAGGTCGTGCCGCCGGTGCGTCTGCCTTTCGAGCCCCAGCTCTTGTGCAAGGACAGCCCGTGCCTTGCCGCCTTCGAGGACTATCGCAAGACCGGCCCCGACGGGCGCGACTATTTCGATCCGCCGACCTGGCGTGAGACCCTGCCCAACGGCGCGACCTACCTGACCATCGACTACATGGATCAGAGCCTCGACGAGTTCGGCCCCTATACCGTGCCTGCCGACAGCGTCTTCGTGATGGGCGACAACCGCGACCAAAGCGCCGACAGCCGCGCACCGGCGATCGAGAACGGTCTGGGCGGCGCGGTGCCGCTCGCCAATATCGGCGGACGCGCGGAGTTCATCACCTTCAGCCTTGACGGATCGACCACCTGGAACCCGGCAACGTGGTTCTCGGGCATGCGCGGCGACCGTGCCTGGACGACGCTGCGCCCGCCGCTGGCCGAGGGAGCGGCGGCCAAGTAGGTTTCGAAAGGCAGTCTGCCGGAATGGCCAAGAAGTTCCTCTATTTCGTAGCCTTCTGCATCGTGCTGGTGATCGGCGGCGGCGTTCTGCTCGCGCTGTTTCCGGGCCAGTTCACCAAGTGGGCGACGGTGCCGTCGGTGGCCTTCTCGCCCGTCAAGCCGCTTGAGGCGAACGCGTATGAGGACCCGGCGCTGTGGTATTCGCGCCCCGGCATCGGCGTTAAGGACCCGGCACGCTGGCAACCCGTCTATGCGAGCGACCGGGACTTGCTGCCCACCCCAGCGGAGCCAAAGCAGGGCTTCGCCGTCTTCTTCATCCACCCGACCAGCTATCTCAGCCGCGCGCAGTGGAACGCCCCGCTGGAGAACGGCGGCGATCCCGAGGCGACACGTATCGCCCGCATCTATCTGCGGGGCATGGCAAGCCCGTTCAACGCCGCGACCGAGATCTGGGCGCCGCGCTACCGGCAGGCGACGATGGGCGCCTTCCTCACCGCCGCGCCCGAGGGCAAGCAAGCGATCGACGCCGCCTATGCCGACGTGCGCGAGGCGTTCCGCTTCTTCCTCTCCACGGTCGATCCCAACACGCCGATCGTGCTCGCGGGCCATTCGCAAGGCGCGCTGCATTTGAAGCGCCTGCTGGCTGAGGAGGTCAAAGGCACCCCTGTCGCGGGACGGCTGGTGGCGGCCTATGTGATCGGCTGGCCGGTCTCGACCCTGCATGACCTGCCGGTGATCGGCTTCCCCGCCTGCGCCGCGCCCGACCAGACGGCCTGCGTGATCAGCTGGTCAAGCTTTGCCGAGCCCGCCGACCCCTCGCTGGTGCTCGAGGCCTATGCGTCCACCCTCGCGCTTGACGGCAAGGCGCCGGGCAACGACCCGATGCTGTGCACCAACCCGCTCACAGGCACGATTGGCGGCACGGCAGCGGCAAGCGCCAATCTCGGCACGCTGGTGCCTGACGACAGCATGGCGAATGGCCGGCTCGTCCCCGGCCTCGTCCCTGCGGCTTGCGACAAGCGGGGCCTGCTGCTGATCGGCCCGCCGCCCGAGATGGGCTCCTATGTCCTGCCCGGGAACAACTACCACGTCTATGACATCCCGCTGTTCTGGGCGAACACCAAGGCCGACGTGAACCGCCGGGCGCAAGCGTGGAAACCGCAAGCTTGATCTTCGAGGACGCGCGCGGCTTTGGCGAGGCGGTAGGCGCCCTTAGTGCCGAGGGGGGCGGCGTGCTGATCGGGCTCGACCTTGGCACCAAGACCATCGGCACCGCCACCTGCGATGCCGGCTGGCGCTTTGCCACCAACGGGACGACCATCCAGCGCGGCAAGTGGGGACGCGACCGCGAGACGCTCGCCGCGCTCATCCGCAGCCGCAGCGTGAAAGGCATCGTCCTTGGCCTGCCGCGCAACATGGACGGCTCCGAAGGCCCGCGCGCGCAGGCCAGCCGCGCCTATGCCCGCAACTGCGCCGAGGCTTTCGCCCTGCCGATCCTTCTGTGGGACGAACGCTGGTCAACCCAGGCCGCCGAGGCCGCGATGATCGGGCAGGACATGAGCCGCGCCAAGCGCGCCGCCGCCATCGATGCCCATGCGGCCGCAGTGATCCTGCAAGGCGCGATCGACCGGCTGGCAGGCGGCGTGCTTTAGGCTCCTTGCAATTCTAAGATTGCAAGCCCGCATCCTGCGCCCCTATGCAGCGCGCCATGAACACGCCCCCTGCCCGGTTCGACGCGCGCGAAGCGTCCAAGTGGTTCTTCCGCCACGGCCACACCGGCTGGCTGGGCCTCAGGTTCACCGATCAGGGCGACAACTGGGTCGAGCTCGAACTGCCGTGGCGCGAGGATCTGCTGGGCGACCGCAGCCGCCCGGTGCTCGCCTCCGGCCCGATCATCAGCCTGATGGACATGGCGAGCGGGATGGCGATCTGGCAAACCCGCGGCACCTTCCAGCCGGTCGCCACGCTCGACCTGCGCGTCGATTACCAGCGCCCCGCGCGCGAGCGGGCGAGCGTCAAGGGACGGGTCGAGTGCTACCGCATCACGCGCTCGGCCGCCTTCGTGCGCGGCGTCGCCTATGACGACGATCTCGACGATCCCATCGCACATGTCGCAGGCTGCTTCATGACCATCGGCGCCGATCCGCGTCAGGATAACCCGGCTCTGACGGAAGCCCTCGGCGATGACTGACGGCGTGGAATTACCCGCCTACGCCCGCTCGCTCGGCATCGTGCTGACCGGCGAGAGCGATGGCGACATGCCGGTGCTGACGGTCGATTTCGGCCCGATGGTGGAAGGCCGTCCGCAGCACTTCCACGGCGGGGCGACGGCGGGGCTGCTAGAGAAGGCGGGCTATGCGGCCCTTCGCACCGCGCTGATCGCAGCGGGGCGCGATCCGCTGCTGAAGCCGATCAACATCACCGTCCAATACCTCGCCGCGGGCAAATCGCAGGCGAGCTTTGCGGTGGGGCGGATCACCCGGCTGGGGCGGCGCAACGCCAATGTGACGGTCGAGGCGTGGCAGAGCGACCGCGCGCGCCCGATCGCTACGGCGGTGATGAACATATTGATGGTTTAAAGCGGCGGCGGACTAGGCGCGGGCGCTGGTTGCACCACCACCCCGCCCTCGCCAACGCGCACCTCGACCGGCACGCCCGGCTGGCTGAGGGTCACGCCGCCGCCTTCGATCCTGAGCTGCGCGCCGTCCTGCCCGATCGGGATTTCCTGCCCGTCCAGCACGTCGAGCGGCTGCACCGGGCCTTCGGGATCGGGCGTGTCCTTGGCCTCGGGCGCAGGGGCCGCATCGATCCTCAGCGCCGCCCGCATGAAATCGCGCCAGATGCGCGCAGGCTGGCTTCCGCCGGTGACACCGTTCAGCGGCGAGTTGTCGTCGTTGCCGATCCACACGCCCACCACCAGGTCGCCCGCATAGCCCACGAACAGCGCGTCGCGGTAATCCTGCGTCGTGCCGGTCTTGCCGAAATTGGCGACCGGCAGCGCCGCATTGCGCCCGGTGCCGCGGTTGATCGTCGCGCGCAGCATGCCCTCAAGGTCGGAATGGATACCGCTGGACATCGAACCTTTCCGGGTCGTCAGCCATTCCCACCACCCCGGCTCGCCTTGCGCGACGGCCCGGGGCTCGACCGGGTATTCATTGGCCGCGATCCCGGCATAGGCGGCGGTGAGCTCCATCAGCGTCATCGCCGAAGTGCCCAGTGCAAGGCTCGGATCGCCCTCGGTCATCGGCGCGGTGATGCCGAGGCGGCGGGCGGTACGGATCACCTTCTCGCTGCCGACGGCCTGAAACAGGCGCACCGCGGCGACATTGCTTGACGAGGCGAAGGCGTCTTCGAGGGTGATCTGATCGGAATACTGCTCGCGCGCGTTCTTGGGCCGGTAGCTGCCTTGCGTGATCGGCGTGTTGGGGATCGTGTCCTCGGGCTCCCACCCTTCTTCCAGCGCGGTCAGATAGACGAGCGTCTTGAAGGTCGAGCCCGGCTGGCGGCGCGCCTGCGTGGCGCGGTTGAAGGGCGACTTGGCATAATCGCGCCCGCCGACCATCGCCACCACCTCGCCATTGCGGCGCATTGCTACCAGCGCCACTTGCGCCCCGCCCAAAGGCGCGCGCGCAACGATCCGGCTTGCCAGCGCCTGAAGACGCGAATCCAGCGTGGTGGTGAGAACGCTGCGCGAATAGCTCGCTTCCATCCCCTCGCGCGCAAGCGGCAGCGCCCAGTCGGCAAAGTAGGTGCCGGTCGGCAGGTTATCATCGCGGGTGCGCACGTCGATGCGCGGATCGGGGAGCCGCGCGGCCTCGGCAGCGGTGAGATAACCTTCCTCGACCATCGACTTCACGACCAGCTCCATGCGCTGCCTCGCCTTGCCGTAATGCTTGGTCGGCGCAAAGCGCGAGGGTGCCTGCAAGAGCCCTGCGAGCATCGCCGCCTGTTCGGGCCGCAGCTTTTCGGGCTGGCGGTAAAAGTAGTGCAGGGACGCTGCGCGCAGGCCATACTGATTGTCGCCGAAATAGGCATTGGAGAGGTAGCGTTCGAGGATCTCGTCCTTGGTCAGCCAGCCCTCCAGCCACACCGCGATCAGCGCCTCGCGCGCCTTGCGGGTGAGGCTTTGTTCGGGCGTGAGGAAGGTGAACTTGGCGAGCTGCTGGGTGATGGTCGAACCGCCGCCATATCCCGTCCACGCCGCCCGGGCGATGCCGCGCGGGTCGATGCCCCAGTGCGAATAGAACCGCCGGTCCTCGATCGCGATGAAGGCCTGCACCACGTGCGGGGGCAAGTCCTTCACCTTGACCGGCGCCTCCACCACCGCGCCTTGGCGGGCGATCGGCGTGCCGTCACTGGCGAGCAGCGTGACCTGCGGCGGGGCGATGGGTTCAAGGCTTTTGGAAAGCGGCGCGGTGACAGTCAGCCAGCCGATCAGCAGGGCGAGCACGGCGAAGCTCGCCATGAAGCCGCGCCCCGTCCACCACAGCTTCGAACGCCCACGCCAGTAATCGCGCTGCCACCAGCGGCGGCGGCGCTTTTCCTCGATGACCAGCGCCTCGTCGACCAGCCCGAGCTTGGCGTCCCACGCATCGAAATCGGGCTTCCCAGAAGCGCGCGGGCGCGGGGGGAGATCATCGTCATCGTCGTCAAGCGGCTGCTGGCTCTCATAGAGCGCGAAGAACCCGGCAGGCGCGCCGTCCGCCCCGGCCCTTGCATCGGCGCGGGCTCGCGAGCCTCTCCAGAATCGGTCGAATAGCGCCATGGTAAAGGCTGTGTTATCAGCCTAGGACACTGGGCTGCAAGCGGTCAGAACGAATTGACGAGGTTGGCATAGGCTTGGCGCTGATCGACTTCGTCCAGCATCAGCTTTTTCGGCGTCTTGCGGCAGCGCTTGATGAGCTTGGCCCACATCGCCTCACGCTCCTTGCGCGCAGTGAGCCGCTCTGCCTGCGACGGCTGCTCCCCTTCCAGCATGCGACTGACAGATGTGAGCGAAGTATAGGCATTCTGCAGCCAGAACAGCTTGCGCCGCGTGGCATTGGCGGCGGTGAACCAGTCATATTCGCGCACCAGATCGCCGCAGGTATAGGTTTCGATCCCTCCGCCGGGGCTGTCCGCATCGTGGCGGGCATAGGAGGCCACGACATCGACCGTGCCTTGCACCTTGGTGCCATCCTTGTCGGTCGCGGCGAAGTAATAGAGCTTTCGCGCCGCAGCCTCGACGGCGGCGTCGATGGCGGGGGACATGCTGGTCTGCTTGAGCGCCAGCGCGATCAGCTTGCCGTCAGCGCCGATGGTTGCGGTGTAGACGGCGGTGCCGTTGTGCCCGGCGTCCTTGGCTGCCTGCGGGATATCGACGGTCTTGAGACGCTCGGCGCGCGCCCGCTGTGGATAGCGTTCCATCGGGGCGACAGGCGCCATACGGACCACCGGCGCCGGTGGAGGAGGCGGCGCAAGCTGCTGCGCGGCGGCGGCGGCCGGGCCGGCAAGCGCCAGCGCGCAAATCATCGCCCCGCCCCGCATCCTAACGCTTCTTGGCCGCGCCTTCGGGCAGGTCTGTGCCAAAGACGCGCTGGTAATATTCGGCCACGAGCGTGCGCTCGGCCTCGTCGCACTTGTTGAGGAACGAGAGCCGGAACGAGAACCCGACCGATCCGAAGATCGCCGCGTTCTGCGCCCAGGTGATGACGGTACGCGGGCTCATCACGGTCGAGATGTCGCCGTTGATGAAGCCTTGCCGCGTGAGCTCGGCGACCTTGACCATGTCGGCGATCAGCTTGTCATCGGCCTCGGGGGTCTTGGACTTGACGATCTGCTGCTCGACCAGAACCGGGTGATCCGCCCCAACCCCTATTTCCGCCTGTTCGCCACCGCCAACACGGTGGGCCTGGGCGATACCAGCGGGC
>JAIYAL010000074.1 GCA_027489095.1 Erythrobacteraceae bacterium
CCCTCGTTGATCGCCTTGGCTTCCATCAGCATGCGCCGCACATCGGGGTGAACGAACAGCGTGTCGGCCTTTTCGTTGGCATCCTGCGCACCGGTGAGCGCGCGGCCCTGGCGGCGATCGCCGGCGTACTGCACCGCGTTCTGGTACGACACTTCGCCCATCGACAGGCCCTGCCCGCCGACACCGAGGCGCGCGGCGTTCATCATGATGAACATCGCGGCCAGACCCTTGTTCTCTTCGCCCACCAGATATCCGGTCGCGCCGTCATAGTTCATGACGCAGGTCGAATTGCCGTGGATGCCCATCTTCTTCTCGATCGAACCACAGGTCACGCCGTTGCGTGTCTGCGGATTGCCATCGGCGTCGAGGATGAACTTGGGCACGATGAACAGCGAGATGCCCTTGACGCTGTCGGGCGCGCCCGGGGTCTTGGCCAGCACGAGGTGGATGATGTTGCTGGTGAGGTCATGCTCGCCGGCCGAGATGAAGATCTTGGTGCCGGTGATCGCATAGCTGCCATCATCATTGGGGACAGCCTTGGTGCGGATCATGCCGAGATCGGTGCCGCAATGCGGTTCGGTCAGGTTCATGGTGCCCGACCACTCGCCCGAAATCATCTTGGGGACATAGGCCGCCTTCTGCTCGTCAGACCCCTTGGCAAGGATCGCCGAGATCGCGCCGGCGGTGAGGCCCGGATACATCGCGAAGGCCTGATTGGCGGTGCCCGAGAACTCCTCGAGCGCGAAGCTCAGCACATGGGGGAGCCCCTGCCCACCATATTCGACCGGCTGCCCGAGCGTGCCCCAACCGCTTTCGACATAGGCCTGGTAGGCCTCCTTGAAGCCCGGAGGGGTGGTGACAGAGCCGTCTTCGTGACGGGTGCAGCCATGCTCGTCACCCGCCTGATTGACCGGGGCGAGCACCTCGGCGCAGAACTTGCCGGCTTCGTTGATGACCGTGTCGATCATGTCCGGGGTGGCGTTCTCGAAGCCCGGCAGATTGCCGTAGCTGGCTAGATCGAGCACTTCATTGACGATGAAACGCGTGTCGCGGGTGGGCGCGGTGTAGGTCGGCATCTCGTGATCCCTTTGGTCAGCAGTCTTGATTGAGCGGTGGGCGAGCCGGTGGGCTCAGCCGAGATCGAGTTTCTGGATCTCGGCGACGAACTCGGTGAGTTCGTTGATTGAGGAGTCGATGTCGTCGCGCTGCTCCTTGAGCTTGGCGATGTGCGCGCGGCATTTCTCGATGGTGACGCGGCGCTGTTCGACCCGGCCGTCGTCGAGATCGTAGAGGTCGATCATCTCGCGGATTTCGGTCAGCGAAAAGCCGACGTTCTTGGCGCGCATGATCCACGCGAGGCGCGCGCGGTCGCGCTTGGAATAGACGCGGGTCAGGCCAAGGCGCGCCGGGTTGATCAGCCCCTCGTCCTCGTAGAAGCGCAGCGCGCGGGCCGTGCAGCCGAATTCCGAGGTGAGGTCGGAAATGGTGAACTGTTCGCGGGCGTGGACATCGGGCCGGTCGAGGTGAGCGCCGTTGCGGCGCGGCTCGGTAGCGGTTTCGGTGGGTGCAGAAGCGGTAGCCATGAACCCGGCATACCTTACGTTTACGTGAGCGTCAAGTAGCGAGGGGCGCAAGCCAAAACTCGCCCTCGCGCAGGTCGATCTGTCTGTAGAAGCAGCTGGGCGCACCGGTGTGGCAGGTCGGCCCGGCGGGCGTGGCGCGGATCAACAGGGCATCCTGATCACAGTCGACCAGCACTTGCTCCACAGTGAGCACATGGCCCGAGGTTTCGCCCTTCATCCAAAGCCGCCCCCGGGAGCGCGACCAGAAGTGCACCTTCCCGCTCGCAAGGGTTGCCTCGAGTGCCTCGGCATTCATGTGCGCGACCACCAGCAACGCGTTGCTCGCATCGTCGACCACCACGGCAGTGAGCAGTCCCGCCGAATCGAACTTCGGAGCGAAGACAGTCCCGCGCTCGCGCTCCTCGGTCGTCAGGCAAGTCTTGGTCACGGCACGATCCTTGTGGGCCAGAACATGTCAATCTTGCCGCCGCTCATGCAAGGATTGTTGCAATGTGACAACAGCACACTGCAAAAAGCGCGGCGTTCTCAGGTTTGATCTTCCGCCTAACGCAACAGAGTGGAACAAGACATCAGGAGCTCTCGCAAGGGGTTCTCCACCGAACAACTGCACCGCCCGGTGCTGCGTTCAGGGGGCGGTCGGACCGCAGACTGGCAGCGGGGTGCCAGCGCGACCGGTCGAACGAGTGGGATAGGATTCTGGCAGCCAACTTAGGGGGTGGCTGCCAAGACCCGCAAGGGTGGATCCACACCGTTTCGTCACGTGGCGCCCGGGGTCGAAAGACCTCGGGCGTTATGTTTTGGCGGCTCAGGGATTTTCGAAGCGATGGTCGGCATCGACCTGGGCGAAGCAGGCAAGCGCGATTCTGGCCGGCTGGGCAGCGGCTATGGCGGCGATGCAGGCCCTGCTCGTCGCGCCGCTGGTCAGCACGTCGTCGACCAGCACCACATCGCGCCCACGCAATTTCTCCACATGAGCTGGATCCAGCCGTATCGCCCCTCTCAACACCCGCTCGCGTTCATCGCGTCCCAGCCCGCCGAGATTGGGCGTGCGCTTGTACCGTACCAAGGCCGAGACTTCCGCCTCGCCCTTGCCCATCCGCGCCAGCTCCTGTGCCAGCAAGGCTGCCTGGTTGAAGCCGCGATGCCACAGGCGCCAGCGGTGGAGCGGCACCGGCACGAGCAGCGGCGGCGGGAAGGTCCCGTCCGGTTCCGGCATCCGCGCCGCAATCAACCGGGCGAGCAGCTGAGACAGTGCGATTCGTCCGCCATGCTTGTATGCCAGCACCAGCTTGCGCGAAGTGTCGTTGTAATACGTCGCGGCATAGATTGGCACCAAGCCTTTGCCCGCCGCCCCGAGCTCTGGCGCGATCACCGGGACCTCAAGCGTGCTCCAGCACTCGAGGCACAGCCCGTCTTGAGCGGCGATCGCCGCCCCACACGACGCGCAACGCGGCGGATAGACGAGATCAACCAGCGGTTGGACACTCCGGACAAGGTCTCGCATCACGGCCATCAAGCAACTGTCTCACAGCTTGCGCTTGCCTGGCAAGCGCGGCAGGGGGCGCAGCGATGAGTGCGCCCGCTATCCCAACCATCTTCAGCCCGCATCGCCGATCCATGCGTGTTGAACGCGCTCTCGCCCGCCGCTCCCGGCCCGATGCGGCGCGCTTCATCGCTGAGGACATGATCGACGACACGCTGGAGCGACTCGCCTTCCTGAGGCACAAGGCCCGCCGCGTCCTGGTGCTGGGTGACTGGACGGGCGCGCTCGCGCAAAACCTGCGTGCGCAAGGGTCAGAGGTCGCGCCGCCGCTTGCGCTCGACCTTGAGGCGCCTTACCCTGCTGGCGGCCACGACCTGATCGTGGTCCTCGGCCTGCTCGATGCGGTCAACGACTTGCCCGGCGCGCTGATCCATCTGCGCGCTGCGCTCGCTCCGGGCGGTCTGGCGATGGCGCACTTCGTTGGCGGGCAGAGCCTCCCTTCCTTGCGCGCCGCGATGTTTGCCGCCGAGCCGGAGCGGCCTGCTGCGCGCATTCATCCGCTGGTTGACCCTCGCGCCGCGCCGGGCCTGCTCCAGCGCGCCGGATGGAAGGACCCGGTGGTCGACACCCATGCGCTGACAGTGCGCTATTCGTCGTTCGATCGGCTGATCGCCGACCTGCGCGACCAGGGCCTGGGCAATGCGCTCGCCAAGCCGGCCGCGCCGCTCACCAGGCCCGCGCTGGAACGCGCCCGTACCGCTTTCGACGCACGCGTAGATGCGAACGGCAAGGTCCCCGAGACCTTCGAGATCGTCACCCTGACCGGGCGGCGCTCGCTCGCCGGGACTTAGCCTTTTTTCAAGACCGGCGCCTTGAGCGCGGCTTGGGCCGCCGCCAACCTTGCGATCGGCACACGATAGGGCGAGGCGCTGACGTAATCGAGGCCGACGCTTTCGCAAAAAGCGATGCTCGCCGGGTCGCCGCCATGCTCGCCGCAGATGCCGAGCTTGATATCGGGCCGCGTCGCTCTGCCGCGCTCGGCCGCGAGCTCAACCAGCTGGCCAACGCCCTCGACATCGAGGCTAACGAACGGATCGCGCGGGAAAATTCCCTTTTCGACATAGACGCTGAGGAACCGCGCCGCATCGTCGCGCGATACGCCGAGAGTCGTCTGGGTAAGGTCGTTGGTGCCGAAGGAGAAGAACGCCCCTTCTTCCGCGATCTCGCCTGCCATCAGCGCTGCGCGCGGCAGTTCGATCATCGTGCCGCCGAGATAGTCGACCCGCGTGCCGACCTCGGCGAAAACCGCTTCGGCGGTCTTGTCGACCAGCGCCTTCAAGATCGCGAGTTCGCGCTTGGTTGCGACCAGCGGGATCATGATTTCCGGCAGCGGCGCTTCGCCGCTCGCCATCTTGACCGCACAGACCGCTTCGAAGATCGCGCGGGCCTGCATCGCGTAGATCTCGGGGAAGGTGATGCCAAGACGGCAGCCGCGGTGACCGAGCATCGGGTTGAACTCGTGAAGCTCGCTCGCGCGGCGCTTCAAGTGATCTACCCCTAGCCCAGTCGCATCGGCCAGCTCGGCGAATTCCTCGTCGGCGTGCGGCAGGAACTCGTGCAGCGGCGGGTCGAGCAGTCGGATCGTGCAGGGCAGACCTGCCATCACCTCGAAGATCGCGGTGAAATCGGCACGCTGCTCGGGGAGCAGCTTTTCGAGCGCGCGGCGCCGCCCGGCCTCATCATCGGCGAGGATCATCTGGCGCACCAGGCTGATGCGCGAGGCCTCGAAGAACATGTGCTCGGTGCGGCACAACCCGATGCCCTCCGCCCCGAACTGACGCGCCATGCGGCAATCATTGGGCGTCTCGGCATTGGTGCGCACCTTCATGCGCCGCAGCTTGTCGGCCCAGATCATCAGGACACCGAAGTCACCCGCCAGCTCCGGTTCTACCGTGGGTACGATGCCGAGCATCACCTGACCCGTCGCGCCGTCGAGAGTGATCGCGTCGCCTTCTTTGAGCTCGGTCGTCCCGATCCGCAGCGTGCGCGACGCGCGGTCGATCGAAACCGCCCCTGCGCCCGAGACGCAAGGGCGCCCCATGCCGCGCGCCACCACCGCCGCGTGGCTGGTCATCCCGCCGCGCGCGGTGAGGATGCCTTGCGCGGCATGCATCCCGTGAATGTCCTCAGGCGATGTCTCGACCCGCACCAAGATCACCTTCTCGCCGCGCCCCGCCCACTGCTCGGCTGTATCGGCGTCGAGCACGATCTTTCCGGCGGCCGCCCCTGGCGAGGCGGGTAGCCCGGTGGTCAGCACGTGCCGCTCGGCCTCCGGATCGAGCGTCGGGTGGAGCAGCTGGTCCAATGCCATCGGATCGACCCTGCGCACCGCCTCGCGCTCGTCGATCAGGCCCTCGGCAACCATGTCGACCGCCATCTTGAGCGCGGCCTTCGCCGTGCGCTTGCCCGAGCGGGTCTGGAGCATCCACAGCTTGCCGCGTTCCACGGTGAACTCGATGTCCTGCATATCCTTGTAGTGCAGTTCGAGCAGGTCGAAGACGCGGGCAAGTTCGCCGTAAGCGTCCGGCAGGGCCTCTTCCATCGACAGCGGCTTGGCCCCCGCCACCTCGCGCGCCGCCTTGGTGAGATATTGCGGGGTGCGGATGCCCGCCACCACATCCTCGCCCTGCGCGTTGATCAGATACTCGCCATAATAGGCCCGCTCGCCGGTGGCCGGATCGCGGGTGAAAGCAACGCCCGTTGCCGAGGTTTCGCCCATGTTGCCGAACACCATTGCCTGCACGTTGACCGCGGTGCCCCAATCGCCCGGAATATCATTGAGGCGCCGATAGACCTTGGCGCGGTCACTGTCCCAGCTATCGAATACCGCGCGGATCGCGCCCCAGAGCTGTTCGTGCACATCCTGCGGGAACGGCGTGCCGAGTTCATCGGCGACGATCTGCTTGTACTCGGCAACCAGCGCCTGCCAGTCCTCAGACGCCATTTCGGTATCGTTGTAGAAGCCCTTGTCTTCCTTGGCGATTTCGAGCGCTTCCTCGAACAATCCGTGATCGATCCCGAGCACCACGTCGGAATACATCTGGATGAAGCGGCGGTAGCTGTCCCACGCGAACCGCGCGTCGCCCGATGAAGCCGCCAGCCCCGCAATGGTCGCGTCATTGAGGCCGAGGTTGAGGACGGTGTCCATCATCCCCGGCATCGAAACCCGCGCGCCTGATCGCACCGAGACCAGCAGCGGATCGCCCGCATCGCCGAAGCGCTTGCCGACGGTGGCTTCGACATGGGTGAGCGCGCTGACGACTGCCTCACGAAGGCCATCGGAGAAATCCGCGCCCTCGCTCAGATAGGCGACGCATTCCTCGGTGGTGATGGTGAAGCCCGGGGGAACCGGCAGGCCGATGCTCGCCATCTCGGCAAGGTTCGCGCCCTTGCCTCCGGCGACAGTCTTGTCCTTCTGGCGCGGATCGGAGTGGTCGGCATTGCCTCCGAAAACATAGACCGTCTTCAATGTCATGTCCGTTCCTGCACTGTTTTGGGAGGGTGACGAAGGTGACACCGTGTCACGCTCCCAATGCGGTTCATTACCTTGATAATATTCAACTATTCGAAAGGTGACGAAATAGAATGCGCGAGAGAAATCATCCCTCGATCCGGCTGAAATCGGCGACCCGGTGAACGGCGTCGCGGAAAGCGGCGAGCAGCGCAAGCCGTGCGGCGCGCTTCTCGGCCTCTGGGGCGTTGACGGTCACCTCTTCGAAGAACCGGTCGATGGGTGCGCGCAAGGTGGCGAGCGCCGCCATCGCATCGGCGAACCGCTCTTCCTCCACCGCCTGCGCGGCGCGGGGGGCGGCGGCATCGAGCGCGTCGATCAGCGCCTTTTCTGCCGGTTCGGGCGTGTAGGAAAGGTGATCAGTTGCCGCATGACGCTCGGCCATCTTGGCGGCGATCACCGGTGCGAGGTCGGGATCATCGACCATCGCCAGCGGGTCTTCCTCGCCGGTCTGGGAAATCTCCCCCTCGATCCCGCGCCAGTCTTCCTTCTTGAGGATATTCGCCGCACGCTTGTAGCCCGCGAGGAGGTTGGTGCCGTCCTCGGTGCCGACAAAGGCCTGGAGCGCATGGACGCGGGCGAGCAGGCGGACGAGATCGTCCTCTTTGCCAGTTCCACCATCTACAAATTCGACCGAACGAACGAGTCCGGGCGCAATTCCATCATCCTTCAA
>JAIYAL010000079.1 GCA_027489095.1 Erythrobacteraceae bacterium
CGTCGCCGCAATCCCCGGCGCGCCGCCCCATTCGCCCCATGCGATGAAGGCTTCGGTATCCATCATCCGGCCCACGCCGAACTGCGCGGCCAGCGCGTCATAGAAAGCCGCAGCGCGCGGCAGGTCGTTGGTGCCGAGGGTGACGTAGCCGATCATTGATGTTCCTCCCATGCGATGCGAATCGATGATGGAACATTACAGGAACATGAGGGTCGTAACAAGCCGTGAACGGGGCGGTGCATCGGACCGCCAAAGGACGGGCCGCGAGCGCACGCGCGCGAGCCGCAGGCGCCCGGACCCCGGACTTGTTCCGGGGGGAGGAGCAGCGCCGAGGACGTGACCGCGGAGGCGGGCACGCGAACAAGAAAGCTGGGCCCCGGGTCAAGCCCGGTGCGGGGGAGCTAAAGAGGCGCGGTCTCCCGCTCCACCCACGCCAGATCATCGCCTGCAAGGCGCGGGGAGAGAATTTCGCGCACCCTCGCGTGGTAGGCGTCAACCCACGCGATCTCCTCCGCCGTCAGCAGCGCCTTTTCGATCAGCTTGCGATCCAGCGGCACGAAGGTCAGCGTCTCGAAGCCGAGATAGCGCCCTTCCGCGCCCGCAATGTCGCGCTCTTCGACCAGCACCAGGTTCTCGATCCGGATGCCGAAGGCGTTCGGCTTGTAATAGCCCGGCTCGTTCGAGAGGATCATGCCCGCGAACAGCTCCTGCCCTGTCCCGGCCTGCCCGCCCGAAGGCTTGGCGATGCGCTGCGGGCCTTCGTGGACGGAAAGGCAGCTGCCGACCCCGTGCCCCGTCCCATGGGCGTAATCGACCCCCGCTTCCCACAGATATTGCCGCGCCAGCACATCGAGCTGGCCGCCAGCCGTCCCTTGCGGGAAGACAGCGCGGGCGATCTGGATGTGGCCCTTGAGGACGCGGGTGTTGCGATCGCGCATTTCCGGCGTCGGCTCTCCCGGCCCCACCCACACGGTGCGGGTGATGTCGGTGGTGCCGCCCGGATACTGCCCGCCCGAATCGACGAGGTAGATCGAGGAGGGCGGGATCGGGATATTGCTGCCTTCGTCCACCTTGTAATGCGGCAGCGCGGCGTGGCCGGCGGCGGCGGAGATGGTGTCGAAGGAGAGATCGCGTAAGGCAACGTCTTCCTCGCGGAACGCCTGAAGGCGCGCGGCGGCGGCGAGTTCGTCGATGCCGCCCCCCGGCGCCTCGATTTCCATCCAGCGCAGGAATTTGGCTACAGCCGCGCCGTCACGGGCCTGCGCGTCGCGGTGGCCTTGCTGTTCGGCAGCGTTCTTGATCGCCTTGGCGAGGATCGTCGGGTCCTGCTTGAAGGCGAACTTCGCGCCCCCCGCCTTCAATGCCTGCGCGATGCCGACCACGGCGAAATCGGGGTCGAGCGCGACGCTGAGCCCCGCAAAGCCCGAAGCCAGCGCGCCTTCAAACGCCGCCCGGTCGCGGATCGTCACCGCATTGCCGAGGTGGCGGGTCAGCTCGGGCGTGACCTTTTCGGGCGCGATGAAGAGTTCCGCGCTGCCATCCTTGTGCGCGATCACATAGGACAGCGCGACGGGGGTGTGCGACACGTCGCTCCCCCGGATATTGAGCAGCCATGCGACCGAATCGAGCGCGGGGATCACCACCGCATCGTGCCCTTCCTTCGCCAGCCAATCGGCGACCGCAGCGCGCTTGTCTGCCGAGGAACGGCCCGCAAGATCATCGGCGTGGGGGATGGCGATGGCGGGCGAGGGCGCGGGTTGATCGGCCCACACCGCGTCCACCGGATTGCCATCCGCCGGGACGAGCGTGATGCCCTTGGCCGCGAGGCGCTTTTCCAGCGCGTCGGCCCAGGCGAAGGTGTGGAGCCAGGGATCATAGGCGATGCGCGCGCCGCTCTCGCACACTTCGGCGAGCCAGCCGCCAAGGGTGTCCTTCGGGACGCTGCGGTATTCGAACAGATTGCCGTCGACCTGCTCCCTCACCTGCACGGTATAGCGCCCGTCAACGAAGATCGCCGCGTGGGTGAGGGTGACGCAGGCAAACCCTGCCGATCCGCCGAACCCCGTCAGCCACGCGAGGCGCTGGGCATAATCGCCGACATATTCGCTCATGTGCTCGTCGGAGATGGGGACGATGAAGCCGGTGAGCCCGCGGCGCTTCAACTCCTCGCGCAGGGCGGCAAGGCGGGCTTCGTGAGTAAGCATCAGCATGGGCGGGGTCCTCGGGTCTTGCCGCGCATCATTGTCGCGTTACAACGCGCTTCATAGGCCCGATGCGCCTGACTTTCCACCCAGACCGAGTGACGGAACCCCCCCGAACATGCTTCGCCCGATCAGTCTTCAGGCCCTTGCCTGCGCGCTTGCCGCCACCACCTTTGTACCGGCCGCCATGGCCGAGACCCGAGAGGATTCCGCTCCTGTGACCACGACGACGCCCACTTCTACCGCCGCATCCCAGATCAAGCCCCCCGTCGCGGCCAAGAAGGCGCACACCTACACCGTCCACGGCGTCACGGTCGAAGACCCCTATGACTGGCTCTACGACAAGTCCTATCCGACGGTGGACGACACCGAGGTGCTCGATCACCTCAAGGCCGAAAACGCCTATTTCGAAGCCAAGATGGAGGGCCAGAAGGCGCTGACCGAGGCGCTGTTCACCGAGATGCGCGCCCGCATCAAGGAGGACGATTCGACCGTGCCCCAGAAGGACGGCGATTACTTCTACTGGAGCGAATTCGAGGAAGGCGCGCAGTATCGCAAGCATTATCGCGCTCCTGCTGTCGGAGACAAGGCCGATGCCGCCAAGGCGGAATTGCTGATCGACGAGAACGTGCTGGCTGAAGGCAAGGAATATTTCCGCCTCGGCGCGGCCTCGATCAGCCAGAACCAGCGCTATCTGGCCTATTCGACCGATACCGACGGATCGGAACGCTACACCGCGCGGATCAAGGATCTGACGACCGGCGAGCTGCTCCCCGACGTCATCACCAACCTGCGCAGCGATCTCATCTGGGTCGCAGGTGATACCGCGCTGGTCTATGGCCCCTCGACCGAGGAATGGCGCACGCTGGAGGCCAAGCTGCACGTGATCGGCCAGCCTGTGACAAGCGACGTGACGCTCTACAAGGAAGAGGATCAGAGCTTCGGCGTCGGCACCGGGCTGACCGCGCAGGAGGACTGGCTGGTGATCGCCACCGGTGACAACGAGACCAGCGAAGTGCGCCTCGTCCCCGCCGCCAATCCCACCGCGACGCCGATTCTGGTGAAGGCGCGCCAGAAGGGTGTCGAATATTCGGTCGACGTGCGTGACGGCGATCTGTGGGTGTGGACCAACGACGATCACATCAACTTCCGCCTCGCCAAGGCATCGCTGAAGAGCCCAAGTGATTGGCAGACGGTGATCGCGGGATCGGACGATTTCTATCTGACCGGATTCGACCTGTTCAAGGACTTCTTCGTCACCGAGGGGCGGCTGAATGGCCTCGACCAGATTCAGCTGCGCCAATACGCGGCGCCCGCGCAGGTGACGCCGATCACCTTCCCGGAAGCGAGCTACACCGCCGGGCTTTCGAACAACCCGGAATACGACATGACCAAGCTGCGGCTGTCGTATCAGAGCATGGTGACGCCGAGCACGGTCTATGATTACGACGTCACAACCGGCGGGTTGACCACTCTCAAGACGCAGGAAATCCCGAGCGGCTATGATGCCTCGAAATATGTCACTGAGCGGCTCACCGTGCAGGCGCGCGACGGGACGATGGTGCCGGTCAGCATCGTGATGCGAAAGGACCGCGCGGCAATCCTCAAGCAGGCGGGGATCGAAGGGCCGGGGCCGCTGCACCTCTATGCCTATGGCGCCTACGGCTATGCCACCCAGCCCGGTTTCTCCACCTCGCGCCTCAGCCTTGTGGACCGGGGCTTTGCCTATGGCATCGCGCACATTCGCGGCGGCGATGATCTCGGGCGGCGCTGGTATCTGCAGGGCAAGCTGTTCGCGCGGATGAACACCTTCAACGATTTCGTTGACGCAGGGAGGGGCCTCATCGCCAAGGGCTACACGGCTGAAGGCATGGTCACCGCCAGCGGCGGATCGGCGGGGGGCGAGCTGATGGGGGCGATCATCAACCAGGACCCGTCGCAATACGGCGCGGTCGTGGCGCATGTGCCCTTTGTCGATGTGGTGGGCACCATGCTCAACGCAAAGCTGCCTCTCACCCCGGGCGAGTGGGCTGAATGGGGCAACCCGATTCTGGACAAGGCGGCCTTCGCTTACATGCTGTCCTACTCGCCCTATGATCAGGTGGTGGCCAAGGCCTACCCGCCGCTGATGGTGACCGCCGGTCTGAACGATCCGCGCGTGACCTATTGGGAGCCCGCCAAGTGGGTCGCCAAACTGCGCGAAGTGAAGACCGACGATAACCTGCTGGTGCTCAAGACCAACATGGGCGCAGGCCACGGCGGGCAATCGGGCCGCTGGAATTCCTTGAAGGAGACCGCCGAGGAATTCGCCTTCATCCTGTGGCAGATGGGGATGGCACCAAAGAGCGAGGGCGAGTGAAGGCACCCAACTACGATCGCGGTCTGGCCATCATTGCGATGGTCGTGCTGCTGTTGCCGGTCGCGCTCTTGCTGCTGCTTGAGTTGGTGGGCCCCCTGCTGCCGAAATAGCTTGTCGCTGTACAGGCAGCCAGCAGAAGGCCGTTAATTCGCCAATTCGACCAGCTCAGGGGGAAGCGAAACGCCATAACGGATCGCTTCTGCCACCAGCTGGATCACGATGCTCTCCATCTCCGGGCCGAACAGCGCCAGCTTCAGATACAGTTCCGGCACCGCGCGGATCAGGCCGAAGCCCGCTTCTCCGCCGAACACCGGGATCGGGCCGCTGGGCAGCGGGCGCTTGTCGAGATCGGGCGTCACCTGCCACACCATCCCGACCTTGCGGCTGTTGAAGATCGCCATCAGCCGTCCGTAATCCGCCGCCAGCAGCATCGATGGCATCGCGGCGAGATAGCGGCACGCCGCCACCGCTGCGGTGCGATCCTTGAGGCCAATCGCCCCTTCGAGCCAGCCGAGTGTCCGGCGCACATCCTCGCGCGTCGCTTCGGCGGCATGGGCGAGGAGGTAGTCATAGCCGCGCAGGCCCGTGTTCCATTCACGCGGTTCCTGCGCCACCGTCGCCCAGAAGAAATCGACCGCATCGGCAATCGTGGTCATCTCCCCGCCCTCATAGGCAAAGATGCCCTCGGGGGTGAGGACGAGGCTTTTGCCCTTGCTGCCCGGCGGCTGGACGTAGTTCACGCCGGGCCGGAAGCCGCGATCAGGCTTTTTGGCGGGCTTTTCGGATGGCTCGTCAGTCATGCACACAGACTACATCGTGCAGCCTAACAAGCCCTTGCCGTTCTTGCCCCCCGGCCTCGGCAGGGCTACCTCCGCGCCCATGCCAAACACCTTCACCCGCACCTTTACCGCGTCGCCTGAGCACATCGACGCGCTCGGCCATGTCAACAACACGGTGTGGGTGCAGTGGATTCAAGACCTCGCCACCGCCCACTGGGACAATACCGCGCGGCCCGAGGATCACGAGGCGTTCTACTGGGTCGTGGTGCGGCACGAGATCGATTATCGCGGCAATATCGGGCCGGGCGAGAGCGTCACCGGGACGACGTGGATCGAAGGCCCCGCGCAAGGAGCCACCTCGCTGCGGCGGGTCGACTTCACTGCCAGTGCGGGTAGGCGCCTCGTCAGCGCCGCGACCACCTGGGCGATGATCGACCGCGCCAGCGGGCGGCTGGCACGGGTGCGGCCTGAGGTGCTGGAGCCGTTCTTGTGAAGGGTCAGACCTCCCGCCCCGCCTCCCCACCCGGCCACCATAACGTAGTGGTACTATTGGTGGCCGGGTGGGGAGGCGGGGCGGGAGGTCTGCGCCGCATATAGGTGGCCGCAAACAAACTACGCCGCCCGCTCGTCTGCCTCCTTCCGGCCCTCGGGCGCGGCGGTGAACATGGTCAGCCGCTCATAGGCCATGCGGTTGCGGCCCGAAGCCTTGGCTTCGTACATCAGCGCGTCGGCGCGGGCATAGAGCTCGGCAAAGGCCATCTTGTGGCGGCTCGCTTCTGCGAGCATCACCAAGCCCATGCTGGCGGTGACCGGCAGATCGAGCCCGGGGACTTCCTTGGCGATTCGCAGCGGGATGGACTGGCGCATCGCCTCGGCCCGCTCAAGCGGGCGGGGACCGCGCAGCAGCACCACGAATTCCTCGCCGCCCAGCCGCACCGCCACCGCGTCGCGATCGCCGCTGGCACGGATCGCGCTGGCACAGGCGATCAGCGCGGCATCGCCGACCTGGTGGCCGTGGAGGTCGTTGATCGCCTTGAAGCGGTCAAGGTCGACCAGCGCGAAGGTGTTGAAGCCCTGCACCATCAGCTCGTCGAAACGCGCTTCGATGGCCCGGCGGTTCATCAGGCCGGTGAGCGAATCGCGCGTCGAGATCTGTTCGAGCATCTTGGCTTCGGTCAGCGCCGCATCGCGCTCGCGCCGCAGGGCGAGGAAGCGGTCGGAAATGGCGAGGCTGATCACCACCACTTCGATCCCGACTGCGACGTACATCATCTGATCGAGGCTTGAGGGGCCGACATGCCAACCCAGCCCGCGCAGCATGCGCTCGATCGAGGCGATGATGATCGGCGCCCAGGCGACCGCGATGTAGCGCGCCGAGCGGCTGCCCCGCAGCACCGCTTCGAGCACCGCCGCGCTGATCACGAAAATGCACGGCAGGAAGGCGATGAAATAGCCGATATCGTCGATTCGCTGGGTCGCATCGATCTGCAAGGCGAAGAAACCGGGCACGCAAATCGTGAACCAGCCGGTCGCCGCGGTGATCCGCCGCATCAGCCGCGACTGCGCGCCGCGTTCGAGGAAGGTCGTCAGGAACAGCGCCGCGATCCCCGACCCGACCGCCCAGGATAGCGGCGCTAGCACCCCCAGGAGGTCGACCGGCAGGATCAGGAAGGCCGAAATCAGGCCGCCCGCCGTCAGCACGTAGATCATCATCGCGGTGACCATGGCCGCGTGAAGCAGGATGAAGCGTTCGCGCAGCACCACATAGAAGCTGATGTCGAACAACAGCGGCAGGGTCAGCATCCCGACCACGAAGGCGAGCAGCATCATGTCGACCTGAGACCATTCGGCCCGGCCCGGATCATGGGTAATGCGTGCTTCGGTGAGCAGCGGCACGGAATGCGGCGCTTCGATCCGCGCGAGGATCGTCGCTGTCTTGGCGGTCACTTCGGGCAGCGGCAGCTGGAACACCGGGCCGGACGGGAAGGGCGTGCCGTCAGCCCCGGTCATGCGGCGGGTGCGGGTAGCGCCGTCGGTGTCGATGACGTGGAAGGTGATCGACTTGAAACGCGCGGTGCGGCTGAAGAAATAGTGGGGCAGCTCTTGCCCACGCCAGTCCCCGGCCTCGAAGCGCAACCACGCGACCGGCGTAGCGGCGTGCCATTCGCTGTTGCTGCAGACCCAGCCGGCGCGGGTGCGCATCGTCGCCGCAGTGCGCGCGGCGTCGGTCGCGGCATGGCACGCGGGCGCGAAACTCGGCACGGCGCGATGCTCCGCCGCGGCCGGCCGGGCAGCCAGCAACGCGAGCAGGATCAGCGCCGGACCGAGCCGGCAAAGGAGGCGCAGGAATGCCATGGGAACAGAGCTATCATGGAAGCTCTTACGATGCTGTTAAGCGGGATCACTCCATTTTGGAGGTATTTCTAGGCAATCTCATAAGCTTGACGGGAGCGGCACTGGTCCTGCGCAGCGGTTCGGCGCGAACCGGTCACGCCTTACGCAAAACTGTCACATCCTTGTCATGAGCGGCGCTTAGCCGAGGGCGCGCTCGGGGGATCGTCCGCCCGCCGCACTTCGGGACTGATCATGGCAAACCGTATCTCCGCATTTCTCAAGACCGGCGCCGTTCTGGCCTTTGCCGCTTCCACCCTTGCCGCCTGCGACAGCGGTGGGGACAGCGGCGCACAATCGGTTCACGCCGTCGGCTCCTCGACGGTCTATCCCTTTGCCAAGCTGGTCGCGGAGAATTTCGCCCGCTCGAACAGCGACATGCGTTCGCCGCTGATCGAATCCACCGGCACCGGAAACGGCATCCAGCTGTTCTGCTCGGGCCTCGGCCCCAACACGCCTGACATGGTCAACGCCTCACGCCGGATGAAGGCGTCGGAATTCGACACCTGCGCCTCGAACAGTGTCGATGAGATCATCGAACTGCAGGTCGGCCTCGACGGGATCGTTCTGGCCTCTGCCAAGGGCGGGATCATGCTGAACCTGTCGCCCGAAACGATCTACAAGGCGATCGCCGCGCAGCCTTTCGGCAAGCCGCAGACCGCCAAGACCTGGAAGGACGTCGATCCGGCGCTCCCCGCCGATCCGATCGTTGTTTACGGCCCGCCGTCGACTTCGGGTACGCGCGACGCGCTCAAGGAGCTGATCCTCCACGTCGGCTGCGACACCGATCCGGGGATGAAGGCGCTCAAGGACAGCGACGAGACCAATTACACGCAGATCTGCACTGAAGTGCGCGATGACGGCGCCTTTGTCGACCAGGGCGAACAGGACAACCTGATCGTCCAGAAGATCGCGGGCAACCCGCGCGCGGTCGGGATCTTCGGTTATTCCTACCTCGAGGAGAACCTCGACAAGGTGCAGGGCCTGCCGATGAACGGCGTGCAGCCGACCTACGACAATATCGCCGATTTCGACTATCCCGGCGCCCGCCCGCTGTACGTCTACGTCAAGAAGGCGCACATGCGCGCCATCCCGGGACTTGAGGGCTTCATGAAGGAATGGGTCAAGAGCTGGGACAAGGGCGGCCCGCTGACCAAGATCGGGATGGTTGCAATGCCGCCCGAGACGATGGCGGCCAACGCCGCCAAGGTGCAGAGCCAGACGGTGCTGACCAAGGCAGAGCTCGAAGCGAAGTGATATGCTGAAGCGATTGCGGAGATGATGGCGGGCAGGTAGTCTGCCCTCCATGATCGCGCGCAAGATCGCCGAATGGCACCATGCCGGCCTGATCGACGCTGCGACGCGCGACCGGCTGGTCGCGCATGAGGCCGCCCACGCCCGCCCGCTGCTGCTGTGGGCGGTGTGGGGGATCGGGGCGCTGGCGATCGGGCTCGGCTTCGTCTCGGTGATCGCCGCCAATTGGGAGGACATCCCGGGCGTGGTGCGCCTTGCGGTGCATCTTGTGCTGATCGGAGCGCTGCTGGCGGCGCTGTTCTGGCGCGAGGCGCGGCTGGCCGAGCGTTCGCCGTGGGCGGTGGAGGCTCTCGCCTTCATCACCGCCGCGCTGGGCCTCACCTTCTTCGGGCACTTGGGGCAGGTCTATCAGACCTCCTCGCCGCTGTGGCAGCCGCTGGCGACATGGCTGGTGCTGTTTGCGCCGCTGCTGTTGCTCACGGGGCGGAGCTGGCCGACGGCGCTGGCGGTGGTCGGCGGAGCGGTGTGGACGGCGTGGGAGTATGCGAGCGCCGCCAATGGCTTCGACGGGCAGGCGAGGCTCGCGCGGGATCTGTGGGTCGCCGCCGTGCAGACCTTGCCGGTGGTCTTCGCGCCGCTTGCTGCTTGGACGAGGGGCCGCAGCGCCCGGACTGATTTCTGGCGACGGCTCGAACAACTTGCACTCGCCTATGCGGTCGGCTGCGCTTCATTCGCCATCGCGATCGCGGGTTTTGAGGGGATCGCCGATAACCAAGCTGCCAGCGCATGGGGAAGCCTTCTGCTCGGTGGCGCGATGATGATGCTCACCGGGCTCGGTGTTGTGATCGCGCGGCCCGGGGTTTCCGGCAGGATGGCAGGCGTGATCATCGCCGGGGCCGGGCTGGCCTTGCCGCTTGCCTATGCGGTGAGTGACGCGGTTGTCCCCGCAGCCCTCCTGTTCTTCGCACTATGGGGCGGAATCGCCGCCGCCGCGCTTGCCGCGCAGTGGCGCGGGGTGTTCCAGATGGCGGTGGGGGTGAGCGCGCTCAGGCTCATCATCCTCAGCTTCGAGCTTGCGGCTGACCTGCTGACGAGCGGCTTCGGGCTGATCCTTTCCGGCATCATGATCCTCGGCGTCGCATGGGTGGCGGTGCGCGTGTCGAAGCGTTTCGCCCCGCGCGAGGAGCCTGCTGCATGACCCGCAGCTTCCGCCTCCTCGCTGCCATCCTCCCGCTCGCAGGCCTCGCCGGGCTGTGGGCCATGAGCGCCAAGACCTACAGCGAGGGCACCGCGTGGGAGGTGCCGATCCAGGGCTACGATCCGCGCGATTACCTGCGCGGGCACTATGTCGAGTTCACCTATGACTGGCCGGGCGAAGTAGGCCTAAGCGACCTCGCGTGGAGCGCGATGTGTCTCGAAGGGGAAGCGCCGAACATCGCGCGGGCGCGATGGTTGCGGACGGACGAAGCGTGCGATCATCCTGTGCGCGCGGATTCCGGCGGTGTCTATGCCGGCAGAAGCCTCACGGTCGGCCGCCTCTACATCGGGCAAGACCGCGCCGCGCAGCTGCAAGAGCAGCTCCAGAACCGCGACCAGCGCGGGATTGTGACGATCCGCCAGCGCGAGGACGGCAGCTTCACGCCGGTTTCGATCCGCTTCCGCCCGCTCACGCCCGAGGAAATCGCCGAGCGCGATGCGCAAAACGAAGGGGCGGGAGACCTGCGCCCCCCGCCCCCCATCATGTCGCAGTAAGCCCCAAGCGGTTTAGAACTTCGCGGTCAGTTCCACCCCATAGAAGCGCGGCTCGCCGGGGATGAAGGTCGGGATGCCAAAGGCCCCGCCGGTGTTGCCCGCGTCGAGCAGGAAGTCCTCGCCCGCGGCGTTGCGGATGAAGCCCGCGATCTCGTAGCGGTCATCAGCAAAGCTCACCCCGGCGCGGGCATTGACCAGCGTCACCGGGCCCTGGCTGATCAGCGCCGTGTTCGGCACCTGGAAGAAGATCGTGCTGCGGTGGGTGATGGTGGGCGTGGCGAAGAAGCGCACCCCGCCATCAAACTCGTGGTCAATCGTGAAACCGCCCGAGGCCTGCCATTCCGGCTGCAGGCGGAAGCGCGAACCGGCGAAGGTGCCGTTCGCCGGATCATTGTCGATCCCGCCGTCGATATAGCCGAAATTGCCGAAGACGTTGAGCCAGTCGGTCACGTCGATCGCCAACTCGCCCTCGACCCCGAGGTTCTTCGCGCCGCCGGCGCTGCGGGTTTCGAAGGCACCGGTCGGGTTGCCATTGACGATCACCGGCACCGAGACCTGGAAGTTGTCATAGATCTGGTAATAGACCCCGAGCGAGGCCGATACCGGCCCGGTCGCCAGCTTGATCCCGCCTTCATAGTTCCAGACGATTTCTTCGGCCACATCGGTGCGGCGGGCGATCACGTTGGTCCCGTCGCGCTGCGCGCCGACCTGCACCACCGGCGAACGGCGGCCCTTCGAAACGGTGGCATAGACGTTCACGTCATCGCTGATCCGGTAGAGCGCATTGAAGCGCGGCAGCACCGCCGAAAAGGTCTCGTCGGCGATGAAGGTCTGGCCGCGCGTGTCGATCTGGCCGGGGATCAGCGATGCGCCGTTGAGGGTGCCGTTGGGCACCCGGGCAAAGAAGCCCGAGCGGCGGTATTCATCGAGGACCCGGACGCCCGCGGTCAGTTCAAGCGCGTCGAAGGGCGTCCAGGTGACGTCGGCAAAGACCGAATAGGCCTCGTTGCGGCCCTGATTCTCGAACACCGAACTGTAGGGCAAGTTGGTGAGGCCCACAGCCGGGGTGCTGCCGTCAGCCGCGACGCAGGGCGTGGCACCGAACGGACGGCTGGCGACGGGCGCGTTGAACAGCGTGGAAAGGCATTGCAGGAACAGGCCTTCCTCGGTCGCGAAGGGAACGTTCTGGCGTCCCTCTTCGATGAACAGGTTCCAGCCTGCGCTCGCGCGCAGCTTCTCGCCGGCATAGCTGAAGCGGCCCTCGTGGTTGACCTGCCAGCCTGTCGCGATTTCGGCGAATTCGAGGAACGGCGCGGCGGTGCCGTCGGCGTCGAACACCTCGCGGCTGTCGAACTCGCGGTAGCCGTTGACCGTGGTGAAGGTCCAGTCGTCGGCGAAGCTGTATTCGGCGGTGATGTTGACGTCATAGACTTCGCGGTTGAGGCCGAGCTGGTCGTCGCCCAGCGCCGCCGCGCCCGCCGGATTGCCGCCGAGGTTGGCCTTGCCGAAGGCATTGGCCGGACCGCCCGGCGAAGCCGCCGAAGCAGGGAAGCGCGCCGAGATGAAGGGCGTGCCGCCGTTGCGCTGCTGGTCGTAGGTGGCGATCACGTCGAGCGTGAAGGCATCGCTCGGGGTGAAGCGGAGCGAGCCACGCAGGCCAAGCTGGTCCTGAGCGTAGAGCTCTTCTTTCTGGTTGGGGCTCAAGTTCTCGACATAACCGTCGCGCTTGCGCCATTCACCGGCGAGGCGTGCGGCGATCACGTCAGAGCCGATGTTGATGAAGCCGCCTACCAGCGTCTGGTTGAAGTTGCCGTAGCCGCCGCGCACCTCAGCCGAAAAGCCTTCGCGCGGGCGGGCCGAGACAAGGCTGATCGCGCCGACGGCGGAGGCGGTGCCGAACAGGGTTGCCTGCGGGCCCTTGACGACTTCAACGCGTTCGAGATCGTAGATTGCCTGATACGAGCCGCGCGAGCGCGAGATGTCGACACCGTTGTAATAGAGCGTGACGCGCGGGCCTTCCTGCGCCGAACCGCTGTCCGAGGTGATCCCGCGGATCACGATGCCGGGGTTGTTGGCGCTCTGCTCCTGAATGAGCAGGCCGGGGGTGTAGTAGGACAGCTCGTCGAGATCGGTGACGCCGAGCTGACGGATGCGCGCGCCCGTAGTGGCGGTGATGGTGATCGGCACGTCGAGCGCGCGCTGTTCGATCTTCTGCGTGGTGACGATGATCTGGTTGCCCGAGGCGGCTTCGTCCTCGGCCGGAGCGGCAGCATCGGCATCTTGTGCGAGCGCTGCGAATGGCGTGGCGGCGAGAGCGGCGCCCAGCGCGACCAGCGATGTGCGGGTGAATGAGGTGCGAAGCATCGGGGAAAGCCCTTATCCGTGGAGAGAGGACTTGCCCGTGGCAGGGCTTGGTGACGATGCTGCGACGCAGCAATGAAGGCTGCGTGACGGCGGCCTTACAGTTTGAATGCGTTGCTGAAATGCATCGCGGTTGGCGGCCACCTATCGGCGGCGCAGACCACCCGCGCGCATTCGCTTTCGATCGCGCTGATGCGCGATGCAGACCTCCCGCCCCACCTCCCCACCCGGCCACCATAACATAGTGGTACTATTGGTGGCCGGGTGGGGAGGTGGGGCGGGAGGTCTGCGCCACCGAAGGTGGCACGCACACGAAAACGTGCGGGCGATCACATCACAACGGGTTCCCGTCCCGGTCGCGGTAGATCTCGCGGCGGCCCACGTGGTTGGCGGGGCCGACGAGGCCGTCTTCTTCCATCCGCTCGATCCACTTGGCGGCGGTGTTGTAGCCCACGCCCATCTGGCGCTGGAGCCAGCTTCCGGATGCCTTCTGGTTTTCGATCACGATCTGGCAGGCCTGGCGATACTTGCGTTCTTCCGGGTTGTCCGAGGCGGTGAGATCGTCCTCGAAACCGAAGCCTCCGTCCTCGGGCTCTTCGGTGACCGCATCGACATAGGTCGGCGCGCCTTGCGATCGCCAGTGATCGGCCACCGCCTCGACCTCCTCGTCGCTGACAAACGGCCCGTGGACGCGCACCATCGCGCCAGTGTTGGGCTTGTAGAGCATATCGCCCTTGCCCAGCAGCTGTTCGGCCCCCTGTTCGCCAAGGATGGTGCGGCTGTCGATCCGACTGGTGACCTTGAAGCTGATGCGGGTCGGCAGGTTCGCCTTGATGACGCCGGTGATGACGTCGACCGAGGGGCGCTGGGTGGCCATGATGAGGTGGATGCCCGCCGCGCGGCTCTTCTGGCTGAGGCGCTGGATCAGCACCTCGATCTCCTTGCCGATGGTCACCATCAGGTCAGCAAGCTCGTCGACGATCAGCACGATCTGCGGCAGCGGCTGGTAATCGAGCTGTTCCTCCTCGAACAATTGCTCGCCGGTCTCCGGATCGAAGCCGGTCTGCACCCGGCGCCCGAGCGGCTTGCCCTTGGCGATCGAAGCGGAAACCTTTTCATTGAACGAGGCGATGTTGCGCGAGCCGATCGCGCTCATCATCCGGTAGCGGCGCTCCATTTCCTCGACCGCCCACTTCAAGGCGCGCACCGATTTGGCAGGCTCGGTCACCACGGGCGAGAGCAGGTGCGGGATATCGTCATAGATCTTGAGCTCCAGCACCTTGGGATCGATCAGGATCAGGCGCAGCTCGGTCGGTGTGAAGCGGTAGAGCAGGCTCAGCAGGATGACGTTGAGCCCGACCGACTTGCCCGACCCGGTGGTCCCCGCAACCAGAAGGTGGGGCATGGCGGCAAGATCGGCGATGATCGGTTCGCCCGCGATGTCCTTGCCGAGGATGATCGGCAGGTTGCCCTTGGCCTCCTGGAAGGCGGCGGCTGCGGCGAGCTCTTTCAGCATCACCGTCTGGCGGTCCTGATTGGGCAGTTCGATGCCCATCACGGTGCGCCCCGGGATCGGCGAAACCCGCGCGGAAATCGCGCTCATGTTGCGGGCGATGTCTTCGGCAAGGCCGATGACGCGGCTCGCCTTGATGCCCGGTGCCGGTTCGAGCTCGTACATGGTGACCACCGGCCCCATGCGGACTGCGGTGATCTCGCCCTTGACGTTGAAGTCGTCGAGCACGTTTTCGAGCAGGCGGGCGTTGCGTTCGAGCGCGAGCTTGTCGAGCTTGGGCGCCTTGTCGGTCGGCGGCTCGGCGAGGAGGTCGAGGCTGGGCAGGTTGTAGGGCGCAAACATGTCGCGCTGCGCGGTCTTGCCGGTTGCGGCGCGCCGGGGCGGGGCGGAAGGATCGCTGATCTCGGGCGAGCGGCGCGGGCGTTCGTCCATGCCGGTTGCGGCAGTCTTGGCGGGGCGGCGCGGGCGGGCGGGCGCGTCGTCTTCGTCAGCCTCCTCGTCCGATCCGGCGAATGTGAGAGCCGGAACGGCCCTGCGCCCCGGCAGCAGCGGGATGCGGCGCGCGAGGCTGGCGAGCGATCCCCCGCCGAGGAAATCTGGCAGGCTCATCAGCGCCCGCCATTCGATCGCGAAGATGCGGGTGAGCAGGGCGACGCCCACCGCCAGACTGGTGAACGCAAGGCCGAGGATCACCCAGCCCTGCGCCTGCTCGCCGAAGCGCGCCGCGACTGCCTGCACCGCGCCAGCGCCGAGCAGGCCCGTGAGCCCTCCGGCCTGTGCCGGCAGCGTCCCGCCCGGCCCCTCGAAGGCGAGGCTGAGAACGGTGGCAAGCAGGCTCATCGCGATCAGCAGCAGCGCGGCCGGCATCCACCAGGCGGTGGTCTCCGGTTCGTCCCCGTTCTCGACATCGCGCCACAGCTTGCGCGCCGAGACATACAGCAGCGGGAGCAGCAGCACGCCGGGCAGGCCGAAGATCAGCAGCACCCGGTCTGCCACCCACGCCCCGCCCCGGCCCATCCAGTTGGCGACCTCGCCCGGATCGGCGGCGGTCGAGGGGCTGGGGTCGGTCTGGGTGTAGCTGGCGAGCGCGAGGGCGAGGAACACGGCCGTGCCGAGCAGCAGCCCGGCACCCGTCATCTGGGCGATGCGGCGCAACGAACGGCGCAGGCCCGCGCGCCATTCGGCATCTGTTTGGCGGCCGGGGGTCTGGCGACCGGGTTTGACGGTTTGGGCCGCGCGGCTGGCCATGGGGCTATCTCCTGAGCGGAACACATCATGAATCCTACCGCTGGCAGGGTCAATTCATTTCGCGTCTGCCCGCACTAATGAAAGCGGTCGCGCGGGGGGGTGAGGAGCCCGTTCTCCTCCATCCGCCGGATCCACCGCTCGGCCTGATAGAAGCCGACTTTGAAGCGGCGCTGGAGGGTCGAGATGTTCGGTCTGCCCCCGCGCACGACAAAGTCGCAGGCCTGCCAGTAGAGCTGATCGTCGTCGCGCTCGTCCATCAGGAGAGGCCGTCGATTGCCGCCCAACGCGGCCAGCGCAGCGCGCGGGCATGAGCCGGGGTCATCCCTCCAAGGGCAATCACCCGGAAGCGCGCCCGCCCCGCCAGCAGCCGGAAGCGCACTGCGCCAAGCACCGCGCTGTCGGGGTGCGAGCGCGTCGGGAACACCGGCGAGAGCAGCGCCGCGTTCGCGCCGAGCCTCGCTGCAAGGCCCAACTCGCCGAGGCTGTGCGCCGTTGCGAGATGGATCAGGCCAGTACGGCGCGGGGTGAGGCTGCGCGGCGCGCCGTAGATTCCGTCCGCTCCCCACGCGCGCGCGGTCAGCGCCGAATCCGAAAGGATCACCACGTGTCCCCGCGCCCGCGCGATTCGGCGCAGCGCCCGGAACCGTGCGAGGCGCTCGGCATCGGGCAGATGATAATGGCGGTAGATGAACCCCGATGCGCGCGGCAGGCGGGCAAGCGCGCGCTCCAGCCCGGCATCGTTGCGCGCGTCGCTGATCAGCCACAGGGCGGGGAGGGTCTTTGCGCTGGCCACGCAGCCGCTATAGAGCGCGGCGATGGAAAGTGCAGTATCCCGCCTCGAAACCGTCCGCAGCAACATCGCCCGCGCATGCAAGCAGGCGCGGCGTGTGCCCAAGGACGTGACCCTGATCGCGGTCAGCAAGACCCATGATGCGCCCGCCATCCAGCCGCTGTTGGGCGCGGGCCAGCGCGTGTTCGGGGAGAACCGCGTGCAGGAGGCGCAGGGCAAGTGGCCCGCCCTTCGCGAGGCCCATCCCGGCATCGAGCTCCATTGCATCGGCCAGCTGCAATCGAACAAGGCGGAAGAGGCGGTGGCGCTGTTCGACTATATCCACGGCCTCGACCGGCCGAGCCTGCTGACTGCGCTTGGCCGTGCGATGGACAAGGCCGGGCGGCAGGTGCCGTGCTTCGTGCAGGTCAATATCGGCGACGAGGCCCAGAAAGGCGGTTGCCCCATTGCCGAGCTGCCCGCGTTTCTGGCGCAGGTGCGTGCCACCCCGATCCCGCTGGCGGGCCTGATGTGCATCCCCCCCGCCGACACCGAGGCCGCGCCCTTCTTCGCCTTCCTCGCCAAGCTTGCCGCCGATCACGGTGTGACGGGCCTCAGCATGGGGATGAGCGGCGATTACGAGACCGCGGTGATGCTCGGCGCGAGCCACGTGCGGGTGGGGACGGCGCTGTTCGGGGCGCGCGGGTAGTCGCGACAAAAAGGGCGCCCCGTTGCCGGAGCGCCCCTTCGATCTCGGGCCTTCATCGGTCGCTTCGCGACCGCAAGGGCGACTGCCCGCCCGCAGCGACGCGCCTGAAAGGCGTGTGAGCGAGGACACCGCACCCCGGATGGGGTGCGAAATCAAAACTCGAACAGCGCTTCCACGCCCACGTTCCGCCCGCGCATCAGCGGGGAGAAGGTGCCCGCCGTCGGACGCTGGCCGAAGGGCTGGCGCACGCCGCTGGACAGGGGGCCGCCGAAGGGCACCTGCGTGTCGCCGCCTTCCTGCACCTCGTCGAACAGGTTGCGCCCGTAGAGCGATAGCGAGAGGCCCTGGACCGGCGTGTTCCAGGTGACGTTCGCCTCGAGCATACTGAGGTCCTGCAGCCAGCCGAGGTTGTCGTCGGTGTAGGCGGCCTCGTCGCGGTATTGGTAATTCACGCGGGTGAGCACGCTGCTGCTGCCGAGGTCGAGTTCGTGGATCAGCCCTGCGCCGACCGTCACCGGCACCACGCGCGGCAGGCCCAGGGCAAGGTCGGCATCACTGATCCGGCCATCACCCGAGATATCGAACAGCACCTTGTCGTAATTGGCGTCGATCACGCCGAAGTTGGCGGTGAAGACGAGGCTGTCGGACACCCGCATCCGCGCTTCCGCCTCGACGCCCTTTACGGTCGCATCAGCGGTGTTGAGGATGTTCTGCACCACGCCCGCGCCCGGATCGGAAAGGTTCACCTCGCGCTGCATGTTGCCGACCTTGGTGACATAGGCCGCCAGGTTGAGCGTGAAGGATTTGTCCGCAGTCTGGAACTTGCCGCCGATCTCGTAATTGTCGACCTTCTCCTCGTCGAACCCCAATGAGTTGGTAGCAAGGAAGGCGCGGTTGAAGATCGCCACGTTGCTGATGCGGAAGTTGTAGCCGCCCGAACGGTAGCCCCGGCTCCAGTGGCCATAGATCTGGCTGTCACCGAATTCGTACTGGAGGCCGAGCTTGGGCGAGAGGTTGCGGAAACGCACCTTGTCGCGGAAGCCGTTGGTCTCCACGCCCGGCCGATAGGGGTCGGTGCCGAAGGGACAGGTGCCCGCGATCACCGAGCATTCGGCGCGCGGGGTGATGAAGGTGACTGCGGCGTCCTTGGTCTCCTGGTTCCAGCGGATGCCGGCGATCAGCGAGAGGCTGTCGATCACCTCGTACTGGGCGTTGGCGAACACGCCGATCACCTCGTGATCCTGCTGCCGGCCGCCGGAGGACGGCGCGGGCGGCTGGTTCACCGGCAGGTCGCGGCGCAGCGCCCGCTGTTCGGTGTAGGCGAGGTCCTGGGTGAACCAGAACCCGCCAACCGTCAGATCAAGCCGGTCGGTCGAAATCGCGTAGCGCAGCTCGTTCGAAAACTGCTCCTGCGCGGTGCCGGTGGTGGAGTGGAACAGGAACAGCGGGGTTCCATCGATGTCGCCATCGGTGAAGACGTCATACTTGCGCCAGCCGAACACGTTGGTGAGCGTGCCCGGGCCGATGTTCAGTGTGGCGTTGAGCGAGCCGGTCCAGATCTCGTTGTCGTATTCGCCGCGGTTGTCGATCGCGAGGCGGAAGCTGTCACGCGGGAAGAAGCCCCGGTTCTGGGTGGCCGGGCCGTCGCCGTCGCTCTTGAAGTAGTCGAGCTTGCCCACGAGGGTGAGGTCGCCCAGCCGCGCTTCGAGCGCGCCGCGCAGGATCTTGGTTTCCGCCGCGCCTTGGTTCGCACCATTGGCGAGGTTGAGGAAGTAGCCCTCGTCCTTGTTGTAATAGGCGCCGACCTTGAACAGCAGGGTATCCTCGACGATCGGGCCGGAGATGACGCCGCTGACCGTGTAGTTGGCGCCGCCACGGCCGCCATCGACCGGGCCGTCGACCGCCGCGCGGAACTTGCCGCGGAAGTCTTCGGTGGGATTGCCGGTGTTGATCACCACCGCACCGCCAGTGACGTTGCGGCCGAACAACACGCCCTGCGGCCCGCGCAGAACCTCGACACTGGAAAGGTCGAAGAGATCGAACACCACGCCGCCGTTGATGCCGAGATAGACCCCGTCGACGAACACGCCGACGGTCGGGTCGATCGAGGGGATCGAGGAGTTGATGCCGAGCCCGCGCACGGTGAAGTTGGCGGTGCCCCGGCTGGTGCCGACCTGGTCGAGGCTGACGTTGGGTGTCTGGAATGAGAGGCCCGAAATGTCGCGGATCTTGAACGCTTCGAGCGTCTGTTCATTGAACGCGGTGACGGCGAGCGGTACGTCCTGGACGTTCTCGGGATCGCGGGTCTTGGTGCCGGTGACGAGAATTTCAGTGATCGCATCGATCGTGCTGGTGCGCTCTTCAACGCCGTTGCCGGTCTCGCCAGCGGGCTTGGGCTCGGGCTCGGCCTGGGCATGGGCCACGCCCGGAAGGAGGGCTGCCGTGCCAAGCAGCACGGCGCGCATGGCACAGGCAAGGCGGCCCGCGGAGCGGCTACGGTCGGTGGTCGTCACAGGTGATCCCCTATCAGAAAACGGACGCTGCCCTTAGCCGTGCTCCGGATGTTTGCAACTGGCTTGCGGCGGATTCTCAGGCGCGTTCGAGCTGCTGTTGGCGCTGGTCGCTGGCCGCGGCGAGCAGCGCCGCCTCGATCTCGGCGAGGCGGTCGGGCGCCTTGACCTTGGCGAAGGTCAGATCGGTCACGTAGAAGGTGTCCGCCGCCGCCTCGCCGTAAGCGGTGATGTGCGCCGAATGGACGATCAGGCTGGCCTTGTAGAGCGCGTGCGCAAGCCGGTTGAGCAGCGCCGGGCGGTCGCGCGCGGTCACCTCGATCACGGTGAAGTGGTTCGAGGCGTCGTTGTCGAAGCCGACCCGCGGCGCGACGTCGAAGGCTTTGGCGCGCGAGTGCGCCAGCGGCCGTGCGGCGAGCTTGGGCACCAGTTCGACCTTGGCGAGGAGCGCATCGCGGATGCCTTTTGCGATCCGCGCCATCTGCGCTTCCTCGCGGAACGGCTGGGCGGTGTGGTCCTGCACCAGGAAGTTGTCGACCGCGTAGCCGCTCTTGGCTGTATGGATGCGCGCGTCGATGATGTTCGCCCCGGCCAAGTGGATGCCGCCTGCCATGCGAAAGAACAGGCCGGGGTGGTCGGCAGCGATAACACTGACGCGGGTCGCGCCGCGCGTCTCGTCGACATCGCAATGGATCGAAAGGTGGTCCTCGCTTGCGACTGCACTGTCGAACTGAACGAGGTTGCTGGCGATGATGTCCTCGGGTTCGGCAATCCAGTAGGCATCGCCGAGCATCGCGCCGATGGAATCGACGAGATGATCCGCATCGCCCAGCAGCTGCGCCACCGCGTCCTTCTTGGCCATCACCCGTGCTTTTCGGCCCGTGCCCTTGTGCCCGAGCCGCAACCGCTCCTGCGCTGCGTCGTAAAGCTCGCCCAGCAGCTGCCCCTTCCAGCTGTTCCACGTGCCCGGGCCGACCGCGCGGATATCGACCGCGGTGAGAATCGCAAGGTTGCGCAACCGCTCAAGGCTCTGAACCTCGACGACGAAATCCTCGATCGTTTTGGGATCGGTGAGGTCGCGCTTCTGCGCGGTGCGGCTCATCAGCAGGTGTTGCAGCACCAGCCAGGCGACGAGATCGGTCTCCCTCTCGTCGAGCCCGAAGCGTGGGCACAACTGGTGGGCGACATCGGCACCCAGCACCGAATGATCGCCGCCGCGTCCCTTGGCGATATCGTGCAGCAGCACCGCGACATAGAGCGCGCGGCGCGAGGCGAGCTTGGGAAACTCGCGGGTCGCGCGCGGGTGATCGGCGCCGAGCAACCCGCGCTCGATCTGCGAGAGCAGCCCGATCGCGCGGATCGTGTGCTCATCGACGGTGTAGTGGTGATACATGTCGAACTGCATCTGTGCGTTGACGCGGCCGAAGTCGGGCACGAAGCGGCCGAACACGCCGGCCTCGTTCATCCACCTGAGCGCCGTCTCGGGATCCTTGCGCCCCGCCAGCAGATCCATGAACAGCCCATTGGCGCGCTTGTCACGGCGCAGGGCTGCGTCGATCAGCTTGGCATCGCGCGCGGCTTGGCGCATCGTTTCGGGGTGGACTTCGAGCCCCTCGGCCTCGGCCAGCTGAAATACCTCGATCAGCCGCACCGGATCGGCCCGGAACCAGTCGTCGCCCGGCGCGCGGATGCGGCCGGCATCGACGATATAGCCCTTGAACATCCGCGGCCGCTGGTTCCAGCCTGCAAAGAAGCCGGTGCGCGGGCGCTTGCGAGCGAACTCCTCGTCGAGGTGCGCCAGAAACACGCCGGTCAGGCTGCCGACGCGCTTCACCTGCAGGAAGTAGTACTGCATGAACCGTTCGACCGCGCTCTTGCCGGGGCGGTCGGCAAACAGCATCCGCTCGGCCACCTGACGCTGGAGGTCGAAGGTCAGCCGATCCTCGGCACGGTCGGTGATGAGGTGCATGTGGCAGCGTGCAGCAAGCAGGAAGCCCTCGGCGCGGCGGAAGCTGCGATATTCGCTCTGCGTGAGCAGCCCGATATCCACGAGCTCGGCGGCGCTGCCGACGCGGTGGACATACTTGCCGATCCAGTAGAGCGTCTGGACGTCGCGCAGCCCCCCCTTGCCTTCCTTGATATTGGGCTCGACGACATAGCGGCTGTCGCCCATTCGCTTGTGCCGCGCATCGCGCTCGGCAAGCTTCAGGGTCAGGAACTGACGCTCGCTGCCCTTGGCGACGTCGTTCCAGAAGCGCATGCGCAGTTCGTCGTAAAGCGCCTGTTCGCCCCACACGAGCCGACTTTCGAGCAGCGCGGTGCGGATCGTGAGATCCTCCTTCGCCATGCGGATCGTGTCGGAGACGGTGCGGCTCGAATGGCCGACCTTGAGGCCGAGATCCCACAGGATATAGAGCATCGTCTCGATCACCTGCTCGCACCACGGCGCCCGCTTGCCCGGCGTGATGAAGGCGACGTCGACGTCCGAATGCGGAGCCATCTCGGCCCGCCCGTAGCCGCCCACCGCGAGGATCGCGAGCCGCTCGGCCTGGGTGCGGTTCGGTACCGGGTAGAGGTGCGTGGTGACGTGATCGTGGATCACCCGCAGCAACTGATCCATCAGGAACGAGAATCCCGCCGTCACCTCGTGCCCGGCAGACGGGGTCTCCTCGAGCCGGCGCGCGAGTTCCTTGCGCCCTTCGCCCAGCGCCATCCGCAGCGCCGCGACGATAGCGGGCCGGGCGCTTGTCCCGCCCGCCTCGTGCAGCGCGGCGATCTCCTCGGCCAGCTGGCGCCGGTCGATGATCGCGCGCTGTCCGGGGACGCGGCGTGGGCTCATGATGGGGGGCTCATGTGGGGGGGCTCACGCGGAGACCGCCTCGGAGAGGAAGTGGGCCTTGACCGCGCGCTTGTCGATCTTCTGCGTGCCGAGGCGCGGCAAGGCCTCCTCGACCAGCCAGATCTGGTGTTCGAGCGGCACCTTGAAGGGCGCGATCCGTTCGAGCAGGAAGGCGCGAAGTTCGGCCGGGGTGATGGCGGTGTGGCCATCCTTCATCCGGTAGACCGCCGCCGGCACTTCGCCGAACCGCTCGTCGGGCAGGCCGAAGACCGAGCACTCGCCCACGTCGTCATGGGCGTAGACCGCGTCTTCGACCTCGATGCACGAGATGTTCTCGCCGCCGCGGATGATGATGTCCTTCTTGCGATCGACGATGAACAGGTAGTCGTCCGCATCAAGATAGCCGAGATCGCCAGTACGGAAGAAGCCGGTATCGGTGAAGGCGGCCTTGGTGGCTTCCTCGTTCTTCCAGTAGCCGCGGAAATTGGCGACCGAGCGGATGCACACCTCGCCGACTTGGCCCTTGGGCAGTTCGTTGCCCATGTCGTCAAGGATGGCGAGATCGACCATCGGCTTGCTGGCGCGCCCCGTCGAGCCGGGCTTGGCGAGGTAGTTTTCGTTGAAGTTGCCGCAGCCGACCGCATTGGTTTCGGTCAGGCCGTAGCCCAGCAGCGGGAAGCCGCCGGGGAAGGCTTCCTTGATGCGGGTGACGTGCTCCACCGGTCGCGGCGCGCCGCCTGCGGCGAAGCTCTTGCAGGCCGACAGGTCGTATTGCTCGCGGTCGGGGTGGTTGGCGATCTCGTAGCTCATCAGCGGTACGCCGACGAAGTAGCTGACCTTTTCCTCGGCCATCAGCCGGATCGCAAGGCCGGCGTCCCACTTGGGCATCAGCACCAGCTTGCGCGCAATCGCGAAACTTTGCAGGAACAGCGGGACTTCGCCCGTTACGTGGAACAGCGGCACGGCGACCAGTGCGCAGGGCTGCGTCGTCATCGGGCCTTCCTGGCTTTCGACATGCACCTTGGCCATCGCGCTCTGGGCGACGTAGTTCATCACGCCGTGCACCACGCCGCGATGATCCGACCACGCGCCCTTTGACTTGCCGGTCGAACCCGAGGTGTAGAGGATCGTGGCAAGATCATCCGGGCCGAGCGCGGCGAGCATCGCCATCGCCGCGCTTGTTCCTTCTGGCACGGCCCAGGTGTTGGCGAGGCCTTCGGACGGCGCGTTGCCGTGGGTAAACAGCACGATCTTGGCGCCGTGCGAATGGCCATCCAGGCGCGCCGCGCGGCCATCGTCGGCGAGCAGCAGCTTGGCCTCGGCCAGCTCAAGCGCATAGGCGAGCTCGTCGCCCGAGGAGAACCCGTTAAGCAGCGTCGCGCAGCCGCCGGCCATAATGATGCCCATATAGGCGATCATCCAGTTGGCCGAATTGCGCGCGGCAATAGCGATACGGTCGCCCCGCTCCACGCCGTGGGTTTGCACCAGGCCCTCGGCCACGTGGGTCGCAGCAGCATAGGCCTCGCCGAACGTCAGCCGCACATCGCCATCGACAAGGAAAGGCATGTCCTTGTTCTGGTTTGCGAAGTGCGCGAAGTAATGCGCCAGCGTCGGCGGCGCGCCTGCAAAGACCGGCATGACGATCCCGTCGCGCTCGAACGGCACGGTGATAAAGGGCTGACCTTCGGAGGTCAGTGCGGTCATGATCGCTTCGAGCGCATTGTCCAGCTGAGTGGGCATGCGGTGGTTTCCTCTCTCGTTGTTGCGGCGTCCGGCCGGGCGCTTGCCCATTCCGGATGACCTGTCCCAAAGTCCGTGGTGGCGTCCCGGTGCCTCTTTCCCTGCCCCGCCCACTGTGCCAGAAGCGCCAGCGCGACCGGGTCCCAGAACGAGGCCAATTCGGGCCCGCCGATACGGCATATCATTGCAATAAGAGGTTCGCCCCGTGCTGTCACTACTTGCCGCAAGCGGCGCTGCCGATCCGATGTACTGGACCGATCTGGGGCTCCAGCCGGGCATCGAGCTGGGGTTCTTCACCCTGCGCTTCTACTCGCTGGCCTACCTGCTCGGGGTGATCTTCGCCTATTGGCACACCTCGGTGATGCTCAAGCAGCCCGGCGCGCCGATGGCGCAGCGCCATGCCGACGACCTGTTCTTCTACTGCACGCTCGGCGTGATTTTTGGCGGCCGGCTGGGTTATGCGCTGTTCTACACCGGAGGCGAGACCGGCACCCCCAGTGCCTTCACCGATTTCTCAGGCGACGGGTTTGTCTCGTGGAAGCTGCTGCGCCTGTGGGAGGGCGGGATGAGCTTCCACGGCGGATTGTTGGGCGTGACGGCGGCGATGGCTTGGGTGTCATGGCGCGATAAGCTCAATTTCATCCGCGTGGTCGATTACGTTTCGGTCGGCGTGCCGATGGGGATGCTGCTCGGGCGGCTGGCGAACTTCAACAATGGTGAATTGTGGGGCCGCGTTACCACCGTGCCCTGGGGCATGGTCTTCCCCGGCGCGGGCGACCTGCCGCGCCATCCCAGCCAGCTCTACCAGGCCGGGCTTGAAGGGCTGGCGCTGCTGATCATCATGATGCTGCTGTTCTGGAAGACCCGCGCGCGGTATCGCCCGGGGCTGCTCGCCGGGGTGTTCACGCTCGGCATGGGCATCGCGCGCTTTGTTAACGAATTTTTCCGCCAGCCTGATCAACAACTGGCTGACTTTGCAGTGCGCACCGGGTTATCGATGGGGCAATGGCTGACCATACCACTTATCCTGACTGGATTGATTGTCGTGATCTACGCGCTGCGCAAGAAGCCGCTGGCGGCGGGCACGACAGCGCCGGTCTGAAGGATGGCAGCCGGATCTGGCGCAGCGCGCTCCGGCTGATCGATCCCGAGGACGATACCGCAAGCATGGCCCGCGCGGCCGAGGCTGAGGCCAAGGCCGAAGCTGCTGCGCGTGCAAAGGCCGAGGCCGCCGCCCGAGCGAAGGCCGAAGCGGAACAGCGCACCCGTGCCGAGGCAGAGGCTCGCGCCCGAGCTGAAGCGGAAGCACGCCGCAAGGCCGAAGCCGAATTGAAGGCCCGCGCCAACGCTGAAGCGGAAGCGCGCGCCAGAGCCGAGGCCGATCGAAAGGCGAAGGCGGAAGCCGACGCCCGCGCCCGTCGCGAGGCCGAAGCCAAGGCCAAGGCCAAGGCGGAGGCCGAAAAGAAGGCCAAGGCCGAGGCGGAGGCTAAAGCGCGCCGCGAGGCCGAGGAACAGGCCCGCCTCGCCGCCGAGGAACAGGCGCGCCGCGAAGCCGAGGAGGCTGCCGCTGCCGAGCAGGCGCGGCTGGAGGCCGAAGTGCTCGCCCGTGCGCAGGTCGATGTGTCCGTAACCCTCAAACGCCTGATCCGCGAGGCCGGCCCGATCAGTCTTGCGCACTACATGGGCGAAAGCAACGCGCGCTATTATGCCAGCCGTGATCCGCTGGGCGAGCAGGGCGACTTCATCACCGCGCCGGAAATCAGCCAGATGTTCGGCGAGCTCATCGGGCTGTGGCTTGCCGACCTCTGGGTCAGGATGGGGAGCCGCAAGCGCATCCACTATGTCGAGCTGGGGCCAGGGCGCGGCACTCTCGCCCGGGACGCGCTCGGCGCGGCGGCGCGTTATGAATTCGCACCAGAGATCCACTTCGTCGAGACCTCGGCTGCCTTGCGGGCGATCCAGCGCGAGGCCTTCCCCGGCTGCCACCATCACCACGACCTTGCGACCCTCCCCAAGGATGCGCCGCTGCTGATCGTCGCCAACGAGTTCTTCGATGCGCTTCCTGTTCACCAGCTGGTGCGTTCGGCCGACGGGTGGTTCGACCGCATGGTCGGGCTTGACGGCGAGGCCTTTACCTTCACGGCGGGCAAGGAGCGGATGGATCACCTCGTGCCCAAGAGCTGGGTCAGCGCGGCCCAGGGCGCGATGATCGAGACGAGCCCTGCAGCCGCGGCGGTGATGGCCGAGATCGCGCGGCGGCTGCGCGAGCAGGGCGGCGCGGCCCTGGTGATCGACTATGGCCACATGGAGCTGCGCTCTGGCTCGACGGTGCAGGCGCTCAAGGCGCACAAGAAGGTCGATATCTTTGCGCACCCTGGCGATGCCGACATTACGGCGCATGTCGATTTCGAGCTGCTCCAGAATGTCGCGGTCGATCACGGCGCTGATCTGATGGGCCTGCAGTATCAGGGCGAATGGTTGCGCCAGATGGGCATCGACACGCGCATGGAGGCGCTCCAGCGCCGCAATCCGCGCGAAACCGACACGATCCGGCGCCAGCGTGACCGGCTGGCCGAGGATTCGCAGATGGGCACGCTGTTCAAGGTGCTCGGGCTCTGCGGGCGGCGCTGGCCATTCGGCGTAGGGTTCGAGTGAGAAGCAAGGGGATCACGATGAAGGCGATGAAGGCGATGAAGCGCAGCGCGTGGCGGGGTGCGTTGGTGGCGATGGCGGGGGGAATCGCGTTCCATCCGCTTGCCGCGGCCGAGCCGATCATGGGGCGTTGGGTGACCGGCGAGAAGGACGCGGTGGTCGGAATTGCCAAGTGCGGCAAGGCGCTGTGTGGCCGGATCGAGAAGTTCCTGATCCTTCCCAAGGGCGGCAGCGACCAACGCGATGTCAACAATTCCGACCCGGCCAAGCGCACCCGCAAGCTGCTCGGCACCGCGATCCTCTACGGTCTCACCGCCGAGGAAGGCTTGTGGCGCGGGCAGGTCTACGACCCCAAGTCGGGCCGTACCTACACCTCCGAGGTGCGTCGCAAGGATGCCCAGACGCTTGAGGTGAAGGGCTGCTTCGGCCCGCTATGCCAGACGCAGGTGTGGAAGAAGGCGTCTTGAATTTGGCACGCCATCCGGCGTGCCGTGTCCTCGCTCGCACGGCCTGAAGGCCGCCTCGCTGCGGGCGCGAGTCCTTGAAGGCCTATCGCTTCGCTACTTGAGGCCTGTCGCGCTTGCGACCGCAACGCGACCGTTCCAGCGCGATCCCTTAAAGTCCGGCCTTCTTCGCCAAACCTTGCGCCGCCTGGTTGGGAGTCAACTTCCCGGCGTCCTCGCGGTCCACGGCGAAATTCGCCTCGCGCATTGCTTCGACGCTGATCGCGCCGATCAGCGGCGCGAGCGCGGCGAGCACGCCCTTGTCGTTGGCAATCCGTGGGGACAGCACGAGCATCGCGTCATAGCTCGGCAGCGCGCCCTCGGGGTCGGCGAGCACCACCAGCTTGTCCGCCGCGATCCGCCCGTCGGAGGTGTAGGCGCTGATCACGTCGGCCTCCCCCGATTGCAGTGCATTGTACATGAAGGTCGGCGCGAAATTGCGGGACTTGCCGAAACGCAGCCCATAGGCGTCCCGCACGGCAATCCATTCGGGCCGCTCGAAGAATTCGGGATCGCCGCCGACGGTGAGCTGCGGGGCCTTGCCGTTGAGGTCGGCAAGCGAGGTGACGCCAAGGGCTTTGGCGCGGTCGGCGCGCATGGCGAAGGCATAAGCGTTCTCGAAGCCGAGACGGCCGAGCACCTTGACCCCGTTCTCGCGCGCTTCCCAGTCGCGGATCACCTCATACATCGCCTCGCGCCCGGGGTTGTCGGTGCGCTTCAGGTAATTGGCCCAGACTGTGCCGGTGTAGTCGACCGCGATATCGACGCTCGAATTCGCCACCGCCGAATGCACCACCGCGCTGCCCAGCCCATCGCGGTATTCGACCGCGTAGCCCGCCGCCTCGAGCCGCGAACCAATCAGCTGGGCAAGGATGTATTGCTCGGAAAACTGCTTGGCCGCGATGACGATGCGGCGGTCGTCGCTCCCCGTGCTTTGCCCCCACAGCGCAGCCAGGATGCCGAGCGCCACCACCGCCATCCCGCCAAAGGTCATCCAGCGCGAGCGTTTGGCAAGGCCGACCTCGATCACCCACAGCAAGTTGTCCGCCGCCAGCGCCAGCCCCGCGCTGGCAAGGCAACCGGCGAGCACCAGTGCCCAGTTCTGGGTTTGCAGCCCCGCAAAGATCGGATCGCCGAGGCTCGGCTGGCCGATGGTGGTGGCGAGTGTTGCCGCGCCGATGGTCCACACTGATGCGGTGCGGATCCCGGCCATGATGAAGGGTGCCGACAAGGGCGCCTCAACCAGCACCAGCTTTTGCCAGCGAGTCATGCCCACCCCGTCCGCCGCCTCGAGCACACCGGGATCAAGATTGGCCTGCGCGGTGACCGCGTTGCGGAGGATCGGCAGCAGCGCATAGAGCGTGAGCGCCATCAGCGCCGGGAGGAAGCCGAGCGTCGGCAGCCCCTCGCCGAACACGCTGCGCAAACTCAGCAGCAGCGGAAAGAACAGCGCCAGCAGGGCGAGCGCCGGGATCGTCTGGACAAGGCTTGCGAGGCTCAGCGCGACCCGCGAGACCAGCGCCGAGCGTCCGGCCCATACCGCCATCGGCAGGGCGATCAGCATGGCGAGCCCGATCGCGCTTGCGGACAGCACGACGTGGGCAGCGAGCTTGTCGCCAAGGCCGGGGAGGATCTCCCAGATGTTTTCCATCAGGCGCGCTCTTCCATCGCCGCAAGCCGCTCGGCTTGATCGCGCGGGACGCTGGCGAGCCGCTGTGCCACGGTGCCGCCTGCGCCTGCGAGCAGCGCGCGCGGGTTCTCGTCGGCGACCAGCGCGCCGCGATCCATCACCAGCACCCGGTCAGCCAGCAGCAGAGCCTCGGCCATGTCGTGTGTCACCATCACGGTCGTCAGCCCGAGGCGCTCATGCAGTTCGCGCACCTTGCGGCCCAGCGCGTCGCGGGTGACGGGATCGAGCGCGCCGAAGGGTTCGTCCATGATCAGCAGCTCCGGCCCGCCCGCCAGCGCGCGCGCGACGCCGACCCTTTGGCGCTGACCGCCGGAGAGTTCGTCAGGCATGCGGCGCGCGAAGGCGGGGTCGAGTTCGACCAGCGCCAGCAGCTCAGCGATGCGCTCAGGCGGCAACTTCTCGCCCGCCAGCCGCGGCCCGATGGCGATGTTCTCGGCAACCGAGAAATGCGGGAACAGGCCGATGCCCTGGAACACGTAACCGACGCGGCGGCGCAGGCGGGCGGGCGGAAGGGTGCTCACATCTTCGCCGCCGAAGACAACGCGGCCTTCGCTCGGATCGACCAGCGTGTTGACGGTCTTGAGCAGTGTCGACTTGCCCGATCCCGACGCGCCGACCAGCGCGACGAAGCTGCCGCTGGCGATGTCGCAGGAAACGCCGCTCACCGCCGTGACCTCGCCGAAGCGGCAGATCACCCCGTCGAAGCGGAGCAGGGGTGCAGGCGTTTCCATCCGGGGCAAGGATTAGCGAGGTTGTGGCCCGCACGCCAGCATCGCCGATTCGTCTCAGAGATTCGCCGCCGAGATTGGCCTTTGCGCAGGCCCTTGCTATGCGGGTTGCCTGAACGATCATTACACCCGCAGGACATAAAATGCGCGCGACCCCCGATTTCGACTTCCACCTCGGCGAAGCGGCCGAGATGATCCGCGATACCACCGCGCGCTTTGCCGACGAGCAGATCGCGCCCTTGGCGGAGCGCACCGACCGCGAGGACCGTTTCCCGCGCGAGCTGTGGGAGCCGATGGGCGCGCTCGGCCTCCACGGCATTACCGTCGAAGAGGAATGGGGCGGTTTGGGCCTCGGCTATCTCGAACACGTGATCGCGGTTGAGGAAGTCAGCCGCGCGAGCGCCTCTGTGGGCCTCAGCTACGGCGCGCATTCCAACCTCTGCCTCAACCAGATCCGCCGCTGGGGGGATGATGACCAGAAGGCGGAATATCTCCCCGAGCTGATCTCTGGCGAGCACGTCGGGTCGCTGGCCATGTCGGAAGCGGGCGCAGGGTCGGACGTGGTCTCGATGAAGCTCAAGGCCGAGGCTGGTGCCAAGAACGGGGAATCCGGCTTCGTCCTCAACGGCACCAAATTCTGGATCACCAA
>JAIYAL010000028.1 GCA_027489095.1 Erythrobacteraceae bacterium
TCGCTAAAGGGGCCGCTCCCGGTTGCCGGCAGCGGTACGGTGTGGACGCATAGCTCAGTTGGTAGAGCAGCTGACTCTTAATCAGCGGGTCCTAGGTTCGAGCCCTAGTGCGTCCACCAAAACTTCCTGAAAAATCAAGGTTTTACGAAGCACCCTCTGACAGGGTGGAACCTGAAAAGTGGCTCTAGGTTCCGTATAGGTTCCACCCTGCCCGCTTGAACGTCGGAAAACCGCTCTGAACAGGACTGAACGGCGCTCACCCAGAGGCGACTCAGAGCTGCTTTACTGGCCATGGAACCGTGGTAGTTTTGGGCGCATGATGCAAAGCTCGCAAAGCAGCGATGATGGCCAGTTTTGCCCTGTCAGGCGGCGCGAAGGCTGAGCCGTGGTTGGGCTCGCGAATTCCTCGATCATCCTCGACGATCTCGCGGTTCAGCTTTGCCCCGACGATCTGCTTCAGGGACGCGCCCAAATCCGGGCCGCGCTTGCCGATTGCGAGCGATGGATTGATCGGCGCACCACATGGCTGAGCAAAGCAAGCTGGATGACCGGCACAGCTTCAGTCTTTTCACTCTGCGTTGCGGCCGTGGTCGGCTTCAACAATGGGCCGGTACTCGCATCGACGGCGTTCTTCGCGGGGGCCTTCATCCTGCTCCGGAGAGCACCCTTGCTGGTCCAGGCGCGCATTCTCGACTGGTCATCGCGCACGCCCTTGAACGACCCGAGGCTGCACCCACTCCGGGATTATCTCCATCGCGCATCCGATGCGCTGGAGCCGTTGCACGATCAGGACGGCAATGCCGTCGCGGCAGCGTTTCTGCGGAACCCTTGGGCCGTTCTGCTCTTCTCCGAGCGAGAGGATATACGCCGACTGCCCACGCTGGGATCGAGCGGACTCGTCCGGGTGCGCTATCCCAAATGGCTGACGGCCAGCAGACCGTCACTGGAGGTTTCGCGCGAAGCTCAGATGCCGACCCCTGCACCGCCCCCTGCACCGACATACCTGGACCGCAGCCACACCGACATCGACCCGCGAGAGCAGGTAGCCCCGATTGCTGCTTTTTCGTTGGGAGACGCAAACGAGGCCATTGGCGGCACCCCTCCCGTGGAGCGATGGCCATGTGCCTTCGATGACACCGACTTCGATATCCGTCTGCGCATCTTCGAGGCCTCGGCTCTGTGCAAGGCCCGGCCAACGGTCAAATCGCACCAGATCAGAAAATACGTCATCGCAATCCTGTTGGCCCGACGCATCTGGCTGGCTGACCCGCTCAAGGAGATCGTCGATGTTGCCACGGATATCGGCAAGAAGGTCGCCTCCAACACCGATGGCTACGCCGGGCTGAACTCGTCCAATTCGATCCAATGGATCAAGTCGGTCATTGGCGGCACTGGCGAATATGCGAATGTGAAAACCGCGTTCACCGACATCTCCTACGACCCAGCCGAGCACGGCGACGCACAATATCGCCTGCTATTGCAATAATCCGCGATAAGGCCATGGCCCGAACACTGCCGGGCAGTCAGCTTGGCCCTTCGCATCCCAGCGAAAGGAGAACTGACATGCCACCCGCAGAACCCGACGGACTGGTCTCGATGAAGGCCCTGATGGCGCTGATTTCGGTGAACAGCCGCGCCACCATCTACAAGTATATCGACGAGGTTCCCGACTTTCCGCAGCCGTGCCAGTTCGGCGTGCGCCGGGGTCGGGTGCGCTTCAAGGCCTCGGACGTCCAGCGCTATATCGAGGCTCTGCCCACCCGGTACAACCGGCGCGGCTAGGTAGCCGCCAAGCACCCTCCCCTTCCCGTTTCATAGGCACTTCGATGCCCCAGCACGCCGGACCTGTCTGTCCGGCGGAGATGACCCATGCCCTTTTTCTATCGACCCCATCACCGCTACATTTCGCATACGGTCCAGATACCGCGATGCCTCGCCGATGTGCTCGTGCCACTGGCGGATCGGCTGTTTGCCGACACCATCGACGGCGCGGCTTTCCAGTCCGCGATACGACCGTTCTTTCTGGGCGAGCGCCCGCGCGCTGCCATTCTGAAGGGCGACGACATCTGGGTTTACCTGGAGGGGCCCATCCACGAGGTCGACGGGAAGCCATTCCCGATGGGTGCCCAGATGATCGTCAGCCCCTCTGGCTGGGTGAGCCTCGGCCCGGTCGAGGCGGCAGAGCTGCATACCGAGCTGCGCAAGGTGATCGATGCGACCGCCTTCCGGTGGCTCATTCAGAAGGGGCTTCTTGGCGAGGCCGAACCCACGCGGCAGGAGCGCGACCGCAAGATCGATGACCCGATCGCCGTTCGCCAGATGGCCGCCGCCGCGGGCCGGTCCGACCCGGAATGCGAGGCCAGCCATGGATGACCGGGCGGGGCAAGGAACAGGATCGCAGGGCTTCGGCTCTGCGATCCGAAGCAGTAGAATAGTGACACACCCTACTGACGCGTCGATGGCTTCAAACCGCCATTATCCTGGGGGGCGATGCGCGCGCGCTTTTGGCAGCGCACTAGAAACTCCTGCATTTGTGTCAGTTCGGGGGCGCGCGCATGGCGCGCTCCGGGAGGTGCGGCCATGAACCGGGTCAAGCTCTCTGTACGCGTGCCGATAGGGCAGGAAGTGATGATCCGGCGCTATGCCGAGGCGCGCGGATTGACCCGCTATCAGGCCCTGTCTCGGGTTATCGAGGCCGGGCTTAGCGCAGTCGCCGATGCGCCAATGCATGCCGGCAACGCGGCGAACATGGACGCCATGGCCGCGTTTGAAGCGCGGCTTGGCGTGATCGAGGCCTTGCTCGACCGCAGCCTGTTCACCGCCAGCGCGGCCTATGCGTATGCCCGCCGCGCGGCGCTGCGTGGCGACGGCGATCCCGACCGCACCGACAGCGTAACCGGCGACGCAGCACAAGCGGCCTATCGGCGCCAGCGCGCCCTTGCAGCAGAGGCCCTGTCATGAACCGCGACCGCGACAATCTCTTGCGCGGGCAAGGGAAGTTCAAGCAGGGCATCGCAGGACTTGCGGCGCGGTGGCGCGTCTATGCCTGGACCGTTGCCGGAAGCGCAGGGCTTGGGGCGTTCCTGCTCGCGAGCCACAATCCGAAACCCGGCCAGTTTGCCTGTGCCTCGCAGCACGCTGAGGGCATGGCGGTCAGCTGGTTCGCCGATGGGAGCAGCGATCCCGAGATCATCGTGGAGTTCATGGGCCGCGCTGCGCGGGTGCCGGCGAGCGTACTTGCCACGGACCGGCTCTGGCTGTGGTGCTGGGATGACCTTGTCGGAAAGGCCATTCTCGGCGGCTCCCTTGGCGCGCTGATCGGCATACTGCTGTGCTTCGGTGCTGCCATCTGGATACGCAGCGAGGGCAAGGAAGCCGCGCGCGACCGGTTCATTGCCGGAACCCGGATCGTCACCGAGCGAACGCTTGCCAAGCTGACCCGCAAGGCCACCAACGCGCGCTCGATCCGGATTGCCACGATCGGCATTCCGGCATGGCTGGAGTGCCGCCACTTCGCTCTGCTCGGCACCACTGGGGCGGGCAAGACCACCGTCATGCGGCAGATGCTCGACCAGGTCGAAGCGCGCGGCGAGCCTGCGCTGGTCTATGATACCTCTGGCGAGTTCATCACCCACTACTACCGGCCCGAGCGCGGCGACATCATTCTCAATCCCTTCGACGAGCGTTCGGCCTTCTGGTCCCCGTTCTCCGAAATCGCCCATCCGGCGGATGCTGATCGCATCGCCCGCCAGTTAGTCTCCGAGACGGGCGAGCGCGATGACGATGTCTGGCTGGAGACCAGTCGTATTCTTGTCGCCAATATTCTCCGCGTGCTCAGCGCCGAGGGGCGCACCACGCTCCCGGACCTGCTCCGCGCGCTGCAGGTCAAGGGCAAGGAAGAGATGAAGGTCTGGCTGGCTGGCACATCATCGGCGCGCACCTTCGCCGACGATGCCGACCGGGCCACCGGTTCGGTCCTGTTCATGCTAGCCAAGGCCGCGACCCTGCTCCAGTTCCTGTGGCGCGAGCCAGGCGAGACTGGCAGCTTCGCTTTCCGGGAATTCATCGCCGAGTTGGACGCGCATCAGGTGCCCAAACCCTGGCTTTTCGTGCCGCGCAAGGAGGACTATTTCGAGGCAATGAAGCCGCTGCTGGCCTGCTGGCTGGAATGTGCGGCGAGCGCGATGCTGGGGCTCACCCCGTCCTCGCAGCGGCGCATGTGGTTCTTCCTGGACGAACTGGCAGACCTGCCCCGCGTCGACAACCTCACGCGGCTCCTTCCCGAGGGACGCAAGTTCGGCGCGAGCGTGGTCCTGACCTTTCAGGCCATCGGCCAGATGCACCGCCGCTATGGCCGCGACAGCGCCGAGGCGCTGCTCGGCTGCTGCAATTCGAAGTTGTATTTGCAGCTGATCGACCGTGACACGCGGCAATGGGCCTCGCAGAATATCGGCGATGTCGAGGTCGAAGTGCGCAGCGCCTCCGACAGCTTCGAGACCGGGCCGCATAGCGGGCGCATATCGGTCGGCAGCACCCGTGTCGTCCGGGCTGCCGTGATTGAGAGCGACCTGCGTCTGGAGCCGCATCACGGTTTCCTGCAATTGCCCGATGCCTTGCCGGTGGGGCGGATCAGGCTGACGCGCGAGCATATCGATGCGCGGGGACAGCCGCGCCATCCAGCGTTCGTCGCTGCTGACATCAGCCGGATGCTGTGGAACCGCATGCCGAAGAAGAGTGACAGCGGCGCTGCCAAGGACGATCCCGTCAGCAGCCTTAAGGGGCCGGTCTGATGGTCGCCACCATCGGCGCGATTGGCAGTTCGGCAGCCGCCTCAAGCTACTATGAGGCCGACGATTACTACGCTGATGGTGGCATTTCACCGAGCGAATGGCAGGGCGAGGGCGCGAAGGCGCTTGGCCTTTCCGGCGAAGTCAGTCGCGACACCTTCCGCGCCATGCTCGATGGCACCATGCCGGACGGCCAGCAGCTCGGCACAATGCGCGAGGGCAAGCTCCAGCACCGGCCCGGTTGGGACATCACCCTTTCCGCGCCAAAGTCGGTCTCGATCATGGCCGAGGTGGCGGGTGACCGCCGGCTGATTGGTGCGCACGCCGATGCGGTCAAGGCTGCGCTCGCCTATGTCGAGCGCCATGCCGCTGCGACCCTTGTTCGCGCCGATGGCAAAGTCGAGCGGCAGACCACCGACAATCTTGTGATCGCCAGCTTCCGGCATGACACGAGCCGTGCGCAGGACCCGCAGCTCCACACCCACAATGTCATCATGAACATGACGCGCGATCCCGACGGGACCTGGCGCAGTCTGGAGCCGCGCGCGCTCTACCAGCTGCAGAAGGCTATTGGCGCAGTCTATCGGCAGGAGCTTGCCGCGGGCGTCCGGGCGCTTGGCTACGCTATCGAGCAGGGAAAGGATTCCCTGTTCGAGATCAAGGGCGTTCCGGCCGCCGCAATCCGCGCCTTCAGCGAGCGCTCCGCCCAGGTCGAAGCCCGGCTTGCCGAGCGTGGACAGACCCGTGAGACCGCATCTGCCGAGGAAAAGCAGATCGCGGCGCTCGATACCCGCGAGGCAAAGCAGAGCCTGGCGCGGGGCGAGTTGGTCATTTCCTGGCGCGCCGAGGCCGATGCGGCAGGGTTCGGGCAGGTGGCGCGTGAGGCATTGGTGACTGCGAGCAAGGAAGCTGCGGCCAGCAGCGAGCATGGCGCTGCGCTTGCCGCACAGGGGCAAATTACGGCGCATCAGGCGGTTGCCCTTGCCGCCGCCAATCTCGGCGAGCGCCAGGCAGTGTTCGCCTCTGCCGAGCTGGAGAAGGAGGCGGGGCGCTATGGACAGGGCTGGGTGACCGCCGCACAGATCAGCGCCGCCGTTGCGCGAGCGCAGGGTGAAGGCGTGCTCGTGCCGCGCACCTTCCTCGACAGACGAGGCGCAGAGTTCTCTGGGTTCACCACCGCCGAGAACATCGCCCATGAGCGTCAATTGCTGCGTCTGGAGGCCGAAGGGCGCGGGGCCGCTTCGCCGATCCTCTCCGCGAGGCAGGCGGCGAGCGCCGTCGCGCGCGCCGAGCTTCAATCCGATCACCCCTGGAACGAAGGTCAGCGCGCAGCCACCCGCGCGTTGCTCACCAGTCCGCACCGCGTCACTGGCCTGCAGGGCTATGCCGGGACTGCCAAGACGACCACCGTGCTGGCGACCTTTGCCCGCGAGGCGCAGGCGCGCGGAGTTGCGGTGACCGCGCTAGCGCCGACTGCGTCGGCGGCGCAGACCTTGGGCGATGCGCTTGGCCAGCGCGGCGACACCGTTGCCCGCCAGTTGATGCGCAACGGTGCATCGCTATCCGGCGGGGTCTGGATCGTGGATGAGGCCTCGCTCCTTTCGGCTCGCGATATGGCGGCGCTGCTTGGCCTTGCTGCTGACAGCAAGGCGCGTGTCGTTCTGGTTGGCGATGTGAAGCAGCTTGGCTCCGTTGGCGCAGGCGCAGCCTTTGCCCAGCAGCAATCCGCCGGCATGACGACCGCGCGGCTCGATGATGTGGTGCGCCAGACCAATGCCGCCACGCGCGAAGCCGTTCTGGCATCGATCGAAGGCGATGCGCGCAAGGCGCTTGATGCGCTTGATAGAGGCGGCGGGAAGATCATCGCCCATGGCAGTCAGGGTGAGCGCTTTGCCGCCATGGCCAAGGCCTATGCCGCGCTGGGTGCTAGCGAACGGGCGCGCACCCTTGTTATAGAGCCTTCCCGCGACGGGCGCGATGCGCTGACCGCCGATATCCGCCGCGAGCTTGCAGCCACCGGCGTCCTGTCCGGCCCTGCCATGACCATGGAGAGCCTGGTCGCGAAGAACCTGTCGCGCATCGAGGCCCGCGATCCGGCCAGCTATGCGCCGGGCGATACGGTTCGTTTCCTGCGCGACTATGCCGACAAGGGCGTAACGCGCGGCACTGCCTATCGGGTCGAACACATCGATTCCGACAAGGCTGCCATCACGCTCAAATCCGCCGAAGGATCAGCCATCGATTGGCGGCTGCGCCAGTGGGGCGCGGGCAAAGTAGAGGTGTTCGAGCCCAAGCCGATGGAGCTGCGGGCAGGCGACCGCGTGCAGTTCACACGCAACGACCGCGAGGCCGGGCGCATCAACGGGTTGCGTGGCACCATCACCGGCATCGATCCCTCGCGGCAGCAGGCAACCATCACGCTTGCCAATGGCCGCGAGCAGCGGCTCGAACTTGCCGATCCCCGCGACGCCCATCTGCGCCATGCCTATGTCCAGACCGCCCACGCCGCCCAAGGCCAGACCGCCGACCGCGTCCTGATCCACGCTGACAGCCGCTCCGCCAATCTGATCGATCAGAAGATGCTCTACGTCGCGCTCTCGCGCGCCAAGTCCGAAGCCATTGTCGTTACCGACGACAAGGCGCGGCTGATCCGCGCCATCCACGAGCGCGCGGGTGAGAAGCAGACCGCCATGGAAGTGAGTGCGCCGGAAGCGTCAAAGGCGAAGTCTCTGGGGGCTGGTCTCGGCTGACGCGTGGTGCGCACGCGCAGGGCCACGGCATCCTTCGCCCTGCCATTGGAATGAACTGCTCCTGTGTGACGGCCCGTGCCGGGCGGGATCAACAGCCTGCCCGCTCCGTTCGGGCTTTGCCCTCCCGTGTTGGCTGTTCCGCGCTTCGCGCTGACCCGCCCGGCCATCCGGCCCGTCCCTTCATCCGCGTTCCCAACGACAGGACGAAGGATTACCACCATGGCCAGCACCGCAACCGCCAGCATTTACGACACCATCACCAGCCAGATCATCGCCGCACTGGAGCGCGGGACCGGCGACTACACGCTCCCCTGGCACCGCAGCAGCGCCCCGCTGACCCGGCCCGTCAATGCGGTCACCCGCAAGGCCTATCGCGGCGTCAATGTCCTCGCCCTCTGGGCCAGCGCCGAGGCGCAGGACTTTGGCCACGGTCTCTGGGGAACCTATCGCCAGTGGCAGTCATTGGGCGCGCAGGTCCGCAAGGGCGAGAAGGCCTCTTCGATCGTGTTCTACAAGGTGCTGGACAAGCCCGAGGGCAGCGAAGACGAGGCGCGCGAGAGCGCAGGCCGGATCTTCGCGCAGGGCTCGCATGTGTTCAACATCGCACAGGTCGAGGGCTACGCCTTGCCCGAAGTGCCGGATGCCGAAGCCTTTGATCCCATCCCGGATGTCGAGGCCTTCATCGCTGGCACGGGGGCTGCGATCCGCATCCGGGGGGATAGCGCCCAATACACCCCATCGACCGACACGATCACCATGCCAGACCGCGAGCGGTTCTTTGCCACCGATACCGCCAGCGCCGAGCAGAACTGGTACGCCATCCTGCTTCACGAGCTGGTGCACTGGACCGGGGCCGATCACCGTCTTGCCCGCACCTTCGGCAAGCGCTTTGGCGACGAGGCCTATGCCGTGGAAGAGTTAGTCGCCGAGCTTGGCTCAGCCTTCCTGTGCGGCGACCTTGGTCTATCTGTGACCCCGCGTCCCGATCATGCCTGCTATCTCGCCAGCTGGCTCAAAGTGCTCAAGGGCGACAACCGGGCGATCTTCACCGCCGCTAGTGCGGCGGCGAAGGCAGCTGAGTGGTTGGCTCAAGTGGAATAAGTGGCCGCGCGAGCCACGAACCAATGACCCGCGCGGCTGTCACTTCAGCGCAGTTGAGCGCTCACCATTTCTTCAGCTGCCGCAATGGCTTGCTTGGCAGCCCGAAGCGCGGACAAGGCCGCATGTGCTTCCCTTCCGCTGGGGTATGGGCCAGGTGGCGGAAGGTTGGCTCCATCACTCGGCGCAACGGCGCGGAACTTCTGTCCCGTTGCTATTTCCGCAATTCGGCCACCATTCACGCCGAACCAGGCGGCGATATCGTGCTGGCGGTCGCCACGCCGAAGCATGGCTTTGATAATGGCAGCTTCGCGCTCACTCAACTGGATACCGCTAGAGTTTGCTCTCTGTCCCATGCCGCCCTCCTCAGACGTTCTGCGCGAGCTTCAGCAGCTCGGTCTCGAAGGCATCCTGGGCGAGCGTGTAGCTACCGTCGTTCTTACCGATCTTCTGACCGCGCGTTGCGGTTCGGCAGCGAGGACCCCGCCGATCCCGCTGTGACCCGGCGGGTGCTGACCATCATGTTGGCGGGTGAATATTGATATGGCTCCCCGCTCCCACACGGTGGAGCCGTCGCGCCTTGCTTTCGGTGCGTGGTGCCACGCCAGCGAGAAGCAGATTGGCGAGGGCGATATTCGGGCCAGCTACAGCGCCGACCGCATCGGCATGGGTCAGCCTATCCGCAAGCCCTTCCGATATGCTGGAGGGGTCTGGGTCTGTGTTGGCACAGGTCCTGTGGGAGCCGAGGCATACCGGCTCGTGCACCGTTCGCTCTATGGCGGCACGGCGCGCAGCTATCATGATCGGTGCCGCGATGGCGATCGTGCGCGCGGTGATCGGGCGGGCTTTTATGACGGCATTATCGTTCGCCACGCCGGACGGGAATTTGTGATGGTCGGTCCGCCCGTCAATTTCGTTGCAGGCGAGGAGGCGCAGCTGTCCCTGTTCTGATGGGAACGGTGGATTGGGGGCTGCTGGCCACGCGCGCCGCCTGACACGTCAGGCGGCGCGGTGATCGACAAAGCAGTTTTCATTGTGCCAGTCGAGAAAAGCGGGCTCCGGATCGAACCGTGCCGCCGGGCGCAGGGTCGCCTTCTCGAATTGCTGGAAATAGTCCCGGGTCTCGCGGCTGCGGCTGTCGCGGAGTTGCCGCGAGACATGGGTACGGCGGGCACGGTCGACCGTTATCAGCCCGCGATCGAAGGCGCGGTCGAGCGTTGCTGACAGCAGCAGGCCATTGGCGGGATTATGACGGTTCTGGCTGTCCTTGCCCCAAGGCTTGATATGGCTGGCGGTCAGCAGGCGCGGGTCAGCAATGCCGGTGATGCAGCACGCCTCTTCGTAATTGGCGAGCACTGCGCGGCGGAAGAAATCCTGGCCGACCCGCTGGTTCACGATGGCTTGCGTAGTGGACTCGCCTTGCCACGGCTCGAATTTGAACTCGCTCCGCTTGTCGTGGAGGCGCTGACTTGTGGGGGGCATCGATTGCGCCGATGCAAACGGGCGGTCCACCTGGCTGGACCATAGCTCTTCGGCCCGCGCCACCAGACCCGACCAATCCTGCCCGAACTCGGCATAAGTGGCGCGGTCGAGCTTCGATGCACCGTCCAGCCCCTTGCGCCCGCTCTCGGTGATCTTGGGATCGAGGCTGGCGAAATTGCAAAGCTTCATCGCCACCGAGCTGCTGGACCTATCAATGGCAGCGGCCAGCGTCTGGATCTCCGGATTGCCGGAGTGCAGCTTTCCGAACGGCAGCTGGAAATAGAGGTAGAGCGCGAGCACCGTCTCCTCCTCGCTCCAGCGTTTGCGCGCGGTGCCTTCCATTGCCATGACAAGGGTTTGGGGCAGAGCGCGGCGCGGTGCAAGCGGGGGATGGGGGGATTGGCCTGTGTGTCCCTCGGTCTGGCGGCTTCGTTTTGAGCACCCGCACTGGCCGCGCGCGGGCGAGGGTCAATGTCCGGCCCGCGCCAGTTCCGTTCCGTCACCCGTGTTAGACATGACCCCGCGCCCTTTGCCGCGCGCCCTTTCTGTCAGGTGCAACGAGCCACCAACACGAAAGGAACATCTCATGGCCCGCACTACCCAAGCACCCGCACCCGCCACCGCACCGGAGCCCAAGGCTCCCGATTTCATCGCCTGGCATGTCAGCAATCGCGGCGACAAAGCCTTCTGGACCAAGGTCGGGGCCGCATGGTTCCACCGCGACCGCAAGGGCCTGTCGCTCCAGCTGGAGGTCGTGCCGATCAATGGGCGGATCGTCCTGCGCACGCCGCTCGACGATGAGGCGAAGGAAGGGCAGCCGGGCGCTTAGCGCCCGGCGACGGACCGCTTTGGCAATCAACGACCTCGGATGGTATCCCAAGGGAGGGACCTGTAGAACCGCGCTACGACCGCGAACATGTCGTCAAACGCCGGCAGATCGGCGATTTCGAGGCGCAGGGTTTCCCATTCCCTGGCAGCACGTCTGCGCACTTCATCATCGTCGAGCGAGTCCGGGCCAGGCATGATCCCGCGCGTGCGGCATTTCTCGATCAGTGTCGCGAGAATGGCCGCGCTGGCAGCGGCATCCGGCTGGTTGTCCCGGAGCAGGAACGCGATATCGTAGATGTCCTGCCGCCGATTGCGATTGCGCGATGGCTGTTGCAGCAGTGCGCGCAGCTTTTCCGCGATCAGCTCTTCGAGCGTGAAGGCCTGAACGCCAATGTTGGCGTTGTTGAGGTGCAGCTCCTGGAACGCATAGACCTGATCGCGGAAGCTGACTTCGATCAGCAGGGTTCTTGCCGCCTTGCCTTGTGCCAGCAGCTCGGCCTGGCCCGTCCCGCGCAGCGCCGATCCAATCCGCACTTCAAGCGCAGGAAAATCTGCGCCTTCGAACAGCTCAGGCCGAGGGCGGCGCCTGATGCCTTGAACCCGGCACAGCAGATCAAGATAGCCGAGGCGGATGGCTGCCTTGGGCAAGGCGTTGTCGAGTTCCGCCTGTAGCAGCGTGTCGAAATCATCCGGCGGAACCGTCGCGCTGAAATCGACGTCCCCGGTCACCCTCGCCGAGTGAAACGCGATGGCCATCAGTGTCCCGCCCTTCAGCACAAGGCTCTGCTTGAGCGAGGGCGTCAGGCCAATCGCCGCCAGCACAATCTCGGTGACCTGGCGATCACGGTGCAGCTGCGGATCGGCCCGGGCAGAATCGACCCATGCGCGAATGTCGACATCGACGATATCGACCGGTTCTTGGTCAGACATTGAGCGCCAGCATCCACTTCTCCGAGAACACCGTCCCGTAGGGCTGATGCGGGTCCAGCTTGCGCGATCCCCCGCGCTGCGCATGGCGTACCCAGCCCGCCGCCGTGTCCGATCCGAGTTCAAGCCATTCTTCAAGAATATAGCCTGCCCTCACCTTCACAATCGCACTGTCAAATTCATCCACGGCAGCAACAATTTCCGTGAGCCAGGTCTCGGCATGTCGCTCGAAGCATTCGAGCACATGCGGCATGCCCCCGCACAGGTCCGGCTGATCGAGCATGTCGCAGAACACCCGGCCTATCGGAGCAATCCGGGCATAGCTGTCTGCAATGGCGCTCGGCTCGGCAGGATGCTTGGTCTCGTGGAAGATAACAGGCCGGCGACGGACAACCGGTGCAACACCGATCCGTGTCATGGCAGGCACCTCCCAATCGGGGTGTTCCTCGATCAGGGGCGCCATCCTTTCGTCCCTTAACCGGGTCCAGAGAGCACGGCTCGGCGTGGTGATGTGCAAGCTTTCGGGCGCCCGATCCGTCAACCCGAACCGCTGCATCGCCGAGAGATGGGAGATGTAGGCGAAGGGATCGACGAGACAGATCGCCTCTTCGGCGCTGGCAGCTTTCAGCGCGCCCACGACATGCCAGACGCCTGCCTTGAAATCGTCATCCGGCGCAAGGACCCGGCGCTTCATCAGCGTGCGGATCAGCCGCCGCAGCTGATCTGCATTCCACGTCGAGGGCGGACGTGTAATCTTCTCATCGGCATATTGGCCGCTCACCGCTATGGGAGTGACAAGATTGTAGAGGGCGAATTCGGTTACGAGCGGCAAGCCGCATTCTTCGAGCGCACGGGCTACCGCTTGGGCAAAGTAAGTCATGCAGCTCCAGATGTTATACGTCCTGAGGACGTATAACATCTGGAGCATGGCATGTCTAGTGCGCATCAGCCGTGACCCGCGATGCGTTGACTTAACTCCTAGCGCATGACATACGTCCTAAGGACGTATGTCATGCGCTAGGAAGCTGAAAGCCGACTTAGCCTGCCATTTGAATGTGATCAGCGCCACTAAGCTGCGGGGACAAATTCGAGCGACCGCTTGCGACCAGAGCAGATCGTTCAGGTGAACCAGCTTAGACGTCTGTTTCTAACCGAAGCCGACAATAGGGCACGCCGCAGCGGTCCGATAGCATGGCGTCCCGGACTATCGTCACTCACGCTAGCCATCGCCTTAAGCTTCGGGCGAGCATCCTGCCATATGCAACTGCAATTCTGACGGCATCGGCCAAGTGAGGCGCCCGCCAGTGCGTTCCATGACGGCGGCAGCAATAGCAAGCCCGAGACCTGAGCCGTGTGAGTGCTCCCCTTTGGCGAAGCGGCTGAGCATGCGGATCCGCTCGGCTTCTGTGACACCGGCCCCTTCATCATGCACGGTGATGACAAGCTCCTCGCCAGCCGCGAA
>JAIYAL010000202.1 GCA_027489095.1 Erythrobacteraceae bacterium
ATCGGCTCGACCCGCGCGCGTTACAACACCGGCGCGTGGTTCACGCTCGACCCGGAAGGGCGCGACAGCGGCTGGTTCGCCCGCGCCCGCGCGCTGGGCGGGGATGCCAGCTACACGATCGCCGGCGAAGTCGGGCTGGAAGAGCAGTTCGGCCAGATCGGCTACGCTTTGCGCGCATCGCTCCGCTTCGGCTGGTGATGGGCGCGGGATGCCGGCCTCAGCCCCCTTGGTCGGCCCCCCCCCACACACACACTGTTCGGGAATGAAGCGACGAAAGGGATGCGGTTCTTGCCGCCGCGCGACCTGGCGAACAGCCTGCCGGGGGATCGCGGGCGGGCGGGGTGAGCCAAGGGGTGGGGTCAGACGGGCCTAGACCCCGGTTAGACCCCCCTTAGCCCCCTGCCAGACCCCTGCCAGACCCTCGTTGGCGCGCCCTCACTTGGGTGTTTCACGTGAAACATCGCTTTGGCGGGCCTGCACTTCGACCATGTAGTCGACGATCTGCGGCACGGCTTTCGGATCGACCGGGGCCTTGTAAAGCTCGATCATCTTCTTGACCGTCGCCTCCCACTTTTCGCGCGGAACCCGGGGCTGCTGGAGCATGGTCGAGGGCGAATGGCAGGCGGTGCAGTTCTCCAGCACCGCCTCGCGCCCCGGCGCTTCGGGCAGGTCATTGGGATCGTCGGGCAGGGTGATGCTGGCGTCCTCGAAGACGACCTTGGGCGCGGTGTCGCAAGCGCCCAGAAGGAGCAGGGCGGGGAGCCAGAAACGGCCTCTCATTGCGCCCTCAAACTGATGCGCTCGATCACGCCTCGGGCATAGCCTGATGGGTTCCAGACCAGTTCGGCGGGCTGGGCAACGCCGTTGACATTGATCGCGCGCACGCCGATTTGTGTCAGATTATCAGAGACCTGGGGGATCGTCAGCGACCAGCGGCGGAAGGCGTAGGGGCCTTCATCAGGGCCAAGAGTGCAGGGAATTTCCCAGCCCCCGCCATCTCCGGCGCCGACCAGATCGACCCTTGCAAGGCCCGCATCCCCGCCAAACGCAATGCCCTCCAGCACCAGCGGTTGGCCGAGCGCGACTGCCGCGCCATCGGCATGGCTGGTGATGAAAGCGCGCGGGGGCATGGCGGTGATCGGGATGGTGGCAAAGTCCTTGTCGCCCGGCTTTACCGGCCCGGTCGGCCAGCGATAAGTCTCTGCCACGTAATGGCTTTCATCCTCTGAGGAGAGAACTTCGATGGTCGAGAGCATCTTCACCCAATAGGTCGAAAACCATCCCGGCACGACAATCCGCAAGGGGAAGCCGTGGAGCAGCGGCAGCGGCTCGCCGTTCATGCCCCATGCGATCAGCACATCGTCGCGCATCGCGATATCCAGCGGAATCGACTTGATAAATTGCGGCGCGCCTGTCGTCATCGGCACGTCGAGCCCGGCGAAACGCACGCGTTTGGCACCCTCGGCGAGACCCGCCTTGGCGAGCACGTCCTTGAGCCGCACCCCGGTCCACTTCGCGCAGCCCATCGCGCCATTGCCCCATTGGGTGCCGGTGACGCGCGGCTCGGACAGCCCGCGCCCGTTGCCGGCGCATTGGTTGATCGCAGTGATTTCAACGGTTTCTCCCGCCGAGGCGATATCATCCAGCGTCAGCGAAACCGGCGCCTTGACCGCGCCCCCGATGGCGACGCGGTGCTTGGCGGCGCTCACCTCGGTCGGCATTGCCCAGTTCCAGCGCACGAAGAAGCGGTCGTTGGGGGTGATGATGCCTTGGCGGAACACCTCCATCGGGGTTTCGAGCAGAGGCGGGCGGATGCGCTGGACGATCATTTCGCCCTTGCCGGGGAATTGCGGTTCCAGCGGCCTCAGGCTCGGCCCGCCGGGGAGGCCCAAGTCGATGAATTGTCCCAATTTCTGCCCCAACACCGGAGCCGCCAGCGCCGCCGTTCCGGCCCCTGCGATCAGCGCACGGCGGGTGAGACGCGGGTCGCTCATCCCTCGGCGCCTTCGAGCCGGGCGATCAGCGCGCCGATCTCGGCGACCGCTAGGCCATGCGCGGCGAGCAATTCGCCAATATCGTCGATCCGCGCCATCTCGCCGTCATCGCGCATGATCGAACAGATCACCGCCGCATCGCCCGCGCCTGCGAGCCGCGCGAGGTCAATCGCCGCCTCGCAGGCCGAAGCGCGTTCCAGCACGCCGCCTGCGCGCGCAATCAGCGGGAAGACATGGCCGGGCGAGTGGATGTCGGCATTGCTCGCGCCTGCCGCAATCGCGACCTGCACCGTATGCGCCCGGTCTGCGGCGGAGATGCCGGTCGAGACGCCGTGCGCCGCCTCGATCGAGCGGGCGAAGGGCCGTCCGGTCTGGCGTGCGGTGCCGGGGTTGACGAGGCTGAGCCCCAGTTGCCCGGCCCGCTCAGGCGTGACCGCAAGGCAGATCAGCCCGCGCCCGTGGGTGGCCATGAAGTTGATCGCCTCAGGCGTGACGTGCTGCGCGGCGATCATCAGATCGATGTCGCCGCCGCGCAAGGCATCGCCCGCGATGACGACAATCCGTCCTGCGGCAATCGCTGCAAGCGCCTTTTCAAGCGCGCCGCTCATTACGCAAGGTCCCTTCCGGCCGCGAAACTCTTTGCCCCCAGCACCACCTGCTTGCCGACCAGTTCGAGCTGGCCGCGCGTGCGTTCATCAAGGCATTCGCCGTCGGGCGAGAACATCCCCTGATAGGTGCGGATCGTCGCGCCCATCGGCGTCGGCCAGCCGCGCAGGGCATGGGTGATCGCGCGCATGGTGAGGAGCGTGCTCATCGCCGCCTGATCGCCGAACGCGGTGGCGATCAGGCCCACCGCGCGCCCATCAAGATAGGGCCGCTCGTCGCGCGCCAGATCCTCAAGGTAGTCGAGCGCGTTCTTGACCACCCCCGAGATCGTCCCGTGATAGCCCGGGGCGGCGACCAGCAGGCCATCGGCGGCGCGCACCGCCGCGACCATCTCGGCGCCCATCGCAGCATCGTGGCCCGGGCCGCGGTAGTGCGAGAGGGCGGTCAGGTATTCGCCGCCGAACACCGTCACCTCGGCCCCTTCGCCTGCGGCGATAGTGGCGGCGAGGCGCAGCGCCTGCTCCGTGGAGGAGCCGGGATTGACCGTGCCGCCGAGGGCTACGATTCGGGTCATGCGGGAGATGTCCTTTCAGTGAGATAGGCGGCGAGGGCAGCGGCTTGTTCGGGCGTGAAATAGAGGCCGAGCTTGGTCCGGCGCCATAGCACATCCTCGGCGATCTGCGCCCATTCGGTCGCGATCAGGTGGTTGACCTCGGCAGCGGTGAGGCCGTGGCCGAAGTCCTCGCCGAGGTCTGACGCGCTGGTGGCATCGCCGAGGAATCTCGCGGCGCAGGTGCCATAAAGGCGGATCAGGCGCTGCGCCTCGCGCTCCGAGAGAAAGGGGTAGCGCTGGCTGAGTTCGGCCATCATGGCGGGCGCTTGGGTCATGCCGAAATCGCCGCCGGGGAGCGGTGCGTGGCCAGTCCAGTCGCGCAGCTTGAGCATCGGCAGGAAGGGCGCGAGGCTCTCCACCGCCTCGGCGGCGAGGTGCCGATAGGTGGTGATCTTGCCGCCAAACACCGAGAGCAGCGGTGCGGTACTATCCGCCCCGCCGTCGAGCTCGAAACGGTAGCCACGGGTCGCCGCTTCAGGCTTGCCCGAACCGTCATCGACCAGCGGGCGCACGCCGGAATAGGTCCACACCACGTCTGCGGGGGTCACGGGCTTGCGGAAGTATTCGGACGCGCCTTCGCACAGATAGGCGATCTCCTCGGCGCTCGCCTTCACTTCGTCCAGCCCCGCCTGGTGATCGACATCGGTGGTGCCGATCAGCGTGAAATCGCTCTCGTAGGGGATGGCGAAGAAGATCCGCCCGTCGGGCAGCTGGAAGAAATAGGCAAAGTCGTGATCGAACAGCTTGCGCACCACAATGTGCGAGCCGCGCACGAGGCGCATCTTCTGCGTGGTCGGCTCGCCCGCGCGGCCGAGCAGGTCGAGGACGCGCGGCCCGGCAGCGTTGACCACCGCGCGCGCCGTGAAGGTCTCGGCCCCGGCATCGATCCGCCAGTGGTCGCCCTCGCGGGTGAGCGCAGTGACCTCGCAGCGGGTGCGCACCTCAGCGCCCCGGTCTGCGGCATCGCGGGCGTTGAGGATGACGAGGCGCGCATCGTCCACCCAGCCATCCGAATAGGCGAAGGCGCGGGTGTATTCGGGCTTCAGCGGCGCGCCTGCGGGGTGGTTCCTGAGATCCACGCCCTCGGCGGAAGGCAGGCGCTTGCGGCCGCCGATATGGTCATAAAGGAACAGCCCCAGCCGCAGCAGCCAGCGCGGGCGCAGGCCGGGGCGGTGCGGCAGGATGAAGCGCATCGGCCATATGATGTGCGGCGCGATCCCCCACAGGACTTCGCGCTCGCTCAAGGCCTCGCGCACCAGAGCGAATTCGTAATGCTCAAGATAGCGCAGCCCGCCGTGGATCAGCTTGGTGGAGTTGGACGAGGTGCCCTCGGCAAGGTCGCCCCGTTCCAGCAGCAGCACCTTGGCCCCGCGCCCGGCGGCATCGCGCGCGATCCCTGCGCCGTTGACGCCGCCGCCGATCACCGCAAGATCGAACATCGCAGGTGCCATCAGATCACCCACTCGGCAAAGGCCAGCGCCGCCACCAGCGAGGCGATGGTCGCGGCCAGCACCGGCATCACCGAGCGCCAGCCGAGGCCGAGGAGCAGGTCAGTGCGCGTGCGCATCGCAGTGGCGGTGACGGCGAGCAGCAGCAGCGTCTTGGACAGGGTCAGCGCGTGGCCAGCCAGCGCAGGCGGCATGGGGACGAATGAATTCACCCCGACCAGCGCAAGGAAGGCGAGGATGAAGCCCGGCAGCACCGGCACCCGCGCGCGGCCCACGCCTTCGGGGAGTGGCTGAACGCGGGCGATCCACAAGGCGGCGAGGGTGACCAGCGGGGCGAGCAGCGCGACGCGGGTGAGCTTCACCACTGTCGCCTGCGCGCCTGCCGCGTCCGACACCGCAAACCCGGCGCCGATCGCCTGCGCGACGTCATGGATCGAAGCGCCAACAAGGAACCCGGCCTGGGCATCGTTGAAGCCGAGCATCTGGGTCAGCGGCGGATAGGCGATCAGCGCGATGGCGGATGCCGCGGCAAGGATCACCAGCGTCAGGGTGAATTGCGCCTGATCGACCCGCTCACGCCCGATCACGCCGTAAAGCGCGAGCGCTGCGGAGGCTCCGCAGATCGCCGTCGCTCCCCCGCCGAGCAGTCCGATCGCGGGGCTCTGCCCGGTAACGCGCGCCGCCAGCAGCGCGGCGAACAGCGCAGCGCTCATCACCAGTGCAAGGCCGAGGAAGGGAACGATGCCCATTGCCATGACCTGCATCGCGGTGACCTGAAAGCCGAGCAGCACGATCCCGGCTCTGAGGCCGTGGCGCGAGACGGCGTCAAGGCCATCATGCGTGCGCGGATCGGCCGCGGCAAAGTTGACAGCAAGGCCGATGAGAAGCCCGGCAAGGATAACCGGGACGCCGTAATTCTGGGCAAGCCACGCCGCAGCCGCGCCCGCGATGGCGCAGATCGCCGCGCCCGGCACGAAGCGCGAGAGCGGCCTCTTCTCCGCAGGCGCAGCGTTGCTGGCCGCGGCACTGTCGGCGAGGATCATCTCACCGAACAGGTCGCCGGCATAGGCTTCGAAATCCGGGCCTGAGCCTCGCTTCATGCGCTTGCCATTCTGCCCTTATGTCTCACGGTGTCACAGCCCTATAGCGCGGGGCTTCTCAATGCAACCGGGCGCGCGATCAGTCAAACGCGGCGGGCGCGGCTTGTTCAGGGCGGCGGATCACCGGGAGCAGCAGCTGGAACCACGCCAGCGCGACAAGGTAGGAGGCGGCGGCGAACACGAACAGCGGCACGAAGCCAAAGCCGGCGTCGAGCACGCGTCCCGTCACGAGGCTGATCGCCACTCCGCCCATGTTGCCCATGAAGGCGCCGAAGGCGGTCACCCGCCCGACCTTGGCGCCCGGCACCACATCGGTGATGGTCGAGAAGATCGAGAGCGAAAAGCCCTGATGTCCGGCCATCACCACCCCGATCATCACCGCGACCGGCCAGAAGGAATTGAGGCTGAGCACCAGCGGCAGCGGCAGCACGATCAACGCGCAGACCAGCATCACGCCCTTGCGCACCCGGTTGGGGCTCACGCCTGCTTCGAGCAGCCGGGTCGAGGCCCAGCCCGCCAGCAGCGCGCCGAGGCCCGATCCGGCAAAGGCGATCGCCAGCGGCACGGCAAGCTCGATGGTCGAAAGGCCGAATTCCTTGCGGTAATAGTCGGCCAGCCAGAAGTTGATGAACCACCAGGTCATGTCCGAGAGCGCCTTGGCGACGACGATCGCCCAGGTTGCGCGGGCGAGCAGGATCGGGCCGTAGGCGGCGCCGTCGGCCGCATCGGCCGTGGTCTCGGTCGCGGTTCGCTCGCCCAGCGCCGCGATCCCGCGCGCCAGCCACATCCACGCCACCAAGGAGAGGAAGCCGCCGATCCCCCCCGCCACCAGCGCCCCGCGCCAGCCCACCGCCGCGGCAAGGCCGGGGATCAGGAACGGCATCGCGATCGTCCCCGCGCCCGCCAGCATGGTGCTAAAACCGAAGGCGAAGCTGCGTTTGTCGGGCGGGAACAAGGTCGCCACGGTCTTGATGGTGAGCGGGGTCTGCACCGCCTCGGTCACCCCGAGACCGACGCGGGCAGCAACCACCTGCCAGGTGGTGAGCGCCCAGCCGTGCGCGATCGCGGCAAAGCTCCACGCCGACGCGCCGACCTGCATCGAACGGTTGACCCCAAGCCGGTCGACCAGCCAGCCGGTGATGAGGAAGGCGAAGGCGGCGGAGAACTGGGTGACTGCGGCCAGATCGCCAAAGTCGCTGTCACTCCAGCCGAAGTCCTTCATCATGTCGGGCTTCAGGATGGCGATGATCGGGCGGTCCATCGCGTTGAACACGCCCGCGATGCACAGCACCGTGAACAGCGACCAGCGCAAGCGGCCAGCGAGGGGGGCGGAGAGTGCGGAGGCAGGTTCAGCGGCCATCGGGAGGTTCCTAGGGCGCGAGGGCCGGGCAGGGAAGGGCGAAGGGCAAAGACACAAAGGGCCGCCGGATCGCTCCGGCGGCCCCTCGCTTTGCTTTCACAGCGTCACGGCGCGGATCACATCCGGGCGCGCAGGCTCACCCCGACATAGCGGTCCGCATCACGCGGGATCTGGAGCCGCAGCTGGTTGCCGAGGTTGGACAGCACGTAGCTGTCGTCGGTGATGTTGCGGATGTGGAAGGTGACGCGGTACTTGTCGTCCATGTCCGAAACCCCGATCGAGGCGTTCCACATCCCGTAAGGTGCGATCCGGGTCGCAGCCGCCTGGCCGAGGTCCGAATACTGGGTGCTGGTGTGGCGGTAATCGGTGTTGAGGTACAGCACCGCAGCATCGCCGAGGTCGGTCGTGTAATCCGCCCCCAGCGTGTAGACGAACTCGGGCGCGAAGGGCAGCACGGTGCCGTTGCGTGCGTCGGGCGCGTTGGTCACAGGGTTGGGGTTGAAGCGCTTGACCCGCGCATCGGCATAGGCGGCGCTGGCGCGCAGGTTGAGCCCGTCGATGGGGTTGACCAAGAGATCAGCTTCGAAGCCCTCGCTCTTGATTGTGCCGGCGTTGGTGAGGTTCGACACCAGCGAGCCGCTGACGAGGAAGAAGTTGTTGGCCTGATACCCCCGGTACTCGACGGTGAAGGCCGCCAGGTTGAACTGCACGCGGTTGTCGAGGAACTGCGACTTCAGGCCGACCTCGAAGCTGTCGGAGATTTCCGGGTCGAGCGGAACGGCGTTGCCGGGGGCGGTGTGGTTGAAGAACACGTTGAGCGCCGGGCCCTTGTAGCCGCGGGTGTACGAGCCATAGAGCATCACGTCTTCGGTCGGCGAATATTGCAGCACCGCGCGGCCCGAAAGGTTGCTGTTGTCGGTCGACCCGCGCGAAGTGTTGGTGCCGTTGCCGCCGGTGGCGATGGTGCCGCCTGCGCCGACGTTGAGGATCGCAGGGCCGGTCGCAGGCGCGCCGTTGGTCGCATTGGCACCCGGCGCGCGGGTATGGGTGAAGCTGAGGTCATCCCACGTGTAACGCAGGCCGCCGATCAGCGCGAGCTGCTCGGTGAACTTGTAGGTCGCCTGACCGAACACCGCGAAGTTCTTGATCGTGACATCGCTGTCGCCGACCGCGAAGGGGAAGATCGTGTTGACCGTATCGGTGAGGTTGCACGGCTGCCCGCCGCTGGCCGCGACCGGCAGGGTCGAGGTGGCGCAGCTGATCGCGCGGCGGCTGAAGTCCTGACGGTTCTTCGACTGCCAGGCAAAGGCGCCGAACTGGTAGAAGAAGGGCTTGCTCTGATCCGAAGCGATGCGGGTTTCGAGGCTGATCTGCTGGGTGCGCACGATACCCCCGTCGATCTGCTGCCTCTCCCCGCCGCCGCCAACCAGCGCGCGCGGCAGGAAATCAGCCTCGCGCTGCTCTTCGTTGAACCAGTTGCGGTAGCCCGCAATCACCGAAAGCGTGTGGCTTTCCCCGATGGCAAAGTCACCGTTCGCCGTCAGGCTCCACTGGCGATCCTGCGTGGTGGTGGGGGTGTTGTGGTTGACGAAACGCTGGTTCTCGCCGTTGGCGTTACCGCCCGGCAGGCCCATCTCGGCATCGAGCACCGCGCCGCGGCTGACGCCGGTCACGTCGGCGCAGCAATCGTCGTTGGCCTTGAAGTAATCGGCGATCAGGCGGAGCTTGCTCGACCCGTCATCATAATCGACGATCCCGCGCAGGCCGTAGCGCTCGAAGCCGTTGATCTTGGTGTTGCGGCCGCCGTTCACATTGGTGATGTTGCCATCGAAGCTGCTGTAGAAGCCGGTCACGCGCGCGGACAGGTTCTCCGCGAGCGGGCCCGACACAGCGGCGCGCATGCGGTATTCATTGCCTTCGAAATATTCGGCGAGCGCCTCGACCTCAAGGTCATCGGTGCCCCCGCGCGAGACGATGTTGATGAGGCCCGCGCTCGCGTTCTTGCCGAACAATGTGCCCTGCGGCCCGCGCAGCACTTCGATGCGGTCAAGATCGACGAGATCGGCGAAGGCCTGGCCCGAGCGGCTCAGCACCACGCCATCAACAACGGTGGACACAGAAGGTTCGGCGCCGATCGCGAAGCTGATCGTGCCCACGCCGCGCATCACGATCGCGTTGTTGGCGCTGGTGGTGCCCTTGCGGAAGCTCACCGAGGGGACCAGCACCGAAATGTTCTCGAGGCTGCGGACCAGCGCGGCATCGAGCTGCTCGCCTGAAACCGCAGTGACCGCGATCGGCACGTCCTGGGCGTTTTCCTCGATCCTCTGGGAGGTGACGATGATTTCCTCGACCTGCGCCATGGCCGGCGCGGTGTGGGCGAGCGCCAGCGAGCTGGCGGAAATGGCAAGCGCCCTAAGCGCAATTCGGGTGGTGGTCGGCATTGGTGTTCTCTCCCCTTCACATGATCGGTTTTCGTTCGGGCGACGTTCGGCTGGCTTGGCAAGATCATCGCCCGTGCGGTCGATCTTTGGCCCGTCGGGTTGCGCTTTCCGTCCCGTTCTGTCAAGCGGTGTCAGAACGGGCGGAGGGCCAGCCCGGCGGGACAATTGAGGGACCTGGTGGTGCAGCTGGAGCCGATGGAGGGGGGGTGGAACTTGCGGATCGCAGGCGCCGCGATCCTGCGTCATCGCCCGGATTGCCCTGCGATTTCGGTGGCTTGCGGCGATCCTGCGGTGGCGATGGTGCGCGGCAATTTCCGCCTGACGGACAAGCCTGTGGCCGCATGGCCACTCACCATCAGCAATCGCGACAGTGACCGGTCAGTGCGGCTGGCCAGCGCCGATGGCAGCGCTGAAGTGGCGGTGACACTTGCGCCCGCTGCATCGCAGCTGGTGGTCAAGGCGCGCTCCGGGCACGATCGGATCACGATCGACTTCGCGCTTGGCGAGGGCGATGTGCTGTGGGGCGCGGGCGAACAGATGAGCCACCTCGTCCTCAATGGCCGCACCTTCCCACTATGGACGAGCGAGCCCGGCGTCGGCCGTGAACCCGGCACCCCGCTGACCGACATGGCGAGCGCCGACGGATCCTTCGCGGGCGGGGATTACTGGACGACCAATTACCCCGAACCCACGGTGCTGTGTTCGGGCGGGTGGGCGCTGAGTCTCGCCAATGCCGAATATGCCGAGTTTGACGTGACCGAGCCGGGGCGTCTGAGAATTCACGTGTGGTCGGGCGAGGTGGCGATTGACCTCTTCGAAGGCGCCCCCGCTGACCTCACCCGCCAGCTGGGCGCACGCTTCGGCCAGCGCCATGCCCTGCCTGATTGGGCGCTTGGGGGCGCGGTGGTCGGCCTCAAGCAGGGGGAGGCGAGCTTCGACCGGCTCGAGGCGCTGATCGATGCGGGCGCGGCCGTTTCGGGCCTGTGGTGCGAGGACTGGGTCGGCATCCGCGAGACCAGCTTCGGGCGCCGCCTGTTCTGGGACTGGCAGTGGAACCCTGCGCGCTACCCCGATCTGCCCGCGCGCATCGCGGCATTGAAGGCGCGCGGCATCCGCTTCCTCGGTTATGTGAACCCCTATCTCGCCGTCGACGGCCCGCTGTTCGCAGAAGCGGCGGCCAAGGGCTTCTTCGCCCTGCGGCTGGACTCGGACGCGCCCTACCTCGTCGATTTCGGCGAGTTTGAGGCAGGCGTGGTTGATTTCACCAATCCGGCCGCCGCCGCATGGTTCGCCGAGGAGGTGATCGCCAAGCGGATGCTGGACTTCGGCCTCGATGGCTGGATGGCGGACTTCGGCGAGTACCTCCCCACCGACCTGCGCTTGCACAACGGCGACCCGATGCAGGAGCACAACCGCTGGCCGGTGCGCTGGGCCGAGGTCAACGCCCGCGCGGTCGCCTCACGCGGCAAGACCGGCGAAGTGCTGTGGTTCATGCGCGCCGGGCATACGGGCGTGCAGGCGCATTGCCCCTTGCTGTGGGCAGGCGACCAGTCGGTCGATTTCAGCCGCCACGACGGGATCGGCACAGTCATCACCGCGGCGCTTTCTTCCGGGCTTGTCGGCAATGCCTTCAGCCATTCCGACGTCGGCGGCTACACCAGCCTGTTCGGCAATGTGCGAACCGCGGAGCTGATCCTGAGGTGGTACGAACTTGGCGCATTCAGCCCGGTGATGCGCACGCATGAGGGCAACCGGCCGGACGAAAACTTGCAGATCGATTCCAGCCCTGCGCTGACCCAAGGCTTTGTCCGCTGGAGCCGCGTCCATAAAGCCCTCGCGCCTTACGTGCGCCGCCTCGTTGCCGAAGCGCAAGCCACCGGGCTCCCGGCGCAGCGGGCGCTGTTCCTCCACTATCCGCAAGACCGCGAAACCTTCACGATCCAGGACCAGTTCCTCTATGGCGGGGATCTGATGGTGGCGCCGGTGATCGAAGCAGGAGCGGTGATGCGCAGGATCTATCTGCCTGCAGGAGAATGGCGGCATCTGTGGAGCGGCAAGGATGTCGCGCCCGGCTGGCATGACGTGCCCGCTCCCATCGGCGCGCCGCCGGTCTTCTATCGCCCCGACAGTGCGTTTGCGCCCCTCTTTGAAAGCCTCAGCCAGTGAGCCGCGCCAACATCCGCGATGTCGCCGCCCGCGCTGGCGTGGCGGTCAAGACGGTGAGCCGCGTGCTCAACGGCCACCCCTATGTCAGCGACGCCCTGCGCGAAAAGGTGCAGGCGGCGATGGCCGATCTCGATTTCCGCCCCTCGGTCGCGGCGCGCATCCTGTCGGGCGCGAAGTCGGGGCAGGTCGCGCTGATCTACGACAATCCCGGCCCCTACTACATGTTCCAGATCCAGAAGGGCTGCTGGGAGGTGTGCCACGATGCGGGCATCCGCCTGCTCGTCCAGCCGGTCGACGTCGCCGATCCGCGCGTGGGCGAACAGGTGCGCGGGCTCGTCAGCGAGACGCATGTGGACGGCATCATCCTCTCCTACCCCGTCACTGATTGCGAGCCGGTGCTGCGGGCGCTGGAGACGATGGACGTGCCCTTCATCCGCATCTCGCCGGGGACCAACCAGGCGCTGACGTCGAGCGTGTTCATGGACGACGCGCAGGCCGCCGACGACATGACCACGTACCTGATCAACGCCGGGCACCGCCGGATCGGGTTCATCAAGGGCGACGCCCACCACATGGCGTCGGACGATCGCCTGTTCGGATACCGCAGGGCGCTGGACCGCGTCGGCATCCCGTTCGAACCGCAATTGGTGGTCGACGGCGAGTTCGATTTCGAAAGCGGCGTGGCGGGCGCGCGGGTGCTGCTCGACCAACCCGCCCGCCCGACCGCGATCTTCGCTTCGAACGATGACATGGCCGCAGGGGTGCTCGCGGTTGCGCATGACCGGGGGATCAACGTGCCGGGCGAGCTGTCGGTGGCGGGCTTCGATGATACCACGCTGGCGCGCACGGTCTGGCCGCCGCTCACCACCATCCGCCAGCCGATGGCCGATCTGGCGCGGACCGCCACCCGGATCCTGATCGCAGGCGGGGACATTACCCACAAACGCGTGCCCCACGAGCTTGTGGAGCGCGCTTCGGTCGGCCCCCCTGATAAGGCCACCCAAAGAGGAACCCCTGAATGAGTGAACTGCCCCTGCCGCCCGTGTCCCGTCAGCTTGGGACAAGCGGGATCGCCGTCTCCCCCATCGCCTGGGGGATGTGGCGCCTTGCCGAGAATGGCCGCACTGCGGCGCAAGCGGCCAAGCTGGTGCACGCGGCGCTCGATGCCGGGATCACCTTCCTCGACACTGCCGATATCTACGGCTTCGATGGTTCTGGCGGGTTTGGCGATGCCGAAGCGCTGCTGGGCGATGTGCTCAGCGCCGAGCCTGCCTTGCGGGGCCGCATGGTGCTCGCCACCAAGGGCGGCATCCTCCCGCCGCTGCCCTATGACCAGAGCGCGGACTATCTGAGGAAGGCCATCGACGCCTCGCTGACGCGCCTCAAGATCGGCAGCCTGGACCTGTGGCAGATCCACCGCCCCGATATCCTCGCCCACCCGCAGGAAGTCGCCCGCGTGCTTGATGATGCGGTGGCGAGCGGCAAGGTGCGCAGCCTTGGCGTGTCGAACTTCACCTGTGCCCAAACGGCCGCGCTGAACCACTTCCTCGGCCATAAGCTGGTGACGACCCAGCCCGAGATCAGCCCCTTGCGGATCGACTGCTTCGAAAACGGCGAGCTTGATCAGGCGATGATGCTGGGTCTCACCCCGATGGCATGGTCACCGCTCGGCGGCGGGCGTCTCGCCGCGCCGGAGACTGCGCGGGACAAGGCCGTGGCCGCCGCGCTCGATGCCGTGGCCGAGGCGCAAGGCGTCTCGCGCACGGTCGCGGCCTACAGCTGGCTGATGGCGCACCCGGCCGGGATCATCCCGATCATCGGCTCGCAGACGCCTGCGCGCATCGCCGAAGGCGCGGCTGCGCTGACGGTGCGCTGGACGAGGGAAGATTGGTACGCGGTGCTCGTCGCCGCGCGTGGAGAGAGGCTGCCCTGATGACACAACAATGCGAAATCGCGTGGTTCTCCGCGCTGTGCGACGACGATTACGAATTTCTCGGCGTCCCCGATCCCTATCTCGCATCCAGCTGGGAGCATTGCCGCAATATCGTGATGCGGGCCGAGGAGGGCGGGTTCGACAATATCCTGCTCCCGTCTGGCTACCAGCTGGGCGTTGACACCACGATCTTCGCCGCAGCCGTGGCAACGCAGGTGAAGCGCATCAAGCTCTTGTGGGCGACCCGCATGGGTGAAGACTGGCCGCCGCAGCTGGCGCGCCGGATCGCGACGCTTGATCGCATCCTCGGCCCGAACGCTGCTGGCACCGGGGGGAGGCTGAACGTCAACATCATCTCGTCCGACATGCCGGGCGAGAAAATCGAAAGCGCCCCGCGTTATCGGCGCGTCACCGAGATCATGAAGATCGTGCGCACGCTGCTCAATGGCGAGCACCTCGATTTCGACGGCGAGTTCTACAAGCTGAAGCTTGATCCGCCGCGCATCACCACCCTCAATGGCAAGTGTCCGCCGTTCTACTTCGGCGGCCTCAGCCACGAAGCGCGCGAGTGTGCGGCCGAGGCGGCGGACGTCTACCTGATGTGGCCCGATACGATGGACAAGGTGCGCGAGAATATCGCCGACTTGAAGGCGCGCGCGGCGAATTACGGGCGCACCCTCAAGTTCGGCTACCGCGCCCACGTGATCGTGCGCGAGACCGAGGACGAGGCGCGGGCCTATGCCGACCGGC
>JAIYAL010000002.1 GCA_027489095.1 Erythrobacteraceae bacterium
AACACCCTTCCGCAAGCGTCCAAAAGCTCTTGTTTTTCGTGCTTTTTAGCCATTTCGCGCCAGATAATGTTCGGCATTTGTGTCGATATTTCCGTATGCGTCCACGACGATTGGGGGCACAGATGCTCAGCGAAATGGCCGTCCGGCAGGCGAGGGCAAAAGACAAGGATTACAAGCTCTCCGACTCCGAGGGGCTGTATCTGTTTGTGGCCAAATCCGGCCATCGGAGCTGGCGGCTAAAGTATCGCTTTGCGGGGAGGGAGCGCAGGCTGATCCTTGGTGCCTATCCTGAGGTCTCTTTGAAGGAGGTGCGCGATCGCAATGGTGTTGCGCCGCTCCAAACCTGCCTGACAGTTTCAACGGCATTCTCGCTAGCAGCTGCCATTCTGAAACCGACCCCAAGGCCGTCATGCCCCCGTTGCTGATAGGTTGATCGGCCGGGTTCTCGACCTGCTTGTCATGCGTCCAACCGCTCAGACGCTGATCAACCCGCGAACGGAGCCTCTTTTGCACTCTGCTTTACATTTGAGATCGGATGACATGGTTGCGCCTTCTGACCGGTATTGAGGCCGGCAGTTGAATGCTCCGCCTTCCGTGACGGAAGTGCAGATTCGGCAGCAAAGGAACGTGTCGATCGCGGATTGCCAGAGACATTCTGAAATTTAATCAAACTCTTGATGTGGCTGCGGTTGATCTCAAAAATGCAACGCAAGTTAGAGTTTGCAAAAAAAGATAACAAAGACTACTTTTGGTCCTCAGACGGCACCGACACCCTGGCTAGGACGACGCCCCAAAGGCTTCGCTGACACCAGAGCAGGCAAAAACGGGGCCCGAGGGGAGGAAAAATGCGCTACCATCAATCGATCAGAGCCACTGTGCTGACTGCCTTGTTCGCAACAACGTCCACTGCTGCGCTCGCGCAGGCGGAGGATCAGCAACCGTCGGCGACCGACCCAACCGCACAGGAAGAGGTGCAGAGTGACGGGGAGCTCATCGTTACCGCGCGCAGGCGCAAGGAAAGCACGTTCGATGCGCCCGTCGTCCTGCAAGCTGTCAGCGGCATGGAATTGCAGCGTCGCAACATCGTCAATGTCGAGGGCCTGTCGCGCATCACCCCGCTGCTGATCATCGGCGAGAATACCGGCGGCATTCAGGGCGCGCCGATCGCAATCCGCGGCATATCAGGATCCGACGTCAACCCGCTGGCCGATCAGGCGGTGGCATTCGACATTGACGGGATTCAGGTCAACCGCTCCACCGTGGCCCGTCTGGGCACGTTCGATCTTGCCTCCGCCGAAATCCTCAAGGGACCGCAGGCACTGTTTTACGGCAAGAACAGCCCGGGCGGCATCATTTCGCTGCGCTCGGCCGATCCCACCGCCAGTTTTGAAGCCAAGCTGATGTCGGGCTATGAATTTGCAGCAGATGAAACCCGGCTGGAGGGTTACGTATCGGGCCCCATTACTGACACGCTGGGTATCCGCATTGCCGGATATTTCTCTGACATCAACGGCTATATCAACAATGCCGGCATCCCTGGTCCGGGCTCGGTCAAGTCGTTCGACCGCTCCCCCAATGGCCAGGAATTTGCCACAAGGCTGACGCTGAAGTTTGATCCCAGCAGCAGCTTTGATGCACGCTTCAAGCTGGCCTATAATGAAGCCAGCGATCTGGGTGCTTCAAGTCAGGTCCAGCTGATCGGCTGCAGCGGCCCGCTGCCCCAGTTGTCTTCTCCCAATGCCGATTGCCGGGCTGACGACCGCACGTCGCTGATCGATCCCGGCCCCGCGTTCCAGGCGGTCTTCCCGACCCGCAACGGTGGCAATATGTTCAGCGACCGCAAACAGGTGCTCAGCTCGCTGGAAATGAACTTTCAGCCGACCGAGGATGTCACGCTGACCTCGATTACCGGCTATTATCATTACAACTCCAACAGCCTCTCGAACATTTCCGGCCTCGATGTGCAGCGCATTTACTTCGCCCTGCCCGAACGCGCGACCTATGCTGATTTCAACCAGGAAATGCGGCTGCTGACGAGCTTCGACGGGATGGTGAATTTCGCGGCTGGCGCGACCTACCAGAGCTCGCGCGCGGATTATGACAATAACTTCCACATCACCGCCGGCGGTGTGTTCCGCCCGTTCAACGATGCCGAATTGCGCCAACGCGGTGAGGCCTTCTCCTTCTTCGGCCAATTGATCGTGCGGCCTGCCGAGACGCTCGAGATTTCTGCCGGCGGCCGCTATTCGGACGAAACCAAGCGGCTGAGAACCTTCTCGTTCAACACCGAACAGCTTTCGGCACGGCCTGAGGTCAGCTTCGACAACTTCTCGCCGGAAGTGACCGTCAAATGGTCGGCCACGTCCGATATCAACATTTTCGCATCCTATCGGTCCGGGTTCTTGTCGGGCGGGTTCAATGGCAACGGGTCGCCCAGCTACACCGGGCGTGATCTCACCTTTGACCAGCAAACGACCAAGGGTTTCGAAGCCGGTATCAAGGCGCGCCTGTTTGATCGTTCGGTCAGGCTGAACCTGGCTGTGTTCGATTATGACATTCGCGGCCTGCAGGTGGCCGCAACCCAGGGCGTCGTCGTGCTGCAAACCAATGCGGGCAAGGCAAGCTCCAGGGGTGTTGAACTTGATGGTTCATGGAGCACGCCGATCGAAGGCTTTCAGCTGCGCGGCGCCATCTCTTACAACAAGGCGCGCTACGACCGCTTCTCCTTCGCCTGTTTCCGGGGGCAGTCGATTGCCGAGGGATGCACCCAGTCGCCCGTCGGCGGAAACTTCACCTTGCAGGATCTGAGCGGGGAGCGGATCGTGCGCGCACCCGAATGGGGCGGCGCGATTGGCGTCAATTACGAGACGGACGTGTCCGGATTGAAGCTGGGCGTCAGCACTGACGCCAACTACAGCAGCGGCTTTTTCAACAATGCCTTCAACGCTCCGCTGATGTGGCAGGACGGGTACTGGCTGATGGACGCCAACCTGCGGCTGGGCTCTGAGGATGACAAGTGGGAGGCGGCGCTGATCGGGCGCAACCTGACGAACACATTCTATGTGGCGCGTTCGGCCGAACAGCCTGGCTCCGGCGGCGCGGCCGGTAGTGCGATTGCCAACCGTCAGGCAGACGTCATCGGTGCTGTCAATCGCGGCCGCGAAGTGATGCTGCGGCTGACCTTCCGCTTCGACCGGTTTTGAACGGATAGGCCAGACCCCCTGATCCTTTCGCCATGCAATCGGGCATTTGCCGCTCTCCTGCCAGAGAAGTCGGCAAATGCCCGATCGTCTTTTGGACAGCGGTGTTTTGCCGGCAATGAAGGTGATCCCGGCATGACCGGCAGCAAGATGGCAAGGTAGCCATCTGCGCTGGGGCAGCGGGCGGTATCGCGCCCGCTGCCCTTCTGCCTCACTCGCTTGGGAGGCGTTATCAGATCCCGAGTGCGGACCGGGCCACGATACCCTTCTGAATCTCGCTGGCACCGCCAAATATGGTCGCGGCGCGCACATTCAGGTGGCGGGCGACCGCCGTCTCGCGGTGCGCCATGCCATCGTCTGGACCGCCGCAATAAAGCTGTGCGCGGTAATCGCGCATGCTGGCAGGGCCCAGCGCCTCGACCGCCATTTCGGCGAGGCGTTGCAGCGTGGTGCTGACCTTGAGTTTCTGGATTGACGCACTCGCCATGCCAGCGGCGCCCGACAGGCCGCCGCAGATCAAGGTGCGCAGCTCCGTCGCCTCTACCGCCGCAATCTCGATCTCGATGGCGGCCAGCCGCCTTTGGAAATCATCATTCTCGATGGCGCGTCGTCCGCGCTCGTCGCGTTCGCGCCAGGCGATCCTGCGCGTCCGGTGGAGCGCATTCTTGAGTGCGGCTGCCGCCGATGTCCCGCCGCGTTCATTCATCAGCAGAAACTGTGCGATGTCCCAGCCCTGACCTTCTTCACCTACGCGCAGTGAAACCGGCACACGGACATTGTCGAAAAACACTTCGTTGACCTCGTGCTCACCGGACATTGAGGCAATCGGCCGCACTGTAATGCCCGGCGCATCCATCGGCGACAGCAGGAAGGTGATGCCTTCCTTGCGCTTGCCCTCGCTCGAGGTCCGCACGAGCATGAAAATCCAGTTTGCGGCATGGGCGTGCGTGGTCCAGATTTTCGATCCGTTGATCACGTACTCCTCGCCAATCCGCTCCGCCCGGCAGCGCAGGGCTGACAGATCAGAGCCCGCACCGGGTTCCGAAAAACCCTGACACCAATAATCCTCCATCGATGGAATGCGGGGAAGAAGCCGTTCTTGCTGCTCGGGCGTACCAAAGCGCATCAGCACCGGGCCGCACATCAGCAGCCCCATGCCAGCCACCACCGGCGTACCTGCGGCCGCGCATTCCACCGAGAAGAGATAGCGCTGGATCGGGGTGAATTCGGCGCCGCCCCACCGTTTTGGCCAACCAGGCGCGCCCCAGCCGTGGGCATGCAGTCGCCGTTGCCATTCGCGGCCCAGCGAGGGTTCGGCAAACACGCCGGCCTGGCGCGCGGCGGCTTGTTGCAGCTCGGGGGTGAAGGCATCCCGGATGAAGCCGCGCACGCTCTCGCGAAAATGCTGGTCCTCGGGCGACAGATCAAGTTCGACCTTTATCACTGGTGGTTCCTGATAGTTGGTGGTTTCAACGAGAGACGGGGTCTTGCCCATCCCGATCATCAGCCGCCATGCAGATGGCGTCAAAGCCCGCGGCCAATTCCCGCGCGCGCGGCAAGCATTGCATCATGGTTCCGGGGCCACCGCCGAAATCGACATGAATGGCCTGTTGCCTACCGCCTGCCATAAGCACCTCCCCGACAAGCGCGGCAGCGCTTTGCCACGCGAAACGTCCGGACGAAGGGTCTGGTTGCGGCCATATCGTCCCCCATCTCGCACCATAGCTTCGCCAAAATTGATACGTGATATACTTTTAGGACAATGGCAACAGCCCGTCTCGACGGAACAGGCTTTTTTTGCTTAGGATCGTGGGCGTATTGTGTATCGAGGATGTTGTGATCGATGAATCTAGCCCTGTGGGCAATCCACTCGTCTACTCCAGCCCGCTCATGCAGGAGCGTCGCCGCCGCATCCTGAAGGAGACCCGCAAGCTGATTGCGCAAAAAGGTCTCGCCAACTTCAGCGTCCGCGAGCTTTGCAAGCAGGCCGATATCGCCCAGCGCACCTTGTATAACCATTTTTCGTCCAAGGAGCGGGTCGCAGCGCTGGCGATCAAGGAAGCGTTCGACGAGATCCGCTATAACGTCAATTTCAAGACGTCGGCCACATCGATCGAAGGCATGATTGACCGCGCGATCGCGATCAACAGCCGCAACCTTCGCGCGCGAAACTATGCGCTGGCCGTGGTCACGATCTATTTTTCCCCCACCTCGACGGCAGATGTGTGGGAGGTGCTCCAGAACCTGGGCACCACGGGCATCACGGTGCTGCTGCAAAGCCTGGCCGAGGCCGGGCAGATCGAGGATTGGGCAGATATCGACGAGGTGGCCCTGAACTTCTCGAACACCAGCTTTGCGATCATCAACGAATGGTGCATGGGCCGCCTGAGTGACGAGGAATATCTGCGCCGGATCGTTGAAGCACTGCTGTTGTTACTCTGCGGCGTGTCTCGCGGCGAGGCGCGCGAGACTGCCATGCAATATCTTATCCAGATCAAGAAGACCGGAAGGCTGCCCAGCTTCCCGATCCCGTCCGTGCGCCTCTCGCCGTCCGTACAGGATTGACGTTTCGGGTGAGGTAACCCCGGGTCATGCCTCGCGATCGCCAGAACGGCGCTAGCAATTGGCGTTTGTTGATCTTCCTCATGGCATTGCGCCCTACGTCCATGACGATGTCGATGCTGCGCGGGCATTCATATCTGGCAAGATGGATGCGGTCATGCCCAAGCAAGGTATCTTCGCCTCGGTGCGACCCGGCTTTGGGCACAACAAGCGCTTTCACTCCCTCGCGCATCATCGCGGAGTTAAAGGCGTTGAGATCATCGGGCCGGTCGAGGGTGATTGTCGCAACCCCCTCGGCCACATCATGATGCAGGGTGGTGGGGGCCGCGCCGGTCATGCGCGGGCCTTTCCATCGGCAATCAACGCGTCGATATGCGCGTGCAGATGGCGCAGACGCATTTCGGTATAGGCGCTGAATTGCACCATGCCTGTGGCCGAGGCGTGCAGCCCTTGCTGCACCTGCGGCAGGTTGGTCATGTCCTGATCGAGCACCTTGGCCAGGCCCGCCGACATGCCCGACCGTTCGCAGGCGCTGGCGAAGGTCTCGTCCACCGGAACATCAACCCGCACGGCAGGCTTGGGGCGCCCTGACGGCGGCACCCGCCGCAGCATGTACACGTCCATGATCGATGTCGCCGGGTCCATCCCGTTGGGACGCCAGACATAGTTGAGCGACGGCATGGCTCCGCCCCAGAAGCTCATGTGCGGGAACAGGTTGTACAGCAGGGCATCGACCATCTCGGCATCGCAAAAGCCGGCGTAATCCTGTCCGTCTTCGGCATTCAGAATGCCGCGCATGACCTGTGAGACATGCTGGCGAGCCGTCGAGCCTTCAGGAATTGCCAGCGCTGCTTCCCCCACGGCGCCCTTCAGGCGCGAGCCGACCCCCAGCATGGTGGTGACGATCTCTTCCTCGCTATAGGCCCGCCCGGACAAGGGGCTGGGGATCAGCTGCGCGGAAAACTGCCGCGTCACCAGCTCGCAGATCGCATCATATTGCGAGTTCACATCGGTCATGTAGGGCAGGATCTGCGGGTGCGTGGTGGGCGCGTGATGGCTTTCCATGAAGGCCTCGGCAGTCAGCTTCCAGTTGGCCGCAACCGTCTTGCGCACGTGGACGGCGATATAGCGCTGCTCGGGCTGCCAGGGGGAGAAATGATCCACCATCGGGCCAAGCACCGAAGCGAGGCTGGGCGCGCCCGGATCGCAATTGACAAACACCCAGCCGCCCCATGTCTCCACCCGCGCTTCGGGCAGCGGCGGGGTGCCTTGCGACCATTGCGGAAAGTCAAAGGCGATGGGATTGGCATGGGCTGCGCCGTCGTTGCGCCAGGTCAGGCCGTGATAGGGGCAGGTGAAGCGCGCCTTGCAGCCGCCTTCGTTCACCAGCCGCCGCCCGCGATGCAGACAGCTATTGTGCAACGCCTTGATGCTGCCGTCCGACTGGCGCGAGACGATCAGCGACAGGCCGACATTCTCGTACAAGACAAAATCGGCGGTATTGGGAATTTCCTCCTCGCGGCAGGCAACCTGCCAGACGCGCGGCCACAGATATTTGACCTCATCGGCAAAATAGGCCGGGTCCAGATAATTGCTGACCGGGACCGAGCCCGAACCGATCAGGGGCGTGTCCTGCTCACGCAGGCTGGCGGGGACCAGACGCGAATCAGAATCGAGGATTTCATCATAGCTGATGGCCGGATGCCGGTCTGCACGAGGGCGGCGTGTGGGGGTGTAGCTCGTCATGGGCAATCCTCCCTCAGCGTCCCCGGAACACCGGCTGCCGCCGTTCCAGCAGCGCGGATACGGCCTCGCGGTGGTCCTCGGTGGTGTGCGCGACCGCTTGCATCGCGGCTGACATTTCCAGCACCTGCGACAATTGCGCGCCGTAAGCCTCGCGCAGCAGGCGACGCGACATGCGGACCACTGCGGGAGGGTTGGCGGCCATCTTGCGCGCGAGGCCCATGGCGGTATCGATCAGCTGATCGGGCGAGACCACGCGCGATACCAAGCCTGCTGCCAGGGCTTCACCAGCATCGATGCTGTCGCCGGTCAGCACCATTTCGGTTGCGCGGGCAAAGCCGATGACGCGCGGCAGCAGCCATGCGCCGCCATCGCCGGGGACCAGACCAACCTTGACGAAACTCTCGGCAAATATGGCGTTTTCCGAAGCGATGCGGATGTCACACATGCACGCCAGATCGCAGCCTGCACCAATCGCCGGACCGTTGACGGCGGCAATCACCGGCACCTCCAGCGCCTCGAACGCCAGCGGAAGCCGCTGGATGCCGCGGCGATATTGTTCGCGGGTGCGCGCCGGGCTTTCACCGCCAAGGCCGCCGGGCTTGCCCATGGTCTTGAGGTTGCCGCCCGCCGAAAAGGCGCTGCCCGCGCCGGTCAGGATGATCGCCCTGATCGCAGGGTCCGCATCCAGCCGCGCCAATGCACCGGTCAGCGCATCGATCATGTCGTCGTCGGAAATCGGGTTGCGCGCTTCGGGGCGGTTGAGCGTCAGGATGGTCACACCCTCGGTGTGACTTTCAAGGATGAGCGGTTGGGTGGGCTGCACGGATTATCCCTTTGCAATCAGATGCACGGCCCCGATGATCGAGCCGATGATGAAGATGTAGATGCTGGGCATGGTGATATAGAGCCCGGGCCGTCGCCCTTCGGCAGAGCGGGTATAGCCGAACATGTACCAGAGCCTGCCCACCGGCCAGATCGCTCCCAGCAGCGCCGCCCAGAACGGCGACACCAGCAGCGCGAATGTCCACATGGAAGGCAGAAACATCACCAGATGCTCCATCGTGTTCATGTGCGCGCGCACCCGCCGCACATAATCTTCCGGCCCATCATGCGAAGGCGCGGGGATCTTGTACCTGATGCGCCCCAGCCCCGCGTTGAGCAGGGTCAGATAATAGACCAGCACACTCAAGCCGCTGACCAGCGCGACCCAGCCCAGTTCCTGAGGCAGCAGCATGATCAGCCTCCCGATGGACGATAGGCTTCGTCAGTCCAGTCCTGCCGACGCGCCCAATCCACCAACCGTTCCGGTTCAAAACCGGGCAGCCGCGAGCGTTGATAATCGACATCAACCTCGAACGGACGGGTCGGCGATTCATTGTTGTAGATGTAGAATGCCTCAATATCCTTGGCGAACTGATCGCGGCGTTCGGCCGGCATGGAATCGCCAAAGGCCAGCGCGAGGTCACGCCCGAATTCTGCCGGGGCCGAATATTCGAAGCGGATTTCGCGGTCCAGCGCCTCGCTCAGCGCGGCGGCGACATCCGGGCCTTGCAGCGCTTCGGGCCCGCCGATGTTCATCCAGCTGCCTTCAAAATCAGGCCGGTCGAGCGCGGCGATCATGATCCTTGCGACATCATCCAGGCTGATCCAGTTGGCGCGCACCTTGGGGCCGTGCGGATAGACGAACACGCCATCCTGCAACAGCTTGGGGCGAACCCAATTGGTTAGAAGATTGTCCATGAACAGCACGCTGCCAAACACCGTGGCGGGCACGCCTGTGCGCCACAGCCGGTTGATCGCCTCTGTGTTCCATCCATAAGTGAACGGGTCGCCGGGGCGATCAGGTATCCAGCTTGAGGTGCTCCATACCAGCCGGCTGACGCCCACGGCGGCCCCGGCCTTGCCAACCGCCTCGGCAAGGTCCGCCCGCTGCGCTCTGGCCTGGACGGGGTGGTTGAAGAAGATCGCGTCCGACCCTTCAAAGGCAGGCGCCAGGGTGGCAGGATCGAACAGGTCGGCGGTTCGCACCTCGACATCGGCAAACGGAGTGTTCTTCAGGGCATCGGCCTTGCGCGATATGGCGCGCACTTCATATCCGGCGGCCTTGAGTTGCGATAACTGGGCAAGCCCCTGGCGACCGCTGGCCCCCACTACGGTAACGAGTGGCATGCTGGTTCCTTCTGTTGTTTTTGTTCGGGTAAATCGGCTTCATGCCGCCGGGGCATAGGAGACCGGAGCCCCCAGAACGATGGTTTCGCGAATAATGGCCTTGGCCAGTTCTGCCCGGATCCGGTCAAAATCGGGATGGGATCGCAGACCGGCCAGCGCGCTCTGGTAATGGGCTGCGTCGTTGCACTCCCACAGATCGACATAGGTGTGCAGGATTCCGGTAAGCTGGACAAAGGCGGCCGCGAGGCGCCAGCCCTGCGCTTCCTGGCAGGCGACGACATCGGCCATCACCGCCTTGAACGCCTCGGCATGTTCGGGCCTGACCTCGATTGTCGATTGAATGTACATCATGGCCCTCTCCCCATTCGGTACGTGCAGGCGTCAGCCGCCTTGGCCGATGATCTCGGCAAGGTGGCGGTGGAAGTCCTGAAGGACGCCTTCGTTCGCCCCATAGGTCAGCAGGAAGCCTTCCGGCGCGTAGCGCAGGTTGCGCTGCCCGCTGGCGGAAACGCTGTAATCCTCGGTCGCGACCACGTTCATGATGAAGTCGTGGAATTCCTCCCACGGCTTTATGTCGACATCATCGGCGACCTCGCCCGAGCGGTAGGCTGCCATCAGCGAAAATGCCTGATGCGGGCCGCCATCGGGGAAGATCCGATAGATGCTGAACACCTGTCCCGGCCCCATGGACGAGACGTTGATCACCGTGTTGGGAAACAGCAGGTGCACGCCGCCATAGGGGCGCGGGGTCCACTGGTCCTCGGGCTTGTCGGCATAGGCATCCTGATCGCGATAGGGAAAGTTGATCCGCGCGTGCAGACCGAATTTGTCGTGCACGACCATGTCATTATGCGCCGTGCGGGCGATTGTGGTGGGGTGCAGCGTGGAGAAATGATAGCCCTCGCCATAGGTGTCATAGGCGTATTTCCAGTTGGCCGCGACATCGAGGCGGGTGGCCTTGATCGGGTTGGCCCGTTCAAATCCCATCTGGGCAAGTTCCGGCGCGAAACCGCCAAGAAAGGACGCCACATCAATATCATCGCGCGTACCGGGCCGGGCGATGACGAAGATCAGGCCATGCCATTCCTCTGCCGGGACTTCGATCAGCCGGAACTGCGCCTTGTCGATGCCGTCAAAGCCGCGTTTGCCGCCGGGTTGGGCGATCAGATCGCCGTCCAGATCGAAGGTCCAGCCATGGAAGCCGCAGGTCATGCGCTTGGCGGTGGTGCATTGGGTCACCAGCTGGGCGGCACGGTGGGTGCACATGTTGAGATAGGCCTTGATCAGGCCCTGCTGCGTGCGCACCACGACAATTGACGGCCCGGCCGCCTCGAACAGCAACTTGGATCCCGGTTCCGGCAGATCGCGGCTCATGCCGACCAGCAGCGGCAGCCGGGTGAATACCTGTTGCTGCTCGCGTTCATACCAGTCCTGGCTGGTATAGGTGGCGGCATCATTGCGGGCCGGGCCGGGGTTCAGATCGGTGCTGGCGTTGCGGATATGCTCCACCAGACGGCGCTGAATGCCGCGCGCAATGCGCTGCTGGCGCTCTATTCCGGTTTCCGGGCTGTCAGTTCCGGGGTTGCTCATGGACACACCACCTCTGCCACCTCTTGTGCTGGGGCATCGTGGTCCAGGGCCCATGGCTGGGCGAGGCGATACCGATCAAGATGATAGGATGCACCGCCGAACAGATGTTCGAGCATCAAGGCGCGCTTGAAGAACCGGCCGATCGCCAGTTCTTCGGTTGTACCGATGCCGCCATGCAATTGCACGGCCCCCTGGGACACCATCCGGCAGGCTTCGGCGACGAGATATTTGGCGCCCGATACCGCTTCCTGACGCTCAGCCTCGGGCGCATCGAGCTTGGCAAAGGCCAATTGCGAAAGGCTGGCAGCCTGTTCGGCAGCGATGTGCATGTCGACCAGCCGGTGCCTGAGCACCTGGAAATCGACCAGCGCCTTGCCGAACTGCTGGCGCTGGCTGCAATAGGCGACAGTTTGCTCGATCATTGTGCGCATGGTGCCGCAGGCCGCAGCGCACAAGGCTGCGGTGCCTTCATCGATCAGCCGGTCCAGCATCGGCTGCCCGCCGCCAACCGGCCCGATCACATGATCGCTGGTGACTTGCACATCGCGCAGATCAATGTCGGCTGCCTCGCCGCCATCGAGCGTGGCATAGGAGGCCGCCTCGAGGCCGGGCCGGGAGGTTTCGATGCAGAACAATGTGGTGCCAAGGTCCGGCACGATCGCGGAGAAAACCATATAGTCGGCAAGGCCCACCCCGAGGACGCCGACCTTGGTGCCATTGACCACGAACCCATCGGGCGATGGCACCGCAATGGTTGTGACAGGATCAGCGGCGTTGCGGCGGGCCGGTTCCAGATAGGCCAGACACGTCAGCACCTCTCCGGCACTGATCCGGGGCAGCAGCGCATCTGCCATGGGCCCGCCGCCCAGCTTGAGAGCGCCCGCCCCCAGCACCGATGACGGCAGATAGGGCGTCCAGGCCACGCTTCGCCCCAGCGCTTCCATGATGACCCAGGTTTCGCCAGCGGAACCGCCGATTCCGCCCTGCGCCTCGGCGATGGTCGCTCCGCCGATTCCGATTTCCCGCCACAGGATCTGCCGCAACATTTCCGGCGATTCCTCATGGTCCCGCAGTGCACCCGTAACCGCGTCAAACAGCAGCGAAAGAGTGTCCTGATCACTCTTCAGCCCAAAGGGCAAATGTCTCTCCATCGGCTCGGATTATCAAAAAATAACACGTGATGCAATTTCTAAGTTGATCTGGCTCGGGTCATAATCCATCACGCGCATCAGAATTATATGGTGCCACGATTTCAAGCGCCGGATGATCGGGCGACAAGGCGGCGTGAGCCCAGCCGCGCGCCTGCGCCCGGAGATTGAAGAACAACCTGCACGTCTGACAGCGTGACCCGGTGCCGATGAGGGGAGAGCGTCTTGCCAAGAACCGGAGCTGACAGCGCGCGCGGGATGCTGGTTGTCGGCGGCAAGTTCCATGACATGGAGTTTGCCCGCAGCGAACTGCTGGCCTTGCTGCGCCGCGATGACCGGATCACGGCCGAGTGCTTTGCGGATTACGATCATTACCAGCGGCTGGCAGATTGCGATTTTCTGATCAGCTATACCTGCGACGTGGCGCCATCAATCGCCGGGCAGCGGGCTTTGCGGGACTTTGTCGCCAATGGCGGTCGCTGGCTGGCGCTGCACGGAACAAACTCGCTCATCGCCTTTCTGGACAATGGCAAGGTTGCCTCTCCCCGGCTCGCCCCGCTGTTCATGGAGACGCTGGGGACGACCTTTGTCGCGCACCCGCCGATTGCCCCCTATCGCGTCGATGTCGCCTGCCCGGATGACCCGCTGGTTGCGGGCATCGCGCCCTTCGAGGTCGATGATGAGCTATACCTGCTCGAACAGCACGCCGATCTCGATATTCTGCTTGATACCTGTTTCGAGGGCCGGGCTGACGGGTTTGAGGAGAATGTCTGGCCCCTGGCGCGGCACCCCGTGCTCTATCGCCGGCACCTTGGCAAAGGCGAGGTGGTCTATTGCACGCTCGGCCATTGCCGGAGCCATCATGACATGCGTCCGCTGGTCGATTTCTGGCCGACGGTTGACCGGGGCAGCTGGGATGTGCCTGAATATCGCACAATCCTGAGCCGCGCCGTGCACTGGGCCACAGGCCTGCCGGACCAGCAGGGATGAGAACGAGAGGGGAGAAATAGTCGATGGGTCTCATATCAGTCGTGGGCGCCAATGGTGTGCAAGGTCTGGCGCAGATCCGGCAGGCGCTCGCCGCCGGGCATGATGTGCGCGCCATTTCGCGTCATCGCTCCGAAACGCTCGATGTGCTGTTTCCGCAGGTTGATTTTCGTCCCGCTGACCTGCTTGACGAACCCAGTTTGCTGCCCGCCTTCGAGGGGAGCGACTATATCCTCGTCAATCACCCCGTCCCGCTCAGGCCGTACCGGGTGGAGATGCTCAGCGCGATCGGGCGGGCCGCCAAGGCGCTCAATGTCAGGCGCGTGGTTTACAACACCGCGACCTGGATCCCCGACAAGCCGGGCGATCCGTTCAGCTATGGCGACAACACGGCCATCATCAACGCATTGTTCCGCACCGGCGCGCCTGCGACCGTTTTCGGCAGCGTCCTGTTCATGGACAATCTCCAGACCAATTGGGCCAAGCGCCACATCGTCGATGAGAACCGCTTCCACTATCCGCACGGGCCATCGCTGCGGGCCAACTGGATCAGTCTGGATGATGTCGGCAAAGTCATGGTCCATTCGCTCGACCGCCCGGATTTTGAAGGTTCGTGGATGAATATCGGCGGGCCGGAGCGGCTCAGCCCGATGCAGGTCTGCGAAATCCTCAGCCAGGCTTGCGGCCGCACCATCAACTATGACCCTGCCTCTCCCGAAGAATTCGGCGCGATGCTGGCCGCCGGATTGGGCGATGCGGTCCCGGCCGAACGAAAGCAGATTTTCGCAAATTATATCAGGGACTTTTACGTCTACAACAACAGCGCGCCGACCAAGCCGTTCGAGGTCGATTTCGCGCAAGTGCAAAACCGTCTGCCCGACATTCAATTTGAGACAATGTCGCAATGGGCCAGTCGTCATGACTGGTCGCCCGGATCAAAGGGCAGCGGCGAGTGATCTTGCCATGCGTCAGGATGAAGGGATGAACACCCGCGCTGTGCCGATCAAGGCCGGATAGCAATCGAAAAGAAGGCTGCGGGACTGTGTCGACTGATTAAGCAAACGAAAGGAGCTCGGCCCATGATGGCTACAAATGTTGTCGAATTGCGCACGCCTCAGATCCGCGGGACCCTCGGACAGCTGCTCGATTCCGTGACCATTACCTGCCCGGAAGACATCCACGATGCCGCGGTCAATCTGTCCCGGATCGCCCAAGAACGCGGCATGCAGATCGCGGTGTGCGACGACATTTCTTCCAAGGAACCGATGGTCGATGCAGAAGGGACCATTCTCAATCCCGATATCTTCCACTGGCTCGATAACGGCGCGGCGTGGTGGGACGATCACCGCCTTGCGCTGCATTCGCCCCTGCCGCGCGCGTGCCGCTATGAAAGCGAGCCTTTCTGGGTCAATGCCCGAGGCTTCAAAACCAGATGGCGCAACCACTATCTGGAAGAAATCTGTCTCGCCGATTTCGAAAAGCGCGTGTCGTGCAAGGCGGCGATTGTCATCCCGGTGCACCTGCCCTTTGGTCAGATTTCGGCATCGAGCTTCGTCTCGATGGACCGCAACAAGGAAGACCTTTCGGCCGAATTTGCGGAACATGGCGCCTTGTTCGCGACAGTCACCCGCTGTTTTGTGGCGGGCTATGTGCAGGCCAACCGCACCAAGCGCCGGATCCCCTCCGACTGCATGCTTTCCAAGCGCGAGGTCGATTGCCTGCGCCTAGCGGCGATCGGCAAGACCGACATCGAGATCGCCATGATCCTCAACCGGTCGCACGCCACGATCCGCTACCACATCCATCGTGCAGCGGATAAGCTGAACAGCGTCAACCGCGCGCAGACGATTTTCAAGGCGGGGCAGCTGGGATACCTCGGGGCGACTGATTAGCGCACCAATAACTGCTGCCCCATCCGAAGATGGCAAATGCAGCATTGTGAGCCTCTCGGCCCGGCCAGTAAGCTGATCGGTCCATGTCGCACACGCAAACGACAGACTCGAAACCCTCACCACCGCCAGACCTTCGGCGATATGGCGGGTCATTGTCGTCTCGACCGTAAGGCGTGGAGCCAGAATGACTTCGTCAACAACATCACCGGCGAACGCGTGCTGGAGCGAGCGGGGACTCGCCCTATCCTCGGTTTCCCAGTGGCTGCGTTGCGCCCGCCGCGGACTTACGGTGCTAGACTCTCGCTAAACTTCAAAGCCCAGGGGGACCGATGGCGCTTCTGTTGGCATTGATGCGAGCAGAAGCGCCAGCTCATTAACCTGGCCCACAGCTGAGCACGGCGGTCATGCTAAGGCGTGGTAGATCGCCTCCTCAAGCGAGGTGGTCCGGCGTCCGATTAGGGCCGAAAGTGCGCGGCCATCATCGAACAGCGCCCCGTTGGAGGCATCGACATCCCAGCGCGCCAAGCCTTCGGCGAAGACATCGGGCAGGCCCGCGCCCTTGAGGGTCGCGGCGAATTCGGCTTCGGGCAGGTTGACATAGGGAAGGGTGTTCCCGGTCTGCCGCGACAATTCGGCCGCCAGATCGGCAAGGGTGATGGCAACATCGCCAGCCAGTTCATAGGTCTTGCCGGCATGGCCCTCGCCGGTCAGCACCGCGACTGCGGCGGCGGCATAATCGGCGCGGGTGGCGAGCGAGAGCTGGCCCTCGCCGGCACAGCCGACAAAGGCGCCATTGGCCAGCGCAGCCGGGATCGATGCGGTGTAGTTTTCAAAATACCAGCCATTGCGCAGGATCGTCACGGCAAGGCCGGAGGCAAGCAGGTCAGCCTCTGTTGCGCGGTGTTCCTGCCCCAGACTGATCGGGCTGCGATCGGCGTGGAGCAGGCTGGTGTAGACGATGTGGCCGACCCCGGCCTGCTTTGCAGCATCGATGACATTGCGGTGCTGCACCGCGCGCTGACCGATCTCGCTCGACGAGATCAGCAGCAGGCGGGTCACCCCGTCGAGCGCGGCGACAAGCTGATCGGGCTGGCCATAATCAAAGCCGCGCGACCCCACGCCAAGATCGGCGGCCTTTTCGGGATTGCGGGCGAGGGCGACGATCTGCTCGGGGGCGATCTGCTCCTTCAGCCCATCGATCACGAGACGACCGAGCTGGCCTGTGGCTCCGGTAACGGCGATAGTCATATGTTGCGTGTCCTGTGGTCGCGGTCCGCGTCTGATGGCGACGCAGACCGCAGGGGTGATGCGCGGGCTTTACATCTTGCATCCTGAGTATTTAATCATGCTCTCGTGATAAGCAGTTCTCACTCATAGGATGAAATGATGGCGGATCGGCTTACCGGGATGGAGGTCTTTACAAATGCGGTCAGGCTTGGCGGCATTTCGGCGGCCGCCCGGCGCTTGCGCATGTCGCCCGCGATGGCCGGCAAGCATATTGATGCGCTCGAAGCGCGGCTCGGGACGACCCTCCTGCATCGCAGCACGCGGCGGCTGTCCCTGACCGAGGCGGGCGCGGACTATCTTGACCGGATTGGCCACATCCTGACCGATATCGCCGAAGCCGAAGCCCAGGCCGCTGCCCGCGCGGTCGCGGTATCGGGTCTGTTGCGGGTGAGCGCGCCGGCGACCTTCGGCGTGCTGCACCTGCCCTCGCTGATGCCGCTGTTCCAGCAGCGTTACCCCGATCTCAAGGTCGAATTCGGGTTCACGGATCGTTATGTCGATCTGCTGGAAGAACGCTGGGATGTCGCGGTCAGGATTGGTCGGCCCGCCGACAGCAGTCTCATCAGCCGCAAACTGGTACCGATGCGTGCGGCGCTGTGCGCTTCGCCCGATTACCTGCAGCGCTGCGGCACGCCTTCGCGCATCAGCGATCTCGTTCACCACAATTGTCTGGGTTACACCATGGTTGCGCAGGCCGGCACCGCATTCTGGAGCTTCGGCCTCAAGGGCGAACACAAGGTGCCGGTGCAGGGCACACTCCATGCCAATAATGGCGAGGCGCTGGTGCGCGCCGCGATCGCCGGGGCGGGGCTGGTCTATGGTCCGCGCTACATTGTCGCCGATGCGCTGGCGCGGGCTGAGCTGGTCGATCTGACGCTGGATCAACCGTGCATGGAAATCGGCTGGGTCCAGACCATCCGCCACCCCGAACGCCAGCCCACCGCCAAGGTGCGCGCGTGGGTGGAGTTTCTCGCCGAAACCCTGCCCGGGCGCGCTGGGCACTGGTGAGGCAGGGGAAGGGCAGGTTTCAGAGGGCCCCGATCTCGCTGATCGCCTGGGCGCGCAGCACATGCTTTTGCACCTTGCCCGAAGCGGTGCGCGGGATGCTGTCGGTGATCACCGCAGTCTTGGGCACCTTGAATTTGGCGAGCCGCTTTTCGCAGTGGCGTAGGATTTCATCAGCGGTGATGGTGCGGCCGGGGACCGGGATCACATAGACCCGCCCGACTTCGCCCCAGCGTTCATCCGGCACGCCGACCACGGCGCATTCGCCAACCGCGGCGAGTTCGGCAATCGCGGCTTCGACTTCGGCCGGATAGACATTCTCGCCGCCGGAGATGAACATGTCCTTCTTGCGATCGACGATGTAGAAGAACCCGTCGCTGTCCTGCATCGCTGCATCGCCGGTCATGAACCAGCCATCGCGGAAGGTCTTGGCGGTGATTTCCGGCTGGTTCCAGTAACCTGCCGTGACCGAAGGCCCGCGCACCCACAATTCACCGCACTCGCCGTCGGGCACGTCGTTCCCGTTTTCATCGACGATCCGCGCCTCGACCGTGAGGAACGGCAGGCCGCAGCTGCCGGCCTTGGTCAGTAGCAGCGCCGGATCATGGGTGGGCATCCCGAAATTCGATCCCGTCTCGGTCATGCCGAAACCTTCGGTGATGCGGATCCCGGCGGCGGTGAAGCGTTCCGTCTGGGCCTTGGGATTGGGTGCGCCGCCGATCGCCCAGCCCACCAGTCCGCGCAGGCTTTCGGGCTTGAAGCAGGGCTGGTTCCACAAGGTTGCCGCCATCTGCGGGACCGAGAAATAATGCGTCACCTTGAGCGCCGGATCGGTCAGGCGTTCGAGCGTCAGTTGCGGATCGAACCCGCGGCTGATCAGCACGGCTCCGCCCGCCAGAATCGGCACCCGGGTGGCGGCAAACAGGCCGGCGGTGTGGAACAGCGGCATGTCGCACAGGAACACGCTGTGCATCGTCACGTCATTGCCATGGATGAAGTTGGTGCAGCCCCAGAACGCGGTCTGCTCGGACAGCATCACCCCCTTGGGCCGCCCGCTGGTGCCCGAGGTGTAGAGCAGCGTCGTGGTTTCGGCAAAGCCGCGCCGGGCGGCGGCGGGGGGCACGGCGCCATCTTCGCCCAAGGCGAGCATCCCGGCGATCGGCAATGCTCGCGCGGCGGCGGCAGGCGCAGCGAATTCGGGATCGTGGAACACCAGCGCGGGCTCGGCATCGCCCGCCAGCGCCTCGATCTCGGGCGCGGCCAGCCGCCAGTTGAACGGCACGAAGATGCAGCCCGCCCGCACGCAGGCCAATTGCAGGATCAGCATTTCAGCACAGTTGCGCGCCAGCGTTGCGACCCGCTGCGCGCTTCCCGGGCCATACTCCCCGACCAGCCACGCCGCCAGCCGGTCCACCGCCCGGTCGAGCGCGGCATAGTTCCACGACCGGCCGGATTCGAGATCGACCAGCGCGCGAGCGCGGGGGTTGAACCGCGCATGGGTCGCGACGGGATCGCACTGGATCATGGCTGTTGCTTCCTTGGCTGGACGGCCCCTTCCGCCGGAACGCATCCGGCGGAAGGGGAAGGGGTCAGGAGTTGATCTTGCTGGTGTCGAAGGTGCCAAGGCCCGGCTTGAACGACTTTTCGTCAAGGAACTGCCGGGTCGCCTCGCGCCGGGCTTCGGCCCCGCCGAAGGAGTGCAGGGCTTCCTGCGCGCGGATCTGGTATTCCAGGCCATTGTCATAGGTCATGTCGACCATCCGGCGCATCGTCCACTTGGTGGCGCGCAGGGCGTGGCCATCCTTCTTCTTGAGCGCTTCGGCGATTGCGGTGACGCGGGCGAGCAGCTGGTCGGCGGGGACGGCTTCGGTGATCAGGCCCTGTTCCTCGGCCTGCTTGCCGGTCAGGTTTTCGCCCATCATCGCGTGATACATCGCCTTGCGGAACGGCATCAGTTCCTGCGCCACCTTGGACGCGCCGCCGCCCGGCAGAATGCCCCAGTTGATCTCCGACAGGCCGAACTGTGCGTCTTCCGAAGCGATGGCAATATCGCAGCCGAACAGCGGGCCATAGCCGCCGCCAAAGCACCACCCGTTGATCATCGCGATGGTGGGCTTTTCGTACCAGCGCAGGCGCTCGAACCAGCCGTAGCTTTCGCGCTGCGCCTTGCGCACCGCGCCAAGGCCCTTGGCTTCGTTTTCGCGGAAATACTCCTGCAAATCCATGCCCGCCGACCACGCCTGGCCTTCGCCGGTCAGCACCAGCACCTTCACGTCGTCACGGAATTCCAGCTCTTCGAGCACCTTTTTCATCTGGCGGTTGAGCTTGGGGCTCATGCAGTTGCGCTTTTCCGGGCGGTTGAACTTCACCCAGGCGATGTCGTTCTCGACGGTGTAAGCAACGGTATCTTCTTCGGCACGTTCGGTGGTCATGCTTGCAGTCCTTGGTTCGGGATCGGGGGAAAGGGGCGTTTCAATCGGCCCAGTAGAGCCGCATGGGATTATCGATCAGCAGCTTGCGCTGAAGCTCGGGGGTGGGAGCAATGCGGGGGATGATGTCGACCAGATGGCCATCATCGGGCGGGTCGTCCTGCATGTTGGGGTGCGGCCAATCGGTGCCCCACAGCACGCGGTCGGGATAATCCTCGACCAGCGGGCGTACGGCGGTCACGAAGTCCTCCCACGGATCGCCGGACGGATCGAGCCGGTCGGGGCAGGTCGCCTTGAACCAGATGTCATCGCGGCTATCGAGCAGACGGCGGAAGGCGCGCATATCTGCACCCTCGGGGCCTTGGGACACATCGGGGCGGCCCATGTGATCGACCACCACCGGCACGGGAATCGCGGCGATGAAGTCGCGCATCTCTTCAAGGATATCGGCCTCGAAATAGATCACCACATGCCACCCTGCAGGAAGGCGCGCGGCGACATCGAGGAACTTGTCCTTGGGCGCATCATCGACCAGCCGCTTGAGAAAATTGAACCGCACCCCGCGAATGCCGCCTTGATGCAACGCGGCGAGTTCCTCGTCCGAAATCGCCGGATCGACCACCGCCACCCCGCGCGCCATGCCGCCGCTTTGCGCGATGGTGTGGAGCGTGGCGGCGTTGTTGGTCCCGTGGCAGCTCGCCTGAACGATCACGTTGCGGGCAAAGCCGAGATGATCGCGCAAGGCGAACAGCGCGGCGGCATCGGCATCCTCGGGCAGGTACTTGGCCTTCGCGCTGAACGGAAACTGCGCCATCGGCCCGAACACATGGCAATGCGCGTCCACCGCGCCCGGCGGCGGGGTGAAGCGCGGGCGCGAGGGGCTGGGATGCCAGCTTACGATCCGCGAGGGGATGGCAGGCTCGGTCATGCGAATACGGTTCCGTCCATCAGCTTGCGCGCGGTGCGCAGCAACGCGGCCGAGACCACCGCGCCGGCCTCATCGGTTTCCAGCACGCAGCTCATCTCGCCAGTGGGATGTTCCACCGACAGCAGCTTGCGCGCGCCCGGCGGGATCGACGCTACGGCAGCGGCGGGCGATCCGAGAATCAGGCAGGCGGTGGCGACGCTGACCGCGCCCAGCACGCCAATCGTGGCGTGGGCACGGTGCGGGATGAAGCTGCGCACGGTGATCGCGCCGTCGTTGCGGGGCGGGGCCACCAGCATTATCTTGGGCACCGATTTGTCCTGCACATCGCCAAGGTTCATGCGCTCGCCCACCGCCAGCCGGATCGCTTCGATCCGCGCCTTGAGCTCGGCATTGCCATCCAGCCAGTCGCGGTCCTCATAGCCGGTGATGCCGAGGTCGGCGGCCTGCATCACGACGCAGGGCATCCCATTGTCGATCAGGGTGACCGGCACGCCTTCGACCACATCGACAGCATGCCCGGTGGGCAGCAGCGCGCCGCAGGATGAGCCGGCGGTGTCGCGGAATTCCAGCGGGACCGGCGCATGGCTGCCCGGCACACCATCGATCCGCGCATCTCCGGCATAGCTGACCGCGCCGCCCGGCGTGCACACCGTGGCGACCGCGATCTGGCCGGTGTTCTCCATGAAGATCGTCACCCGGGTTTCGCCATCCGCAGCAGCGACCAGTCCGCGCTCGATCGCAAAGGGGCCGACACCGGCGAGGATATTGCCGCAGTTCTGCGCGTCGCTGACCAGCGCCTGATCGACGAAGACCTGAAGGAACAGATAATCGACATCCACGCCGGGCCGCTGCGATTTCGATACAACCGCGACCTTGCTGGTCAGCGGATCGGCGCCGCCCATGCCATCGATCTGCAAGCGATCGGGCGAGCCCATCGCCCGCAGCAGAAAGGCATCGCGCGCCGCAGTGTGGGCGGGCAGATCATCCTTGAGGAAATAGCCGCCCTTCGACGTCCCCCCCCGCATCCACATGACGGGCGCGGACATCATACGTATCTGAGGCCCATGTCCGCGAGCTTTTCGCGCATCTGGTAGATGTCGAGCCCGAGTTCGCCGTTGGCCAGCCTTGCGCGCTTGGCCGCTTCGTTGGCCTCGCGCTCCTTCGCCTTGCGGGCAACCGCTTCGGCCTCGGCGCGCGGCACCACCACCACGCCGTCATCATCGGCGACGATCACATCGCCCGCATTGATCGCCGCCCCGGCGCAGATCACCGGAACATTGACCGAGCCCAATGAGGCCTTGATCGTGCCTTGCGCAAACACCGCCTTGGACCACACCGGAAAGTCCATTTCCTTGAGGTCGCGCACATCGCGCACCCCGGCGTTGATGATCAGCCCCTTGCACCCGCGCGCCTGCGCCGAGGTCGCCAGCAGATCGCCGAAATAGCCATCCTCGCACGGCGAGGTCGGGGCGATCACGAGGATGTCGCCTGCCTGAAGCTGTTCGATCGCGACATGCACCATCCAGTTGTCGCCCGGAGGCGCGGAGATGGTGACGGCGCTCCCGGCAATCCGCGCGCCGGAATAGATCGGGCGCATGTAGGATGCCAGCAGCCCGGTGCGTTCCTGCGCTTCATGGACAGTGGAAACCCCGCAGGCCTCAAGGTCGGCGATCACCTCGGCCGCGGCGCGGGCGACATTCTGGACAACGATCCCGCTCATGCCGGTCTCATATAAGCTGCGGGTCGATGACCCTGGGTGAAACTTGCCCCGGCAGCGGGCTCCAAGCACGGCTGTCTGGCGGGATTTCTGCCTAGGTGGCGCGTGTGCCGCGAACAAGTTGGAACTATGCAGAAGGTATAAGGTGCTGCTAATCTTTTCCCATGCCGCCGATCTGGGACATCAATCTTCGTCACCTTCGCGCCCTGTCGGTAGTGGCGCGGCTGGGGAGCATTTCGGCGGCTGCGCAGGCGATCAGCATCAGTCAGCCGGCGATAACCCAGGCCATCGCCAAGCTTGAGGCCCAATGCGGACTGCCCTTCTTCGAACGGCAGCCGCGCGGCATGGTCGCGACCGAGGCGGGGCTTATCTTCGCTCAGCGGATCGATGCCGCGCTTTGCCATATCGGCAGCGCCAAGGTGACAGTGGCGCAGATGCGCGCGCTGATCGCGCTGGCTGATCATGGCAGTTACCTCGCCGCCAGTGCAGCGACCGGCCTCGCGCAGCCCTCGCTCCACCGGGCGGTCAATGATCTGTCGCTGGTGCTGCGCCGCACGCTGATCGAGCGGCGCGGGCGCGGGATTGCACTGACTGAAGACGGACGGCGCATCGTGCGCGCCTTCCGGCTGGCGCGGGGGGAACTGGAGACGGGGCTCGCTGAACTCGCCGGGCTGCTGGGGCGCGAGACCGGGCGCATCGTGATCGGCGCGATGCCGCTGTCGCGCGCGCGCATCCTTCCGGCCGCGCTTGCGACCTTCCATCACGAACATCCCGAAGTGGTGATCGAAGTGCTGGAAGGCGCCTTCCACGATCTCATCGAGCCATTGCGCGACGGGGCGATCGATCTGATGATCGGCGCGCTGCGCGATCCGCTGCCAGGGCCGGATATCGAACAGCACACGCTGTTTGCCGATCGCCCGGTGGTGATCGGGCGCAAGGGCCATCCGCTCGGCAGGGCCACGATCGAGGAAATGGCGCGCTATCCGTGGATCGTGCCCACCCGCGGCACGCCGCTGCGCAAGGCATGGGAGCGGATGTTTGCCGGGATCGAGCCACAGCCGCGCGTCCCGATCGAGTGCGGATCGGCGATGGTGATCCGCCAGCTTCTGATCGGCAGCGATTTCCTTACCCTGCTCTCGCCCGATCAGGTCGCGGTAGAACTGGAAGCCGAATGGGTCGCGATTCTCGCCCAAACCCCGCCCGATCTGACCCGGGTGATCGGCATGACCTGCCGCGCCGGTTGGCGGCCGACAGCGGTGCAGGGCCGCTTCATCCGCATCCTGCGCCAGCAGGCGGGTTAGCGCCTCGGCGGGGTAATTTTTGTGTGTAACACATACAATACTTGATCATCGCCATGGAATGGGCCAAGCCGCCAATGGCTGCGGCGGCAGGTGTGCGCCGGGCAGGAGAGGACCATGACGATGGCAGCACCGGCGGTGGCCGAACAGCGCATAGCGATGCTCGCGCCCGATTGCGATCCCGGCCTGCGGGTGATGCAGGAAGTGCTGGTCAGTGACCTGCGTCTTGCCGCCTTCATCGGCGTCCACGCCCATGAACTGGGCCGCCGCCAAAGCCTGGTCGTCCATGTCCGGCTGGGGATCGACAACGTCGGCGCCGATCAGCTGGCGCAGACCATCGATTACAACCACGTGGTCGAGGCGGCGCAGGCGCTGGCAGAGCAGCGCATCGCGCTGATCGAGACCTTTGGGCAACGGCTCGCCGCGGCCTGCCTTGTCTTTCCGGCGGTGCGCCGGGCCGAGGTGCTGGTGGAAAAGCCGGGCGCGCTCAACCATGCTATGGCTGCCGCGCGCACCGTGATCGAGCGGCGCTGAGCCGCCCGTCAGGGCATTCTGACGACCGGCTTGATCACCCGACCGCTTTCGCCCGCTTCGATCGCCGCAGCGATATCGGCAAAGGCGAACATTTCGATCAGACGGTCGAACGGGAAGCGGCCTTCTTGATAGTAGCCGATCAGTTCGGGGATGAAGGTCGCCGGATCGGCGCTGCCTTCCACCACGCCGCGCACCACGCGCCCGCCGCTCATGGCGAAGATCGCGTCCATCGCGATGGTCTGATCCGGCGGGTAGGCACCCACCAGCGCCAGCTCGCCGCGCGGGGCAAGCGCTGGGATTGCGGCATTGCAGACAGCGGGGATGCCGGTGGTGTCGATGATGTAATCGAACCCGGCCGGGCAACCGGCGGCGGCGGCATGCCCAACCATGTCAGCGTCCGTCGCGAGAAAGGCATGGGTCGCCCCCATCTCGCGCGCAAAGGCAACGCGATCGGGATTGATGTCGAGCGCGACAATCCGCGTGGCGCCGGCAATGACAGCGGCCATCACCGCCGACAGGCCGACCGCGCCCGCACCGATCACGGCAAGGCTGCTGCCGGGCCGCACCCGCATCGCATTGAGCACGGCGCCCGCACCGGTCTGGATGCCGCAGCCCAGCGGGCCAAGCAGTTCGATCGGCAAGGAAGGATCGACCTTGACCGCGTTGGAGGCCGGGACAATCGCGTGGGTGGCAAAGCTTGACTGGCCGAACACGTGGCTGTGGATCGGCGCGCCCTGGCTATCGGTCAGCGCGGTCGAGCCATCGAGCCGCGCGCCGAAGAAATTGAGCGGGAACCAGTTGTGGCAATAGGCCGGGGCGTGTTCGTCGCACGACACACAGGCGCCGCAATGGGCAAAGCTGAGCACAACGTGGTCGCCGACCGAAAGGCCGGTAACCGCGCTGCCAACCGCCTCAATCACGCCGGCCCCTTCATGCCCCAGCACCACCGGCTGCGGCACCGGCAGGTGACCGTCGCGCATGACCATGTCGGTATGGCACACGCCGACCGCCCGGATCGCCACGCGCACTTCATTCTCGCGCGGGTCTTCAAGGGTAACTGGTTCAATTACGGGTGCCGCGCCGGTCACGCGCTGCACCGCAGCCATCGCGGCAACGGGCATGGGGTCTTCCTTTGCTTGAGCAGTCCAAGACCGATGACACCGCCAGCAGAGGGTCGTCTGCTGGCGATGCCACCGGATCTCCTGAGGATATCAGAAGCTGAAGCCGACCCGCGCGAACCATTCACGCGGGCGGTTGAAGCTGCCGAACAGCACGCCGGCCGCTTCGTTGGGACCAGCCGAGACCAGGAAGCGCTGGTCAATGATGTTGGTCGCGCCGACAGTCAGATCCCAGCGGCCGGTCGGCTCCCGGTAGGACACGCTGGCATTGAGCATGTTGACCGGCGGACGACGCAGCTGGAGGTAGCGGGCAATATCGTTGAACACCTCGCTACGGTGGCTGTAGTCCGCGAGGAACACCAGCGAGCCGCCATTGGCCAGATCGGCTTCATAGCGCGGGCTGAGGGTGAGCGACCAGGTCGCGGTCTTGGGCAGCTGCCCACCGACCACCGCACCCAAACGCACGCCCGGGATCGGCCCGGCCACGCCCGGTGCCAGCACGCTGGGCGACAGTTCGGTGAACTCGGCATCGAGATAGCCGAGCGAACCATTGATGGTCAGACCATCCGCCGGTGCCAGAACGGCTTCGGCCTCGAAACCGCGGATCCGGGCGGTCCCCGCATTGTCGATGGTGGGCGAGGTGCCGACCTGCTGGTTGAGCTGCACATCACGGTAATTGGTGGTGAAGGCGGCCAGGTTCAGCTGGAGCTTGCGATCCCACAGGGTCGACTTGATGCCGACTTCGAAGGTTTCGGCGATTTCCTCGTCGAAGCTCGGCGCGACATTGCCCTGCGGGTTGGTCAGACGGGTGGTCCAGCCGCCGGTCTTGTAGCCCTCCGAATAGCTGCCGTAGAGCATGACGTCTTCCGACGGGGTGACCTGCACGCCCAGCTTGGGCGCGAAGTTGTCGAAGTTCTGCTCGTTCACGCCGGGCACGAACACCCGCACCGGATTGGTCGGATCGGGGAATGACAGCGCGGCAAAGCAGGGCGGGCCGCCAGCCGACACCGGGGGAGCCAGCGGGAAGTTGCCGAAGGGCGCGATGTTGCCATTGCCGTCCGAACAGCCGAACAGCTTGTAGTTGCCGCCGTTCAGATCCTGCTGGCCGCCTTCGAACTGCTTGGTTTCGTTGGTGTAACGACCGCCAAGGGTAAAGGCGAGCCAATCATTCACCTTGAAATCGAACTGGCCGAAGAAGGCATAGTTGCTGGTGTCGAAGGTGTTTGGACCATCGACCTGGAGCAGGCCTTCGTTGAACACCACGTGATCGCGCAGATCGCCGCTTTCCTCGAAGTAGAACGCGCCGAGCACGAAGTTCAGCTTGCCGTCCATCAGATCGGTGCCGAGCAGCTGGAGCTCCTGGCTGATCTGTTCCTGGTTCTGCGTGAAGGTCAGCTCGAGGATCGACAGCGGCGAGCCGTCAAGGTCCGAACCGGCCGTCCAGTTGGTGGCGCGATAGGCGGTGATCGAGCGCAGGGTCAGGCTCTCGCTGACGTCAAACTCGGCATTGCCGGTGAAGCCGTAGGCCTTGAGGTCGTTGACCGTCGGGCCGGTGGCATAGGTGGTGTCCGGATCGCCGGTGATGAAACGCCCATCCCAGGGCAGGCGGTCATTGAGCGGATTGCCATCCACATTGACGCCCGCCAGCGGTGCCAGCAGCCCGCCGGGATTGACGCTGGTGCCGCGCGCACCGCAGATCGCGGTCGCGCCGCGTGCGGCAATGTTTGCCGGAGTGTTGTTGATGCAGAAGTTGTAAAGGCCGCCGAACAGCACGCCCCCACTGGGGGCAACCGGGTTGATGCCGGTGCCCGGCAGCGGATTGGTCGGCGCGAACGGCCCCGGCGGGAAGGACACCGCCAACAGCGAGTTGTTCTGACCGGCCGAAAGCTGGCGGGTGTAATCGCCTGAAAGGGTCGCCCGGAAGGTGCCGCCATTGTCCCAGTGCAGCTTGCCGCGCAGGCTGAGATTGTCATCCGGGCTCTGGCGGGTGCCGGTCGAATAGTCGGCGTGGCTGAAGTTCTGGAAGCTGTCCGAATTGGCGATCGCGCGTTCTTCGGCGGCGGTGCCTTCATAGCGAATACGGCGCTGGAAGCCGCTGCGGTTGGTCACCCCGGCGGTGATCGAGGAGCTCAGCCCTTCGGTAATCGGGATGTCCATCGACACGCGAGCGCGCATAAGATTGAAGCTGCCGGTGGTGACATCGCCAACCAGTCGCAGCTCGTCGCCCGGCGTGCGGGTGACGATCGAAATCGCGCCGCCGATGGTGTTGCGGCCGAACAGGGTACCCTGCGGGCCCTTGAGAACTTCAATCCGCTCGACATCGAGCAGGTCTTGGTTGGCGCCCACGGTGCGCGCAAGGAACACGCCGTCGAGATAAATGCCCACGCCCGGATCGATGTTGAAGGCAAAGTCATCCGAACCGATCCCGCGGATCGTCGCCGAAAGCACCGCCGAGGAGCCCGAGAAGGGCGTGCCGCCATCGAGGTTGACGTTGGGGGTCAGCGTGCTGATCGCGGACACATCGGCCAGGCCGCGTTCCTGGAGTGCTTCGGCACCGAAGGCGGTAATCGCGATCGGCACGTCCTGAAGGTTCTGGTCGCGCTTCTGGGCGCTGACGATGATTTCGGTGATGCCGCCCTCGTCTTCGGCGGATGCCGCTGCATCTTGGGCAAAGGCGGGGCTCAACGCACCCAGAACCATCGACATGGCGGCGACACCGCTACCGCGCAACAAAACGTGCTTCATATCATAACTCTCCCCAGATCTTGATGCCAGTTTCATCTGGCTTAGCCTGGAGGGCATAGGCCGCACGGCCCTGTCCGTCTTTGACGAACGCGCAAAAGAATAGGACGATCGCGCATGGGCGGTGGCGGATCAGTGTCGTTGGCGGTACTGGCTGGGCGAGAGGCCGTAGCGTTCGTGGAACCGGCGGGCGAAATAGGCGCCGTCGGTGAAGCCCGAGGTGTAGGCGATGCTGGTGACGCTGAGTTCGGGCTCCATCAGCAGGCGCTGTGCGGCAAATTCGAGCCGGCTCTGCATGATGTAGCTGCCCGGCGTCGTGCCGGCCTGCGCCACCGCCGATTGCAACTTGCGCAGCGACACGCCGAGCTCGGCGGCGAGCTGGCTGGGGCTCAGATCCGGATTGGAAAGATGCGCCGCGACCACGCCCTTCATCCGCGCCAGCAGCGGATTGGCCGGGCCGCTGGCGGCAGGATCGCGCTGCTGGAGGCCGGTTGCCAAGAGGTCGATCAGCACGGCGGCATAGGACTGACCGAGCGTCGGATCGAAATTGGCTGCGCCTTCGCGCCAGAGCGAAAGCAGGAAATTGCGCAGCAGCCGGGTGGTGGCGATCTGGCCGGAGATATTGCGGCCGATCATGTCATCAAGATGCGGCACCCGGCTTTCCAGCGGCGCGCGCTCCATTTCGACCACCAGCAGCTGGTGATTCACTGGGACATCGAACTTGTAAAAATCCTCGCCCGCGCACACCACCATGTCCCCCGGCCCGAGATGCGCGGTGCGGCCGCGCTGGGTCAGGCTGCATGTGCCGGACTGCACCATATGGATCACGACGGACTGGGCGGTGCGATTCGCGGCCCCGGGATTGCGGCGGGCGACGACAGCGGCGCTTGATTGCGGGGCGATCATCGTCATATCGCCCATCTGCCACCGGGACATCTGGGCTTTGAAAAGGCTTTGCATCGGATCGACGACAAGCCCGTGATAGGTAGCGTTGAGCAGTTCGTTCCAGTATTCTACGCTTTCTGAACTGCCCCGACCGCGGGTGGAAAAATGCTCGATCATGTCAGGCCCCTCTGGCGCTTGCCTCTCGCGTTTTTTCTGTTTGACCCGCTTCCCCACTTGATTGAATAGTATGCAACGCATAGCAATTCAAGCGGTCTGCCATGGCTGCGGCAGGCGTGCAGCAAATGTCTGTTATTGCGTGAATATCAGTGGATTTGGAGTGGCTTTGGCGCTGGCGCCCGGGCGCTCGGGCAGCCGATCTGGTGATTTTTTGTCACACTTGCACGGGTGAGGCGGGTGCGCAAATTTGTATGTTGCACATACAAATTTGATTGACTCTCATTGTAGGTGCAACATACGAAACGCCGCAGACCGAAAGGCGCGTCGTTTCAGGCGCGGCGACCTCACAGGGAGAGAAGTATCGTGACTCAACCGCAATCACTCGAAGCGCGCCTCGGCGCTGCCGGCGACATCGTGACGATGCTGCGCAACCAGCAGGTCGGCCCCAATGTCTATCCCGGCGTTCCGGCAGAGTTTTCCAACTGGCGCAGCGAACAGCGCGCCTGGGCGGAAACCTGCGTGCTGTTCAACCAGTCCTACCACATGGCCGAACTGATGGTCGAAGGGCCGGACGCCTTTGCCTTCCTTAACGGGCTCGGCATCAACAGCTTCAAGGGCTTTGTGCCCGATCGCGCCAAGCAGTTCGTGCCGGTTAGCCATGATGGCTATGTGATCGGCGATGTGATCCTGTTCTATCTGGCGGAAAACACCTTCAATCTCGTCGGCCGCGCGCCGACGCTGAACTGGGTCATGTTCCACGCCGAGACCGGCGATCATGATGTGACGCTGACCTATGACGAGCGCACCGCGGTGCGCCCCGATCCGGAAAACCGCCGCCATTATCGCTATCAGGTGCAGGGGCCGAACGCGGCCAAGGTGATCGAGGACGCGACCAGCGCGCCCGCGCCCGATCTCAAGTTCTTCCACATGTGCTGGATGGAAATCGGCGGCAAGCAGGTCCACGCGCTGCGCCACGGCATGGCGGGCCAGCCCGGCTTTGAGCTGATGGGCCCGTGGGAAGATCGCGATGCGGTGCATGCTGCGCTGGTCGAAGCGGGCAAGGCCCACGGCATGGCGCTGGTTGGCGGGCGCACCTATTCGTCCAACACCCTCGAATCCGGCTGGATCCCCTCGCCGCTGCCCGCCGTCTACACCGGCGAGGCGATGAAGCCCTACCGCGAATGGCTGACCGCCAAGCACTATGAAACCAATTGCTCGATCGGCGGCAGCTATGTGCCTGACAGCGTTGAAGGCTATTACCTCACGCCGTGGGATCTGGGTTACGGGCCGTTCGTGAAGTTCGATCACGACTTCATCGGCCGCGCGGCGCTGGAGGCCAAGGCCGCTGGCCCGCACCGCAAGAAGGTGACGCTGGCGCTCGACAGTGCCTCGGTGACCGATGCGATCTTCAGCCAGTTCGAGAAGGAAGGCCTGCGCGCCAAGTACATGGAATTCCCCAGCGCGGTCTATGCCATGCACCCCTTCGACCGGGTCGAGGTGGGCGGCAAGCTGGTGGGCCTGTCGACCTGGATCGGCTATTCGGCCAATGAAGGCCGCATGCTGACGCTGGCGATGGTGGACGAGGCCTATGCCGTGCCCGGCACCGAGGTGAACCTGATCTGGGGCGAGCCCGATGGCGGCACCTCCAAGCCCACGGTCGA
>JAIYAL010000162.1 GCA_027489095.1 Erythrobacteraceae bacterium
CACCCCAACTGGGTCGCCCGCTTCGACCGCAAGCCCCCGCCGGGCCTGTGGCAGCCGCAGATCGCGGGCGAGGAGGGACTGAAGGCGACCGCCGACTGGTATCGGCGCGAGGGCTGGGTCTAGGCCGCTCTCAGAGGAACGGTTCCTCGCCCGGCTTGTGGATGCCGCATTCGGTCTTGTCCCAGCCCTTCCAGCGGCCCGAACGCGGGTCCTCGCCCGGCGCGACCTGGGTAGTGCAGGGCGAGCAGCCGATGGAAGGATAGCCTTGTGCGATCAGCGGGTGGCGGGGGAGGTCGTGCGTCTCGAAATAGGCGTTGATGTCCTCAGCCGACCAGTCGATCAGCGGGTTGATCTTCAAGCGCCCATGCGCGTCCGAGGTGTCGATTTCGAAGCGCGGCAGGTTGGCGCGGGTCGCCGCCTGAAACGCCTTGCGACCGGTGAAGCTGGCGTCGAAACCCGCGAGCGCCTTTTCGAGCGGCCGCACTTTTCGGATCTCGCAGCAGCCATCGGGGTCGTAGGACCAGCGCAGGCCCGTCTCGTCCTTCTTCGCCAGATCCGCCGGATCGGGGGTCAGCACCACCAGATTGAGGCCGAGGCGTTCAACCAGCAGGTCGCGGTAAGCGAGGGTTTCGGCAAAGTGCTTGCCGGTGTCGAGGAACAGCACCGGCACTTTGGGATCGACTGAAGCGACGAGATGCAGCAGCACCGCGCTTTCCGCCCCGAAACTCGAGACAATCGCGAGATCGCCCGCAAGGTCGTCGCGGATGACGCTTGCCAGCATTTCCTGCGTCGAGCTGCCGCGGAACATGCGGTTGAGGCGCACCGCGTCATGCTCGGTGAAGCGCGGGGCGAGGTCGAGGATGTCGGGCGTGTGCGCTTGTCTGCCGATCTTCGCGATGGAGACATCAGGCTTCATGGCGCTTGTCCGCAATCGTGCGGCGCCCGTCCGCCGCGCGCTGGTAGACGTTCTCCCACGTCGCAAAGGCGCGTGCGGCGTCTTCCTCGTCGAGGCGCTTGTCGGGGGCAAAGCTATCGAAACCGCAGCGGCGCATGTGCGAGAGCTGGTCGATCAGCACCGCTCCGACCGCGCGCAACTCGCCGGTGTAGCCAGCTTCCCTGAGGATGCGCGCCGAGGAATAGCCGCGCCCGTCGCCGAAGGCGGGGAAGTTAACTTCCACCAGCGCGAGGCGATCGAGGAAGGGCAATAGCACGCGCGCATCGTCACCCGGCTCGATGCGGACGGCGGTGGCGTTGGTCTGGTCGCAGCAGGAATCGACCGTGACGGCGGCATGATCGACCGGCTCGTCATCGCGGAAGCGGAACTGCACTTCGTCGGGGGAGGTGCCCAGATTGTCAGTCATACAACGCCTCCTTGAACGGCTCCATGCCGATGCGGCGGTAGGTGTCGAGGAAGCGCTCGCCCTCGGTGCGGCTGGCGAGGTACACGTCGGTGACCTTCTCGACTGCGGCGACCACCCCATCCTCGTCGAAGCCGGGGCCGGTGATCTTGGCGAGGCTGACGTCCTCGGCCTCCGACCCGCCCAATGAGAGCTGGAAGTTCTCCTTGCCCTTCTTGTCGACGCCGAGGATCCCGATGTGGCCCGCGTGATGGTGCCCGCAGGCGTTGATGCAGCCGGAGATTTTCAGCTTCAATTCGCCGACCACTTCGGTGCGGCCGGTCTCGGCAAAACGTTCCGAAATGCGCTGGGCAAGGGGGATCGAGCGGGCGTTGGCGAGCGAGCAGTAGTCGAGGCCCGGGCAGGCGATGATGTCCTCGATGGTGTCCATGTTCGCAGCGCCAAGGCCGGCTTCGTCGAGTGCGGTCCACACCGCATGGAGATCGGCGATCCGCACGTGCGGTAGCAGCAAGTTCTGCGTGTGCATCACCCTGAGCTCGTCGAAGGAGTATTCCCGCGCGAGCTTGGCCACGATGCGCATCTGCTCCGAGGTCGCGTCCCCGGGGATGCCACCTGCGGGCTTGAGACTGATGACGGCCGAGACATAGGCGTCATGCTTGTGACGGTGCGTGTTGCGGTCGACCCACAAGGCAAAGTCGGGGTCCGAGCGGTCCACCGTCTTGGGCCCGTCGACAAAGGCGGGCGGGGCGAAATATTCCGCGATCCGCGCCAGCTCCTCGCGCGGCGGTTCAACGCCGACGGTGAGCATGTGGGCGAATTCTTCCTCGACCTGGCGGATGTATTCGGCAGCGCCAAGCTCGTGGACGAGGATCTTGATCCGCGCTTTGTACTTGTTGTCGCGCCGCCCGTAGCGGTTGTAGACGCGAAGGCAGGCCTCGGCATAGGTGATGAACTGGTCGAGCGGCACGAAGTCGCGGATCATCGGCGCGATCATGGGCGTGCGGCCCATGCCGCCGCCGGCGTAGAACTGCGCGCCCACTTCGCCGTCACGCTTGATGATGCGCACCCCGATATCGTGCAGCCGCATCGCCGCGCGGTCCTTCTCGGAGGCGATCACCGCGATCTTGAACTTGCGGGGGAGGTAGGTGAACTCCGGGTGGAAGCTCGACCACTGGCGCATCAGCTCGGCATAGGGGCGGGGGTCCACAACCTCGTCCGCCGCAGCGCCCGCGAAGTGATCCGACGAGATGTTGCGGATGCAATTGCCGCTGGTCTGGATCGCGTGCATCTCGACTGTCGCCAGATCGGCGAGGATATCGGCGGCGTCTTCGAGCTTGATCCAGTTGTACTGGATGTTCTGGCGGGTGGTGAAGTGCCCATAGCCGCGATCATACTTGTCGGCGATGTGGCTGAGCATCTCCATCTGGCGCGCGTCCAATGTGCCATAGGGGATCGCGACGCGCAGCATGTAAGCGTGGAGCTGCAGGTAGAGCCCGTTCATCAGCCGCAGCGGCTTGAACTGGTCCTCGGTAAGCTTGCCCTCAAGGCGGCGGCGGGCCTGGTCGCGGAATTCCTCGACGCGGGCATCGACCATGGCCTGGTCGTATTGGTCATAGCGGTACATCAGCGGGTTCCAGTCAGAACGGGGAGGCGCTCGGTGCCGAGGATCGTGCCGAGCTCCTTCAAGGTCTTGCCCTCGACCGGCACTTGCCTATGCGCGGCGCGGATCGCGCCGAAGGCGGCTTGGGTGGCGGGATCGTCGTAGCCAGCCGGGGTGGGATAGCCGACCTCGACCAGCAAGTCCCAATCGCCGTCCGCCGCCGGGTTGGCGATCAGGCGGTAGGAGGTGAACAGGCCCTGTTCGACCGCCTTGGCGTCCATCGCGAACCAGTTCAGGAAGATGAAGGACGTGAGGTTGGCGCGCTGGCCGGGGAGCGCCTTGAGGCGCGTCCACTCGATCACCATGGTCGCGCGGGCTGCGGCAGGCGCGGGGGCGGTGGCCGCGGCGGCGGGCGCGGCGGCGAAGGCCAAGGCCGAGGCGAGCGCGGCGAAGGGGGTGACAGCAGCAGCGCGCATCAGATCACCCAGTCCCAGCCGGTCTTGTCGGCAGTCGTCACGCCAAGGTCGCGGCGTACCGTGGGGCCCAATGCGCGGACGCGGTCCTTGATGTGGGCGGGGCGGACGTGGCCGCTCGCATCGATGCTGGCCTCGATCGCATAGGCGGCGTTGACCCGGCGCGCGGCCTGTTCACGCGCGAGGATCTCCTCTGCCCCCTCACTTCCATTGGAGGCGTCGCCCACGTCGACCGCATCGTCGACGAACAGCGACCAGCCGGAGCCGTTCCACCACGTGACAGCGCCCGAGCGCAGGTCGTTGCCGGTAAGGATCTTCATTGTGCCGTCCGCTCTCTGGTAACTTGGGCCAGCGCCGCGAGCGCGACATCCTCGCGCGCGGTCACCTCGCCGATGACGATCAGCGCGGGGCTTTTCACCGCTGCGGCCTCGACCAGATCGGGAAGCCCAGCCAGCAGCCCGCGCAGCACGCGCATGTCCGGGCGCGCGGCGTTCTCGATCACGGCGATGGGCATATCGGGGGCGAGGCCATCGGCCATCAGCTTGTCGGCAATCGGCGCGGCGGTGGAGACACCCATGTAGATGACGAGGGTGCGGCCCTTGCCTGCGAGGCCCGACCAGTCCTGTTCGGAAAGGCCCTTGCACTGACCGGCGACGAAGCTGACGATGCTGGAAGCGTCGCGGTGGGTCAGCGCAATGCCGCTGGCGGCGGCCGCGCCGTTGGCGGCCGAGATGCCGGGGACGACTTCGACCGGCACGCCCGCCGCGCGCGCGGCCTCGGCTTCCTCGCCGCCGCGCCCGAAGATGAAGGGATCGCCGCCTTTCAGCCGCACCACGTCATTTCCGCTGAGCGCCTCGCGCACCAGCAGGGCGTTGATATCGTCCTGCGGCATGGTGTGGCGCGCGCGTTGCTTGGCGACCGAGATCAGCCGCGCTTGCGGAGCCGCAAGGCCGAGGATGTCCGGGCCGATCAGCCCGTCATGGACGATCACCCGCGCGTCCGAAATCAGGCGCGCGGCGCGCAGGGTCAGGAGGTCCACCGGGCCCGGCCCCGCGCCGACGAGATAGATGGTGCCGATTGTCTGCATGAAGCGCAGATGGGCCAGCCGCGCCCGCGCTGCCAGCGAGAATGGATTGGCCCGCGCGTAGCTGAGCTATACGCGCGCCAGAGCCTGCCCGAGGTCGGCGATCAGATCGTCTGCATCCTCAAGCCCGATCGACAGCCGCAAGGCCGGGCGGCCCGCGCAGGGATCGGGCATCACGGTGCGATAGGTGTGCGGAGTGATGGGGAGCGCAAGGCTCTCGAACCCGCCCCACGAATAGCCGTTGCCGAACAGCGCCAGCGCATCGGAAAGCCGCGCCGAGGCCGCCGGATCGTCGCTCGCCAGCGCGAAGGAGAAAAGCCCGCAGCCGCCGGTGAAATCGCGGCTCCACAGGGCGTGGCCGGGGTCTGCGGGGAGCAGCGGGCAGAACACCTCGGCCACCTGCGGCTGGGCGGAGAGCCACTGCGCCACCTTCAAGGCCGAACGGGTCTGCGCTTCGAGCCGCACCGCCATCGTCCTCAGCCCCCGCGCCGCCAGCGCCGCATCATCTGGCGAGACCACCTGCCCGAGTTCCTGCGAAGTGCGGCGCAGCGCGGTATACCAGCGCTTGCCCGCGCTCGCCGATCCCATCATCAGATCGGAATGGCCTCCGACATGCTTGGACAGGCTCATCATCACGATGTCACAGCCGTGCGAGAGGCCCGCAAAGCCCAAGGGGCTCGCCCAGGTGTTGTCGATCATGCTCACCGCGCCATGCTCACGGGCGATGGCGGCCAGCATCGGAATGTCGCAGACCTCGAAGGTGAGGCTGCCGGGGCTTTCGAGCCACACCGCCCGCACCGGCCCGGCGGCGAACAGCGCGGCATAGGCGTCCGCATCGTGCGGGTCGAAGAAGGTCGTCTCCACCCCCAGCCGCGTCAACAGCCCGGTCGCCATGCTGCGCGTGGGATCATAGGCATTGTCGCTCATCAACAGCCGGTCGCCCGGCTTCAGGATCGCGAGCATACACCCGGCGATCGCTGCCACGCCGCTGGGGTAGAGCACCGTGCCGTAAGCGCCCGGCTCGAGCCCGGTCAGCGCCTCGGCCAACGCCCACTGGGTCGGCGCGCCGCGCCTGCCGTAAAAGAACTGCCCGTCGGCATTGTTGCCGCCTGCCGCCTGCCGCTCGGCATCGGTGGCATAGAGGTGGGTCGAGGCGCGCCAGACCGGCGGGTTGACCACCGGCCCGGTCCATTCGCTGCGCCGCCCGCCGTGGACGATGCGGGTGGCAGGCTTCACGGGCCGGTCGCCCCCGCCCCCGCCGCTGCTGCCGCTGCCGCTCATGCGGCAGGGCTCCCGGTCTCCGGGCCTTGTGCCTTGGGCGTTGCAGGGTCCGCGCCCCATTCGCTCCAGCTGCCGTCATACAGCGCGGTGTCGTGCTTGCCGATGAGGTGCATCGCGAACAATAGCACGCTTGCCGTCACCCCGCTGCCGCAAGTGGCGGTGACGGGGGCGTCAAGATCAATCCCGGCGGCGGCGAAGGCAGCGCGCAGGCCGTCCGGCGACTTGTAGGTGCCGTCGGGGTTCAGCACATTGCCAAAGGGCAGGTTGCGGCTCCCCGGGATGCGCCCGTTCGGCACGCCGTGAACCGGATCGACCCCGGTGCCGAAAACCCGGTCAGCGCCGCGCGCGTCGATCACCTGCTGCGCCTTGGTATCAATATTGGCGAGCATCTCCGCCTTGGTCCGCACGCATTCTGGCGGGGCGAGGCTGGCGGCTGGGGCGGGCGCGATGTCGGGCGCGCCGCCTTCCAGCGCGCGGCCTTCGGCGCGCCACTTCGCCAGACCGCCATCAAGGATCGCGACATTCTCCCTGCCCATCGAAGTGAGCATGAACCACGCGCGGGCCGAGGTGCGGATCGCGCTGTCATCGTAAAGCACGATGGGATCATCCGGCGCGGCGCCGAGCTGCGCCAGCCGTTCGGCAAGCTGTTGCGGAGTGGGCAAGGCGGCAGGCACTTGGGAATCGGCATCGGAAAGGCTCGCCAACCCCAGGAACTGCGCCCCCGGGATGTGTCCGGCGAGGTATTCTTCGATCGCATGGCGCGCGGCGGCGGGCAGATGGAGCGAGGCATCGAGCACCGCAAGATCGGGCGCCGCAAGGTTCGCGGCGAGCCATTCGGTCGATACGAGCGAGGAGGGAAGTTTGGTCATGGGGCCAACCCTAGCGCGCCCGGCGCCGCGCTGCAAAGCGCGTAAGGCTCAGGCGGCGGCGGACACTGCGGGAACCGCGACGCCCTGCGCCACCAGCCCCGCAATCCCGCCGGGCGGTTGGTCTAGCGGGATCGGGTGAACCCGCCCGCTCGCGCTTGGCGTGCCGATCACGAAGGTCTTGGTAACCGCGCGCTGGCCCTCTGCCTCAAGCGTGACGTGCACCAGCGGCACGAACAGCGGGGTGGCCCCCTGCCGCAGCGGCTGGATCGCGGCGAGCGGGAGCTGCACGTCGCCGGTGAGGTTGTGCGCCTGATGCGGGCCGATGCGCGGCGCCTCGCCCAGCGCCTGCGCGCTGCCCGTCGAGGGGGGCATGCCCGCGCTCGCCCGCGCGCAGGCGATCTGCACCGCCACGTGCAGATCATTGATCGCGCGGCCCGATCGGTTGGCGATGGTAAGGCGGTAGCCAAGCGTGAACATCATCACGCTGCGGGTTGCGCCGGTGACTTCGAGCGTGAGGTGGAGATCGGCAAGATCGGGCCGCGTTGCTGGCCCACGCTCGGCCTCGCGCGCGGCGGCCGCCGTGGGATGCGCGGCAAGCCGCAGCACCTTGGGCTTGCGGCGCCGCCACAGCAGGACGCCCCCGCCGAGCAGCACCAGCGCGCCGAGGGCGCTGGCGGCGACGGGCCACCAGTCTGGCAGGGGCGGCAATCTGTCCGCCACGGCATCGGGGAGAGCGGGAAGGCTGACCGGCGGCAGCGCCCAGTCCGCAGTTCCATCAGGCTCCGGTGCCGGGGCCGCTTGCGCTGTCTCCGGGGTCGCGGCGGGCGCAGGCGGGAAAAGGGAAGCGGTGGGAGAGGGGCCTGAGGTGGGGGTGGCTGGCAAGCCGGGGAGCGGCTGGGTGGGCCGCGATTGGGCGGCGCTCGGGGTTTGCGTGATCGGAGTTGGGAGCGCGGGCCGCGGCGCGGTGGTGGGCGCAGTGGTGGGCGCAGTGGTGGGTCGGGCGCTCGGGGCCGCAGCCGGGGGGACGGACTGGGCTGGAGTCGGGGTCGCGATTGCAGTCGGGCTCGCGGTCGGGCGGGGGGTGGGTGCGGCGCGCGGCGGGATCACAACGCCTGCGCGCTCGTCGGCTGGGCCAGCGGGGACGGGGGCCGCTTTCGGCCGCGCGGGCGGCAGGCTGAAGGTGCCCGGGTTCTGCTGCTGCGCCGCGACCGGCGCGGCTATCGGTGCGGCAAGCACCAGAGCGGCGGAAGCGGTGATCGCAAGGGCAAGGCGGGCAGGCAGACGGATCATGGCGGGGAATGGCTCGAATCGGTCGGCAAACGGGGAAAGCAGGTTCATGCCGGAACGCACGTGTACCGGCACCCTCCACCATAGGGCGAGCGGGCCGCTCGCGTCCAGCTTGCGGCTTGCGCGGAGCGGCGGATCGAGGCAACAGCGCGGCATGGAAAGCACACCCCCTCCCGCTCAGGCCACAGCCAAGCCCCAGTTTCTCGGGCGTGACACCCCGCTGCCGACCTCTCCGCAAGAGGCGGTGCTCGATTACGTGCCCAACCCGCGCCCCGGCCTGACCTATCTGGTGCGCTTTGTCAGCCCCGAGTTCACCTCGCTGTGCCCGGTGACGAGCCAGCCCGATTTTGCGCATCTGGTGATTGATTACGTGCCGGGCGAGACGATCGTCGAAAGCAAGAGCCTGAAGCTGTTCCTGGGATCGTTCCGCAACCACAACGGGTTTCACGAGGATGTGACCGTCGGCATCGGGGTGCGATTGTTCGAGGAGATGCGTGCCGCGTGGCTCAGGATCGGCGGCTACTGGTATCCGCGCGGGGGGATTCCGATCGACGTGTTCTGGCAGAGCGGCGCGCCGCCCGAAGGCCTGTGGCTGCCCGATCAGGGCGTGCCCTCCTATCGCGGGCGCGGCTGAAGCGCGGGAGAGAAGGGGGTGGGTCAGCGGTGTTTCGGCCCACGCGTGACCCGATGCGGCCCCCGATGCGGCTAGAGTCCCCCCAGACTCGCGCTAGACCCCCTCTAGACCCCTGTTAGACCCCCTTTAGACCCCTCCAGACCCCCCTCCAGACCTGCATCGGAGCACTGTTTCACGTGAAACAGTGCGGCGAAGCGGGTCGGCGGGGGGGCTTTCGTCAGAGCCCGGGGGCGCTCAGTTCGAGCTGCATGAACGCAGGCACGGACTTATGCGCCTCACGCCACTTGGCGAGCGGGAAAGCGCCTGCGCCCAGCGCAGCGAGCGGGATGCCCGCCTCGGCGAGCGAGTAGGGCGAGATGCGGTGCCGGGTCATGAACCCGCCGCTGCCGTCGCTGATCATTTGGGTCTCGAACTTGAGACCCTGGCTGTTCTCGGAGACATTGACCACCTTGCTCACCACCAGCTGCCCGTGGCCCAGATCGAGCACCACTTCGGTGCCGACCGGAACCCCGGCCAGCCCGTTGATACGCGCGCCGGTCTTGGAAAGGTTGCGCAAGATCACGTCGTAGTAGTGATCCTCGTGGATCAATCCTACCTTGCGGAAGATAGTGATGCGCTCTGCGCGGTGGCGCGGCGGGCCGCTCGGGCGGAAGCGCGCGGCGCCCTCGGCGAAATGGGCCAGCACCTCGTCCTGGGTGATCGGCTTCGAGAAGATGTAGCCCTGCACCAGATCGGCGCCGCGATCCTGGACGAGAGCAAGCTCGTCCATCGCCTCGACGCCCTCGGCCACGGTCTCCATCCCCAGCGCCTTGGCGAGCGCGACGATCGCGGTGATGATCGCCGGATTGATGTCACCGTTCTCGGTGCAGCCACGCACGAAGCTCTGGTCGATCTTGATCTTGTCGAAATGCCCGTGCTTGAGATAGCCCAATGAGGAATAGCCGGTGCCGAAGTCGTCGAGCGCGAGGCGCACTCCCAACTTCTTGAGATCGCGGAAGATTGCGTCGACCGACTCAAGGTCGCCCACGAACACGCTCTCGGTGATTTCGAGCTCGAGCCGCCCGGGTGCAAGACCCGAGGCTTGCAAGGCGGATGCCACCGCCTTGCGGAAGCCGGGGCGGATGAACTGCTTGGCCGACACGTTGACCGCGACCCGGATCGTGTCGGGCCAAGCCATCGCATCGATGCAGGCCTGCCTCAGAGCCATCTCGCCGATGCGGATGATGAGGTCGTCGTTTTCGGCGATCGGGATGAAATGGGACGGCGAGATGTCGCCCGCATCGCCGTCGTGCCAGCGCAGCAGCGCCTCGAAGCACTTGACTTCGTTGGTCTCGGGATCGACCAGCGGTTGATAGGCGAGCTTCAACTCCTCGCGGTCAACCGCGTCGCGCAGGCGCTCTCCGAGCATCGCGGTCTTGGAGGCAGCATCGCGCAATTCGCTGGTGAAGAAGCAGAACGTGCCGCCGCGGGTTTCTTTCGCCGAATAGAGTGCCATGTCGGCTGAACGGGTCAGCTCGTCGGCTTCCAGCCCGTCATAGGGCGCGATCGCGATCCCCACCGACGTGCCGATGATCGCCCGGCGGCCGTTGATCTGGTAGGGCTGCGAGATCGACTGGACGATGCGGTTGGCAAGCTCGCCCAGCGAGCCGCGGTCGTCCATGTCCGGGAGCAGCACCTGGAATTCGTCGCCGCCCAGTCGTCCGACTTCGCCTTGATTGCCGACGAGCTTGGACAGGCGCTGCGCGACCTGCTTGAGCAGCTCGTCCCCCGCAGGGTGGCCCATCGTGTCGTTGACCTGCTTGAAGCGGTCGAGATCGAGCATCATCAGCGCGCAGCTGCGCTTGCTGGCGCGGAAGGCGGCGAGCATCGCCGAGAGGCGCTCATTGAGCTTGCGGCGGTTGGCGAGCCCGGTCAGCTCGTCGACCTGCGACTGGCGCGCGACCTGCGTGTCGTAGGCATATTGCGCTGAGATATCGACCGCGCTGCCGCGATAGCCCTGGAACTGGCCCTTGGCGTCGATCATCGCCCGGCCGTTGAGCCGCCACCAGCGATTCGTGCCGCGTGCCGTGGGGACAGCGACAATCTGCTCGTCGAGCTTGGAGCGGGCCTTGAGCTTGAAGGCGAGGCTGCGTTGCGCGGTGCCGGTGCCCTGATCATCGACATCGAGGAACACGCGGGTCAGCGGCGTACCGATCAGCGTCTCGCTTTCCGCTCCTAGGTCGGCAAGGGCGCGCTGCGATAGGAAGGTGAGGTGGTCTTCGGCGTCGGTCGCCCAGAACATGCCGATGCCGAGCTCTTCGACCTCGCCGAGCACGACGCTGCGCTCGGGCCGGGCAGCCTGTGGGGCTTCTTGGCCCTCGGTGCCTGCGCGATTGGAATCGCGGGCGGATTTGCGAAAGCCAAGGGCCATGCTTTGTCCTCGTCCGGTGTGGCTGGTGATGCCGCGCCGCATGATGGGCCATAATCCCATCGGGTTGACAAAGCGTTAGCCAAGCCGCCCGAGCTTCACGGGAACGTGATCACTTCGGTAGGAACTCTTTGGCTTACCCCGCGTTGTCGGCAGGTGTGTCGTTTTTGGCATTTTCTTGCCAGGACGACCTTCGCCTTGTAATTTTTTATGCATAACCGCCGAGCGTCAGGGATCACGCTGCGTGTTTTTGCGATGCTCGGGGGATTAGGCCATTCCTGTCAATACTCTGCCGGAGACGCGGCCAGATGCCGTGACCAATCCGGTGCGCAGTCGCGCCGATTGGGAATCGATGCGCGCCGCCGCGCTTGCCGATCCCGGTGCGTTCCACGGCGGCATTGCGGCGCGCGGGATGCACTGGTTCGTGGCCGATTGCGGCCCAGCGGGCGCGTGGATCGCCGAGGGCGAGGATGGGCGCTGGCATGGCTGGGATGCGGTCTCAGCCGCGCCGGTTTCGCCCGATCTGCCCGCCGACTTCACCCCGTGGCACACCGGTTTCGATGGCTCCAACCCGCCGCACTGGCGCTGGTTCGTGGGTGGACGCACCAATGCCGCCTTCTCCGAACTCGATCGCCACGTTCTCGCTGGGCACGGCGCAGAGGCCGCGCTGATCTTCGAGGGCGATCGCTGGGACATGTCGGCCAACAGCGGCAAGGGCGCGCCGATCGACTGCTTCACGATCAGCCGCAAGCGCCTGCTGCTCGAAGTGGCCAAGTGCACGGTGGCATTGGAGGCGCTCGGCCTCAAGCCAGGTGATCGCATGGCCTTGAACATGCCGAGCATCGTGCCGCAGATCTACTGGACCGAGGCCGCCAAGCGGATGGGCGTGGTCTACACGGCGGTGTTCGGCGGCTTTTCGGACAAGACCCTGTCGGACCGGATCGCCGATACCGGGGCGCGGGTGATCGTGACCTCCGACGGTTCTTACCGCAACGCGCAGGTCGCGGCCTTCAAGAACGCCTATACCGACCCGGCGCTCGACAATTTCGTTCCAGTGACGACCGCGCTCGGCATCCTGGGTGGGCTCGATCTGGGCCTCCCTGAAGGCGGCCATGAGACAATCCTCGACACGGTGCGCGAGGCGCTCGACGGCGAGATTACCGTCGACCGTTCGGACGTGATGCGCGGCGTGGGGCGGGCGCTGATCAATCTTGGCGCGGAAGGGCGGATCAGCACCGCTGATGCCGCGCGGGTGCGGATCGCGATCGCGTCGAGCCTTGTCACCCTGCCGCCGCGCGTGGAAGCGGTGATCGTGTGCCGGCACACCCACCAGCCCGATATCATCTGGCGCGAGGAGCGCGACCGCTGGAGCCACGAGCTTACGGACGCCGCACTGGTCACGGTGCTGGAAAAGGCGCGCGCTGCGGGCTTCGACGTCCACGGCGAGGCCGAGTTGCTGGCACTTCCCGACAGCGATTTCGTCCGCGCGATCTGGGCTTCGTCGAAGCCCTTGGCTGTCGACGCCGACTACCCGATGTTCTTCATCTACACCTCGGGTTCGACCGGCAAGCCCAAGGGGATCGTCCATTCCCACGGCTATGCCGCGGGCGTTGCCGAGACGATGAAGGCAAGCTTCGACGCGCGTCCCGGCGACACGCTGTTCGTGGTTGCCGATCCGGGCTGGATCACGGGGCAGAGCTACCTGATCTGCGCCCCGCTGATGACGCGGGTGACGAGCCTCGTCTCCGAAGGCTCACCCGTCTTCCCCCACGCGGGCCGTTTCGCCTCGATGATCGAGCGGCACAATGTCACGATCTTCAAGGCGGGCGTGACCTTCCTCAAGGCGATCATGTCCGATCCCGCCAACCTGGCTGAACTCGAACGCTACGACATGAGCGGCTTGCGCGTGGCGACCTTCTGCGCCGAGCCGGTCAGCCCGTCCGTGCAAGCCTTCGGGATGGAACACGTCACGCCGCGCTACATCAATTCCTACTGGGCGACCGAGCACGGCGGGATCGCCTGGACGCATATGTTCGCCAATGACGACTTCCCGCTGCGCCCCGACGCGCACGCCTATCCGCTCCCGTGGATCGTCGGCGACGTGTGGGTGGAGGACGAGACGAGCGATGCCGCCGACGCGCCTTTCGCTCGCAGCGGCGAAGGCGGCGTGCCCTGGCGGCGCGCCGCAACCGGCGAGAAGGGCGAGATCGTGATTGCCGCGCCCTATCCCTACCTCGCGCGCACCATCTGGGGCGATATCGCGGGCTTCAAGGTCACCGATGGCCGCGTTGACCCCGCCTGGCGCGGGGATGCCGCCCGCTGGGAAGACGGCTACTGGCGCCGCTGGAAGGGCGCCTGGGCCTATACCCAGGGCGACTTTGCGATTGCCCATGCCGACGGTTCCTTCTCGTTCCACGGGCGCTCCGACGACGTCATCAACGTTTCGGGCCACCGCATGGGCACCGAGGAAATCGAAGGCGCGGTGCTGCGCGACAAGGCGCTCGCGCCGGACTCCCCCGTCGGCAATGTGCTGGTGGTTGGCGCCCCGCACCGCGAGAAGGGACTGACCCCGCTCGCGTTCGTGGTCCCGGTTGCGGGCCGCAAGCTGACACACGAGGACAAGCGCCGGTTGTTCGACCTTGTGCGCACCGAAAAGGGCGCGGTCGCGGTGCCGGCGGACTTCATCGAGGTCTCGCAGTTCCCCGAAACCCGCTCGGGCAAGTATATGCGCCGCATGGTCCGCGCGCTGGTGGTGGGCGAGGACGTTGGCGACGTCACGACGCTGCGCAACCCCGAGGCGCTGGACGAGCTGCGCAAGGTCATCGGCGATTGGCAGCGCAAGCAGCGCATGAGCGACGAGCAGGCTTTGTTCGACCGGCACCGCTACTTCCTCGTCCAGTACAACACCGTGGCCCCCGGCAAGCAGGTGGCGACCGTCACCGTCACCAACGCGCCGGTCAATGCGCTCAATGAGCGCGCGATTGACGAGCTGGTGATGGTCACTTCGGCGCTGGCGCGCGACGAGAATGTCGTGGCAGTGGTGTTCACCGGAGAAGGGACATCGTCCTTCGTCGCCGGCGCGGATATCCGCCAGATGCTCGAGGAAATTCACTCCGTCGAAGAAGCGATGGTGCTCCCTAACAACGCGCACCTCGCTTTCCGCACCATCGAGCAGATGGGCAAGCCGTGCATCGCGGCGGTGCAAGGCGTGGCGCTGGGCGGGGGCATGGAGTTCGCGCTCGCCTGCCATTACCGCGTGGCAGAGCCCGTCGCGCGTTTCGGCCAGCCCGAAATCCGCCTGCGCTTGCTCCCCGGCTACGGCGGCACCCAGCGCCTGCCGCGCCTGCTCGCTGACCGGCGCGGGGCGGAGGGGTTGCGCGATGCGCTCGATCTGATCCTCGGCGGGCGGAGCATCAGTGCCGAGCAAGCTGCGGCAATCGGCGTGGTCGACGCGTTGGTCGAAGGCGCCGAGGATGCGCTTTCGGCCGCCCATGCCGCGGTGCGCGATTTCGTGAAGCACGGGCCGGGCAGCGCATTGGGCTTCGCCTTCGCGGAAAGACAGGCGGCAACGGTGCGCTGGGAAGGCGCCTCGGAGGTGTCGCTGGACGAGGTGCTGGAGGATGATTTCCTCCAGCGCATCCTGCGCCAGCTCGAATGGGCCGGCCGCGATGTCGCGGGCGCGCGGGCTCTGGACGCGGTGCGCACGGGCCTCGAACACGGCATCACCCAGGGCACGGCGCGAGAGGCCAAGCTGTTCGCCGAAGCCATCGTCGATCCTGAAGGCGGCAAGACCGGTATCAAGCAGTTTATGGACAAGGTCGCGCCCCCGCTTCCGGTGCGGCGCGATGGCGTGTGGATTGATGCCGAGCACGAAATGCGTGCGCAAGGCTTGGAGGCAGCAGGCGATCTGCTTCCCGTGGGAGCGCCGTTCTATCCCGGCGTGACCCCGATCCCGCGCCACCAATATGCCTTTGGCATCGCCCGCGATCCCGATACCGGCCAACCCCGCTTCGGCCCTCCGGCGAGCCACGAGAAGGAGCTGATCGTCACCGTGCCCGAGCCCGCGCCCAACGAGGCGCTGCTCTACATGCTGACGAGCGAGGTCAACTTCAACGACATCTGGGC
>JAIYAL010000192.1 GCA_027489095.1 Erythrobacteraceae bacterium
ACCAGCACCAGCGTGCGGGCCAGCACCTGCCGCCCGCGCAGGTAGGAGTTCACCAGCGCCTTCCACTTGTCGACCACCTTGATCGGCGCCTTGGCAAAGCCGTAGCCGGGCATGTCGACCAGCCGGAACAATGGCAGCGCGCCCTCGTCCTCGGGCCTGCCGACATCGAAGAAATTGAGCTCCTGCGTGCGCCCCGGCGTCACCGAAGCCCGCGCGATCGCCTTGCGGCCTGTCAGCGCGTTCAAGAGCGACGACTTGCCCACGTTCGACCGACCGCAAAAGGCGATTTCGGGCACGATCGGTTCGGGCAGGAATTGCAGCTGCGGGGCCGAGCGCAGGAAGTCGACCGGCCCGGAAAAGAGCCGCGATGCCGCTTCCTCGCGCGCCGCATAATCTTCGGGGTCGATCACGCCGCTAACCCTTGCCCGCGCCTGGCGCCGCCGCCGCGTTCGCCGCCTTCAATTGCGGGTGGCGCGAATAGAGGTAGCTCTGCTGCGCCACGGTGAGCAGGTTGGACGTCACCCAGTAAAGCAGCAATCCAGCCGCAAACGGCGCCATCACGAACATCAGGATCCACGGCATGATCGCAAACATCTGCTGCTGCACCGGGTCCATCGCCGAAGGGTTGAGGCGGAAGGTCAGCCACATCGTGATGCCGAGCAGCACGGCCAAGGGCCCGATCGCAAGGAAACCCATCGGCACTTCGTAAGGCAGCAGCCCGAACAGGTTGAGGATGTGCGCAGGATCGGGCGCGGAAAGATCGGTGATCCATCCGACGAAGGGCTTGTGACGCATGTCGATCGCCAGCACGAGCACCTTGTAGAGCGCAAAGAACACCGGGATCTGGATCAGCATCGGCAGACAGCCGGACAAAGGATAGACCTTCTCGTCCTTGTAGAGCTTCATGATCTCCTGCTGCTGGCGCTGCTTGTCGTCCTTGAAGCGCTCCTGGATCTCCTTCATCTTCGGCTGCACCGCCTTCATCGACGCCATCGAGGCAAAGCCCTTCTGCGCGATCGGGAACATCAGCGCGCGGATCACCACGGTGAGCAGAATGATCGCCACGCCGAAATTGCCGACAACGCCGTTCAGGGTGCGCAGCAGCCACAGGATCGGCTTTTCGAAAATCTCGAACCAGCCCCAGCTGATCGCCTTGCCGAAATAGGTGATGCCGCCATTTTCGTATTGATCGAGGGTCTGGCTCTCCTTGGCGCCGGCATAGAGCCGGGTTTCCTGGGTCAGGCTGCCGCCCGCCGGCACGGTGGTCGCGCCGTAGAGCAGATCGGAGCGGAACAGGTTGCCGCCCAATGACCGGAAGCCCGCATCATCGACCGTGACATTGCCCTTGCCGTCACCCGGGATCAGCGCGGCGAGCCAGTATTGGTCGGTGAAGCCCAGCCAGTCGGGCTTGCCCGCCGGGCTCTCCTCACCGATCTCGGCAAGCTCCTTGTAGGAATGCGGATCCCACAGCGTGTCGGCGAACACCCCGACCGGGCCTGAGTGCGAGACATACTGGTCGATTGTCGCGTTTGTATCGGTCCGCTTGATCAGCGCGAAGGGCTGGACAATCGCCGCCGCCGCGCCAGCGTTGGTGACGCTCTGGCTGACGGTGATCATGTAATTGGCATCGACCGAGAAGCGCAGCTTGTAGGTGATCCCGGACGCATCGGTGCGGCTGAGGGTGACGGGCGTGGTGGGGGTGAGGCGCGCGCCGTCCGCCTGCCACAGCGCGCCCGAGGGCTGGCGCACACCGCCTGCCACGAAACCGAACTCGGCAAAATACTGGCCCGGCGTGCCCTCCGGCGCGAAGAGGCGGACGGGGCCCGAATCCTTCTTCACCGTCTCGCGGTAATCCTTCAGTTCGATATCGTCGATCCGCGCACCGACCAGATTGATCGAGCCGGTGAGGCGCGGGGTATCGACGCGCACCCGGTTGGGGCTCGCCAATGCGGTCTTGAGGTCGACCTTGCGCGCGGCGCCCGTATCAGCGCCGAGATTGCCAGCGCTGGGCGTGGCAGATTGGGTCGCAGCGGCGGACTGGCCTGCCGCAGCGGATTGCGACGCCGCCGGCGAGGTCGCCTGCCCGGCGATCGAATCCTCGGGATAGAAGTAACGCATCCCCACGTCCCACCCGAGAATGAGCAGGCCCGAAAGCACGACGGCGAGGAGAAGATTGCGGTTGTCCAAGTGTACGTCCCGAAAGAATGCGACAGGTCGGTGTGTTATGGGGATAGAACGGTTCCGTTTCCACCCCTGCGGCTAATTTGGCCTAGGGAACCGGATCGTGCCCGTGACCACCCCACGGATGGCAGCGCATTAGACGCTTAAATGCCATCCATCCACCCTTGAGCGCGCCATATTTGCCGATCGCCTCGATCGCGTACTGGCTGCACGATGGATGATAGCGGCACGAGGGCGGCAGAATGCGCGACGGGCCAAGCTGCCAGCCGCGCGCGACGAGGATCAGGAGCTGCTTCATTTGCGCCTGTTTCCCTTCCGGGGCCGCCGCCCGCCGGACGGATCGCCCCGCCCTTCCCGCGCCCGTTCGAGCGCACGGCTGAGTTCCTCGGCCATCAGGTGAAAGTCGCGTTCGACCCCGCCCGCGCGGCCGATCAGCACGTGATCATGATCGGCGAGGCCCTGCGTCGGCAGCGCGGCGCGCAGCAATTCGCGGAAGCGCCGCTTCATGCGATTGCGCACCACCGCGTTGCCGATCTTCTTGGTAACGGTGATCCCGAAGCGGATACCCTGCCCGCCGTTCGGGCGCGTGAGCAGCACAAAGCCCGCGCGCGCGTTGCGGATGCCGCTGTTCGCAGCGAGAAAGTCAGCGCGTTTGGTGAGGGTCTTCAGAACCAATGTTGTGCTTGCCGGAGTCATTTGTTTGCGCCCCTCAAGCGCCGGGCGGCGGACATCCGTCCGCCTTGGCTTCGGCCTACCGGCCGGCGCGCAGTCGCGCTTGCGAACCGCTCGCGCGGTTCGAATCGTTCTATTCATCGCGGCCGGAAACGCAAACGGGCTCCCAAGGGGAGCCCGCAAGCGCGACCGCGCGCCCGCAGCGACGGGGGCTTCAGCCCCCGTGAGCGAGGATACCGCAGCCCGGATGGGCTGCGCAAAACAAGTTAAGCGCAGAGCTTCTTGCGGCCGCGGTTGCGGCGGGCGCGCAGCACCTTGCGGCCACCGGGGGTCGCCTTGCGCGCGAAGAAACCGTGACGACGGGCGCGCACGAGATTGCTGGGCTGGAAGGTACGCTTCATATCATCCTCGAAAAAACAGACTGGGGCAAAGCTGGCCGGCGCAAGTGGCCGGAGCCGCCATACAGCGAGCCGCAAAACAGACCGGGGCCGTTATGGGAAAGCCGTCCATGAGTCAAGCAGACCTGCGCCGGTTTGGGCACCCGCCCCGGCGTAAGCGAGCCCGGGCGTGCCCCCCGCAGCAAAGCCGGACACCGCCAGCGGAGCGGCGGCCAGCGTGCGCGGCCCGCGCCACGCGCTGCGCATAGCCTCCGCAAGCACCCCGCCCGAGCGCGCGAGCGCGGCGCGCAAGGCTGTCTCGAACTGCGGACCAAGCGAGCGGGTTGCGGGCACGCCCGGCGCTGTGTCCTGGGGCGCGATCCACGTGGCCATCTCCGCCCCTTCCATCCAGCGCGCGCCTGCGTGCGGCACCGAGTTGGTCATGGCGTAGAAGGCGCGGGCTTGGTCTGCGCTCATGCCCATATCGGCATAGTAATCGAGGTAGAGGCGGTTCTCAGGGGCGTCAGGGGCGAAGTCGGCGGGCTCGCGGCCCAGTTCGTCGCGCCACGAATGCACCGCGAACATCGCGCCTGCATCGACCGAGCGGCGGGTGCCGGCAAGGAACAGTTCGACCGCGCCCGAACGCGCCGAACCGCCGGCAGGGACGTGGGTGGAAAGGCCCGCGGCGCGGATCGCGCGGCCAAGGCGGAGGTTGGCAAGATCATGGCTGGTGCCCGGCGCTTCGAGGAATTCGAGCACCTCAAGCCCCGGGTAGGCCGCGATCATCGCCGCGAAGGCCTGAGGGGAGGCAGCGTCGGTCGGGCCGACGAGCGCGGCGCGCTGGCCGTCAATCACGCGGAACGGGCCGAAATTGGCGATTCCGGAAGAGCGGGGCCCGGAGGAGGGCAGGCCCGGGCGCGGGCGCGCGGCGATGAAGCGCACCTGCTCTTCGATCACGGTCTCGGTGATGGTGCTGTTGCCATCGCGGGTGATGGCGGTGGTGCGCGCCATCGTCAGCGGGGTCGCGGCGCTCTCGTGGCTGGCGCGGCTGAGACTTGCGGGGGTATCCGCAACGCGCACCCATTGCTGGGTGGCCGGGTCCCATTCCTCGACCCAGCTGGTGGTCGAGACCACCCGCGCGCCGCTCGTCCCATGCACATGCACACCCTGCGCGAACGCGCCGCCGCCGGGGAGCAGCAACGCAAGGGCGCAACACAGGAGGGCAACGGCGCGGGTCATCCCCGCCTGTTTCACCCCGCGCCACCTGACAATTCGCGAAGATTTATCCTTACGATTTGCCTGCGTGGTGTTGCGTAAGGGCCGTGGAAGTTCGCGAAAGGTGGTTGGACTGGCGGCGGGGCGTTCCAACAGACCATGGCGCGCATGGGCGAAGATCGTGAAGTTCCCGCCCGGCTCGACAAGTCCCTCTGAAGGCGGCACAATCGGTCCCGGGGCAGAACGGGGAGCAAGCCAATGGTCGCGCTGGTGAGGACGGTTGCCTACCTCGGGCTGGAGGCGCGCGAGGTCGAGGTGCAGTGTCAGGTCGCGCCGGGCCTGCCGCGCTTCAACCTGGTGGGCCTCCCCGACAAGGCGGTGAGCGAAAGCCGCGAGCGGGTGCAGGCGGCGCTGGCCGCGATGGGTCTCGCGCTGCCGCCCAAGCGGATCACGGTGAACCTCTCACCCGCCGACCTGCCCAAGGACGGCTCGCATTACGACCTGCCCATCGCGCTGGCGCTGCTCGCCGCGATGGGCGTAACCGATGCCGAGCAGCTGGGGGACTGGGTCGCGGTGGGCGAGCTGGCGCTGGATGGCAGGGTGGTGGCGAGCCCCGGCGTGCTGATCGCCGCCCTCCACGCGAGCGAGGTCGGCAGCGGCCTGATCTGCCCCGCCGAGCAAGGCCCCGAAGCGCGCTGGGCAAGCGGCGTACCGGTGCTCGCCCCGCGCGATCTGGTCAGCCTGCTGGGGCACCTCAAGGGCAGTCAGGTGCTCCCCGAACCCGAGCGCGGCAAGGTCGCCGAGGCGGCGGAAAGCAATGACCTCAAGCAGGTGCGCGGCCAGGAGACCGCCAAGCGCGCACTCGAGATCGCGGCATCGGGCGGGCATAACCTGCTGATGGTCGGCCCGCCCGGATCGGGCAAGAGCCTGCTCGCCTCGTGCCTGCCCGGCATCCTACCCCCGCTCAGCCCCCCCGAGGCGCTCGAAGTGTCGATGGTGCAGTCGGTGGCGGGCACCCTCGAATCGGGCCGGATCAGCCGCGCTCGCCCGTTTCGCGCACCACACCACTCGGCGAGCATGGCAGCGCTGACCGGCGGCGGGCTGAAAGTGCGCCCGGGCGAGGTCAGCCTCGCGCATCTCGGCGTGCTGTTCCTCGACGAGTTGCCCGAGTTCCAGCGCCCGGTGCTCGATTCGCTGCGCCAACCGCTCGAGACCGGGAAGGTCGATGTCGCCCGCGCCAATGCCCACGTGACCTTCCCCGCACGGGTGCAGCTGGTCGCCGCCATGAACCCCTGCCGCTGCGGCTATGCCGGGGACGCCGCACGGAACTGCAACAAGTACCCGCGTTGCGTCGGCGATTATCAGGCGCGATTGTCAGGCCCGCTGCTCGACCGCATCGACCTTCACGTCCACGTCGCCGCGGTGAGCGCACTGGACATGGCGCTGCCCCCGCCCGCAGAAGGCAGCGCCGAGGTCGCGCGCCGCGTCGCCGCCGCGCGCGCCTGCCAGACCGCAAGGGGCGTGCGTTCCAATGCCGAACTCGAAGGCGAGAAGCTCGACGCCTTCGCCACCCCCGACGAGGCAGGGCGCAAGCTGCTCCTCCAGGCCGCCGAGCAGCTGCGCCTGTCGGCCCGCGGCTACACCAGGATGCTGCGGGTCGCGCGGACCATCGCCGACCTCGCCGGGGCCGAGACCGTCGGCCGCGTCCACATCGCCGAGGCGCTATCCTATCGGCTGATGACGGGCTAAGGGGCGGCGCAAGGCGTCGCACTTCCCTCCACCGTGCGGCCGATAAAGGGCGCCGTGGCGACAACGACAGATCCTTCAGCGACGGTGACCGAAACGCCGCGCGGGCTTGGCACCCTTGTCGCCGCAGTGCGCAATGCCTCACGGCGGCGCAAGCTGGCGAGCCTTGGGATCGCGCTCGCGCTCGAGGCGCTGATCCTGTTGTTGCTCCTGACCCTTGGCGCCAACATCGCCGGGGTCGAGGATGGCAAGGAGGATGTCACGACCTTCAAGTCGGTCGAGTTTGCCGCGCCGCCCCAGCCCGAACAACAGCAACAGCCCGACACCAGCGAGGCGCAGACCCCGCAGGAGAGCCCGCCCGTCACCGCCCCGCCGCAGCCGATGCGCCCTTCGCCGCTCGCGCTCAATCCCCAGCCCGCCCCCGAACCGCTGCCGCCCGCACGGCCGCAGCCCGATCCCCAGCCCGAACCGCAACCGCAGCCCAGCGCACGGCCCAAGATCGGCGCGCGGATCAATCCCAACCGCGGCTACGGCCCGGTCGACACCGGCAATCCGCGCACCGCCGGTGATAGCGAGCAGGTCGGCACCGCGCCTAACGGTGAGCCGCTCTACGCCGCGCGCTGGTACCGCGAGCCGACCGACCAGGAGCTCGCCGGCTACCTCTCGACCGCCAACGGCCCGGGCTATGCGCTGATCGCGTGCAAGACGGTATCGGGCTATTATGTCGAGAATTGCCAGCTGCTGTCCGAAGGCCCGCAAGGATCGCAGATCGGCCGCGCGGTGCTGGCGGCGGCGTGGCAGTTCCGGGTGCGCCCGGCGCGGATCGGCGGGCGCGAGCAATTCGGCTCCTGGGTGCGCATCCGGATCGATTATACTGTTCGTCAACGGACGCGCTGAAGCGCGGGTCAGGCTGCACCCGCCAGATGTTCGCGGACGACAGCGATGAAGTCAGGCCCCCATGTCTCGAGCTTCTTCGCCCCGACGCCGGCAATGCCCGCCAGTTCACCAAGCGTCTCGGGGCACTGGTTCGCCATGTCGCGCAGCACCGAATCGTGGAAGATGACATAGGCCGGGATGCCATGTTCGGCGGCGAGGGCCTTGCGCTTGTCGCGCAGCGCCTCGAACAGCGGGTTGCCGATCGGGTTGAGCGCGCCGCCGCTCCCTCCGCCACTCCGCTCCCGGCGGGTGCGGCGGGCCTTGACCGGAGGCTCTGCGATGGTCACCCCGGCCTCGCCCTTCAGCACAGCGCGCGCCTCCGGCCCCAGCATCAACCCGCCATGCTCGGTCGCCGCCAGCATCCCGCGTGCGGTCAGCGTCCGTGCGAGCGGGCGCAGCAGCGCGGCCTCCTCTCGCCCGACGATGCCGAACACCGAGAGGGTGTCATGCCCGCGCGCGGCGATGCGCTCGTCGCTCTGCCCGGTCAGCACTTTCTCGATATGGCCGATCCCGAAGCTCTGGCCCGTGCGATAGACCGCCGAGAGCAGCTTCCTTGCCAGTTCGCTCGCGTCGAGAACCTGCGGCGGATTCTGGCAGTTATCGCAGTTCCCGCAGGTGTCGGACGGATATTCGCCAAAGTGCCGCAGCAGGATCGCGCGACGGCAGGTCGGCGCCTCGACCAGCGTCGCCAGCACGCCCAGCCGCGCCTGCTCGCCCGGTAGCCTATCGGGCTCGACCTCACCGAGCCACTGCCGGGCACGGGCGAAGTCGCTCGCACCCCAAAACAGGTGTGCCTCGGCCGGATCGCCGTCACGCCCTGCGCGGCCAGTCTCCTGGTAATAGGCCTCGATCGACTTGGGCAGGCCTGCGTGGATCACGAAGCGCACGTCGGGCTTGTCGATGCCCATGCCAAAGGCGATCGTCGCGACCATCACCATGCTTTCCGAAGCAACGAAACGCGCCTGCACCGCCGCGCGGGCGGAGGGCTCCAACCCGGCATGGTAGTAGGCCGCTTCGCGCCCCGAGCGCGAGATCGCGGCGGCGAGGTCCTCTGTGGCCTTGCGACTTGGCGCGTAGACGATACCTGCACCCGGCAGGCGCTGGAGCAGGTCGATGATCTGCCGCGTGCCCGAATCGCGAGCGGCGATGGCGTAGCGAATGTTCGGACGGTCAAAGCCCGCGACGATCAGGCCCTCGTCCGGGATGCCAAGCTGGCGCAGAATGTCCACGCGGGTCGCCTGATCGGCGGTGGCAGTCAGCGCGAGCCGGGGGACGTTCGGAAACCGGTCGAGCACCGATTTCAGACCGCGGTAGTCCGGCCGGAAATCGTGGCCCCATTCAGAGACGCAATGCGCCTCGTCGATCGCGAAAAGCGCGATCCGCGCCCGCTCGAGCAAGCTCTGGAAGCCGGCGGTCGCGGCACGTTCGGGAGCGACGTAGAGAAGGTCGAGCTCCCCTGCGCGGAAGGCCTCGGCGGTCGCGGCATTATCGCTATCGGCTGAGGTCATCGAGGCGGCACGGATCCCGGCGGCCTCGGCCGAGCGGATCTGGTCGTGCATCAGCGCAATCAGCGGCGAGATCACCACCGCCGTACCCGACCTCGCGAGCGCAGGGATCTGGTAGCACAGGCTCTTGCCCGCGCCCGTCGGCATCAGCGCGAGCGTGTGCTGCCCGCGCATCACGCGGCCGATCACCGCCTCCTGCTGCCCGCGGAAGGCCAGATAGCCGAAGGTGCGACGCAGGATGTCGAGAAGGTCGGGGGTGGCGAGACCGGGCATGACCTGAGCGCCTAGCCCAAGCCCTGCGGCATGGGCACCCGCGCAGGAAGGCTATCGACGGATTATCCTGCGGCCGCTTTCTTGGCGGCGGCAAGATCAACCACATCGCCCTGGACGAGACCTGGAACAGGCGCGGCGATACTGCCATCGGCGCGCTTGCCGAGGTTCGCAGGGCGCACCAGCCACAAGTCCTGCGGGCCGAGGATCCGCCCGTCATGCGCGAGGATCGAGACCGGGCCGATCGGCAGCCGGTCGCGTTCGTCGACCAGCACCGGGTCTTCGACCACGGTCTCGGAGCCGTATTTCTGTCCCCACTGGCGCAGCGCGAGCATCGCCGGGAGCAGGTCGAGGCCCTTTTCGGTCAGGCGATATTCGATCTTGCGGCGGTCATCGGCGCAAGGTTCGCGCTTCAGGATGCCGTGCTCGACCAGCTTGGCGAGGCGGTTGGAAAGGATGTTGCGGGCGATTCCGAGCTCGCTCAGGAATTCCTCGAAATGTTTGAGACCATTGAAACTCGCGCGCAAGATCATGAACGCCCAGCGTTCGCCCATCACCTCAAGCGCCTGCGGCAATCCGCATTCAATCAACTCCCGCAGCGGTTCTCTCAGCTCACCCATAAGTCTCGTGTCCCTTCCCCTTCCGGGGCCATGTGTAACCACTTTTGCGGCCGCTCACAAAATTTTTCAGTTTTCAGTTGCAACCCGCAACCTATGTAGTTAGGTAGCGAATAGCAACCAGTTTCGAATCGAAATGTTGCACTGCGAAATACGGTGATAGAGATCAGGGGGGCGCGGCCCTCATGCAAAAAGACAAAGGATACCCCGATGATGAACACCTTCTCCCTCCCCCGCACCAGCAAGCTAGCCATCCTCGCCTCGGCGCTGGTTTATACCGGCCTCACCTTCGGCATCGCCACCGGCGCCTCGCCCGTCGAAGCCGCCAGCGCGCCCTACTACACCGCCACGCTCGCCGCCCCGGCGAGCGATGTGCGCGCGGTCGCCGATGGCGTTGCCTGGGCGTGCAAGGACGCGACCTGCGTCGCCAATAAGACCTCAGCGCGCCCGCTGCGCGTTTGCCGCGCGCTGAACCGCAAGTTCGGCGAAGTCGCCGCCTTCAAGGTGGCCGGCGAAGCAATTGCGACCGAAGAACTGGCCAAGTGCAACGGCTGATCGCCGACTGACACGATGTCCCTCTCTGTCCGGTAAGTCCCCCTCTCCACCGGACGGAGCTGCACGACCCCCGGCGCCCGCTTCTCCCAGAGCGTGCGGCCGGGGGTTGTTTTTTTGATTTGCAGAAGAGAGGGCGCGAGCATCGGACCCGCAGGGTCCGCAAGGCCACGCGGCCGCCCCGCAGGTGCCCCGACGCGCAGCGGCGGGAACAGCACCGAGGACGTCCGCGCGGAGGCGCGGACGCAAACAAGGGTCAAAGCAGCCCGGCTTCCACCAACTGCACTTCAAGGCACTTGGCGTCAGTGAACAGGTGCGCGTCCCAGCCGCGCGCCTTGGCGGCGGCGATGTTGGCGGGATTATCATCCGTAAAGAACAGCGCCGCACCGCTCCGCCCGCTGCGCTCCTCCATGACTGCGTAGATGCCGGGATCGGGCTTGGCGACTTTCTCCACCCCCGAAACCACGATGTCCTCGAACAGGTCGAAAATCGGCTGGGTGGGACGGAAGGCGGCGAAGAATTCGTCGCCGAAATTGGTCAGGCAGTAAAGCGCGACCCCGCGGTCTGCGAGCCGTTCGACGATAGCGTGCGAGCCCTCAACCGGCCCCGGCACGGTCTCGTTGAAGCGCGAGGCGTAAGCGCGAATATGCGGCTCGTATTGCGGGAAGAGCGCGATCCGCTCCGGCACCATGTCGGCCAGCGCGCGGCCGCGGTCATGCTCGAAATGCCATTCCTCGGTGACGACGTTGGCGAGGAACCAGTCGAGCTCCTCGGTATCGTCGATGAGCTTTTCGAACAGCGCGCCGAGCTGCCACTGGAACAGCACCCGCCCGATATCGAAGACTACCGCCTTGTTCACGCGTCATGCTCCCCAAAAGCCTGCGGCCCGCGCTCCGGTGAGGAGGCGGGCCGCATATTCCGTCAGCCGCCCATCAGGCAGCTGCGCCGACTTCAGCCCTGGCGGGCCTTGAAGCGACGATCGGTCTTGTTGATCACGTAGGTGCGGCCGCGACGACGGATCACGCGATTGTCGCGGTGACGGCCCTTCAGCGACTTCAGGCTGTTGACGATCTTCATGGCTTTTTTCCAAATACAAAGCGCGCCGGATCGGCCCGACGCGCGGAAATTCGAGCGGCCCCGTTAGCGGCAGCCCCTCGCGGCGTCAATCCGAGTCTGTCAGGCGTGGCCTCGCAAATCGGTCAATTTCCGCTCCCAAGCGAGCGCATGGGCAATGATCGTGTCGAGATCGGCGTTGGCGGGCTTCCAACCGAGGGTCGCCTTCAACCGCGACGAATCGGAAATCAGCGAATCGGGATCGCCCGCACGGCGCCCCTCAATGCGGCGATCGAGCTTGCGATTCGTCACCCGGTCGACCGCATCCAGCACCTCGTTGACCGAGAACCCCCGGCCATAGCCGCAATTCATCGTCAACGAACGCGCCGGATCGGCGATCAGCGCCTCCAGCGTCAGCACATGCGCCGCCGCCAGATCGCTGACATGGATGTAGTCGCGCACGCCCGTGCCATCGACCGTCGCATAGTCGGTGCCGAACACGCTCACCGATTCGCGCTTGCCCAGCGCGGCCTCGATCGCGACCTTGATGAGATGCGTTGCGCCTGCGGTCGATTGCCCGGTCCGCGCCTGCGGATCCGCGCCCGCGACGTTGAAATAGCGCAGCACGCCGAAGTTCAGGGGATGCGCGGCCGCGACGTCGGCGAGCATCTGCTCGGTCATCAGCTTTGACCAGCCATAGGGATTGATCGGGCGCTGCGGTGTGTTCTCCGACACAGCAGCGACATCGGGAATGCCGTAAGTCGCTGCTGTCGAGGAGAAGATGAAATGCTGAACGCCGCCCTTCACCGCCGCCGCGATCAACGCGCGGCTTTTGGCGGTGTTGTTCTCGTAATATTTGAGCGGATTTTCGACGCTTTCGGGCACCACCACCGAGCCTGCAAAGTGCATGATCGCAGCCGTGCCCTGTTCGGCAAAGATCCGCGCCAGCAGATCCGCATCCTCGATGTCGCCTTCGTAGAGCGGCACGCCCTCGGGTATGGCGAAGCGAAAGCCAGTGGTAAGGTTGTCGATCACCGCGACCGGCCACCCGGCGTCTTTCAAGGCCAAGACGGCGTGGCTGCCGATATAGCCGGCCCCGCCGGTAACCAGGACGCAGGGTTTGCTTTGAGCTGTCATACGCGGATGCTTAGCATATAATCGCCTTAGAAAATCTCAACCTGAAGCAGACAAACGGGGCCTGTGCACGAGGTTGCCTGCGGCCTATGTTGCCTTGCCTACCAAAGGAGCCCGCACCCATGCCGCGTCTCACCCTTATCGCCCCTGCCGCCGCCGCCATGATGCTGTCAGCATGCGCCAGCACACCCTATACCGGCCCGGTCGAGGTCACGCGCTTTGTGGCCCAGGCCCCGAATGGCCTCGGACAGGGGCCAATTGCCGTTTATTTCCCCGAAGAGGTATCCAACCCGGGCGCCAAGGCCGCGATCAAGGCCGCGGTCGAACACGAGCTGCAAGCATTGGGATACACGATCGTTGTTCAGGAAGGTCGCGGCATCCAGGTCGCCGCCTTGCGCACCTCGCGCACCCCGATCGCTGCCGCCGAGCAACGCCAGCGCGGCCCGGTCGATGTCGGGATCGGCGGCGGGACCGGCGGCTTCGGCTCGGGGGTCGGGCTCGGAGTCGGTATCAACCTTGGCGGCGGGCGCGAAGGCCCGGCCGCCATGACCGAGTTGTCGGTGCGAATTACCGGCGATGACGCCAAGAGCCTATGGGAAGGCCGCGCACAGCTGGCAACGGGCGTGAAGTCGCCCTATTCGCAGGTCGAGACCAGCGCCCGCACGCTCGCCGCGGCCTTGTTCCGTGACTTCCCCGGTGGCAATGGCGAGACCGTGACGATTGACGTCAAAAAGCTTCAAGGAACCAAATGACCGCTCTTTTCATCGATGCCGGATTCGACAGCGGCAATATCGAGGTGCTGGGGATCGAGGAACGGGTCGCGCGCCTCGCCATCCGCCGCGATCACGCTTCCGAGTTCTTCCAATGGTTCCACTTCCGGGTCAGCGCGAGCGCGGGCGAGGAGGTCGTGCTCAAGCTCACGGGCCTCAATGCCAGCGCCTATCCGGGCGGCTGGCCCGGCTATGACGCCTGCGTCTCCGAAGATCGTGACTACTGGGCGCGGGCGAAGTCGAGCTACGACAAGGACGAGGACGGCGGCACGCTAACGATCCGCTACTTGCCGGCGGGCGGGGTGTTCTGGGTCGCCTATTTCGCCCCCTATTCGATGGAGCGGCACCACGATCTGATCGCCGATGCGGCCTCTAGCGAGGGGGTCGATTACCTGCGGCTCGGCACCACGCTCGACGGGCAGCCAGTCGACTGCCTTGAGATGGGCGAAGGCGATATCCAGGTGTGGCTCTATGCCCGCCAGCATCCGGGCGAGACTCAGGCCGAGTGGTGGATGGAGGGCGCGCTTGAGTGCCTGATCGATCCCGCCGACCCAGTGGCGCGCGCTCTGCGGGCGAAATGCCGCCTCCATGTCGTACCCAATTGTAACCCCGATGGTTCACGGCGCGGCCACCTCAGAACCAACGCGGTTGGCACAAATCTCAATCGCGAGTGGGCCGAACCCACCCCGGAACGCTCGCCCGAGGTGCTGGCGATCCGCAGCCGGATGGACCAGACCGGCGTTGACTTCGCGATGGACGTCCATGCCGACGAGGCGATCCCGGCGGTGTTCCTCGCCGGGTTCGAGGGCATCCCCTCTTGGAAGGAGAGGCAAGGCGAGGGCTTCTACCGCTACCAGCGCATCCTCGATCGGCGCACGCCCGATTTCCAGACCAAGCTCGGCTACCCCAAGGCACGCCCCGGCACCGCGAACCTGACGATGAGCACCAACCAACTCGCCGAACGCTTCGGCGCGGTCGCGATGACGCTGGAGATGCCCTACAAGGACTTGGCGGACTTCCCCGAACCGGATCAGGGCTGGTCGCCGGAACGCTGCAAGATACTGGGCCGCGAATGCCTCGCGGCGCTGGTGGAATGGCTGGACGCCAGGGACGCCTGAAGCGCGGCCGCCTATCCTTCGACGGCTAGGCCAAGTGCCCCGGCCCGAAGGCGTAGGGCAGCAAGGCCGAAAGGCTCACCCGGCGCACGTCGTCCTTGCTGACGCACAGCACCAACGGGTCGGTGGCGCCCAGCGCCGCGACCTCATTGAGCACCTGACGGCAGCGGCCGCACGGGGTAATGGGCTCGGCGTCGGCGTTGAGGCCCACAACGGCCACCGCCGCAAGGCCACCGCGTCGCCCCTCGCCCAATGCCTTCGCCACCGCGACTGTCTCGGCGCACAGGGCAAGGCCGTAGCTCGCGTTCTCGACATTGCACCCGGTGATGATCGCGCCATCATCGAACAGCAGCGCCGCGCCTACCGGGTAGTCGGAATAGGGGGCGTAGGCCTTTTCGGCCGCAGCATGGGCAGCGGCGATGAGGGCTTTTTCCTGTGCGTCCGAAAGGCTCATTTCTGCACCACCACCCATTCGACCGGCGCTTCGCTCGCCTCGGTGACCCGCGCGCCGTTGGCGCTCCATAGCAGCCATGGACGGCCCGCATAGTCGGGTCGCGCCCGGTCGCGTGACAGCCACAGGTCGCGCGCCAGCGTGGTCGCGGTGTTGTGCCGCTCCTGAAACTGGCGCGAGAGCTTCAAGATCACGGACTTGCCCGCATGGGTCTCGATCTGGTTGATAAGCGTCATCAGTTCGCTCTCTACCGCCGCGTCGCTGACCTTGGGCGCGCAAGCATCGGCGAGCGCATCAAGGGCGATCGCGGGTGGCAGCAGGTCGGGATCGCGCGGCACCATCTGCGCGAACATCCCGCTCTGCGCATCGGCACTGGCACACGGATCGAATTCAAGCACCACGCCGACCCGAAGCCCCGCCGCACGTGCCCGCATGAAGCGGTCGGCAAAGCCGCCGGGCGCCTCGGCCTGGGGATCGCCAGCGGCGAGCGGGAGGTAGACGAACTGCGCCCCCACGGCCTTCAACGTGGGAAAGCGAACCGCGCTGCTGCTCGCCGGAACGATAGCGCCCTGCTCGGGATAGATGCCGGGATCGGGGCGCCACGTGCGCATGTCCCACCACAGCCAGGCAGCGAAGGCTAGGCCGAACAGCACGCCCAGCATGGCGATCCGCCACAACCAGCGCCGCGGCGCCCCTCGCGGCGCCCGCCGCTTTTGGGCACTCCCCGCTTTGGCGCCCACCTTTGCCATGCCCTGTCAGCCCTTGATGTGCAGCACGCAGATCAGCGTGAATAGCCGCCGCGCCGTGGCGAAATCGGTCTCGACCTTGCCCTCGAGCCGCTCAAGCAGCAGTTCGGCGGCATTGTTGTGGATGCCGCGCCGGGCCATGTCGATCGTCTCGATCTCGGCCGGGGTCGCCTTGCGGATCGCCTGATAGTAGCTGTCGCAAATCGCGAAGTATTCGCGGATCGGACGGCGGAAACGACCCATGCCGATCAACAGCGTTTCCAGCAGCATGTCGCCAGTGTCGCGGATGTCCATCACCAGCCTCCCGTCGGTGACCGAGAGGTGCAGGTGATAGGGGCCGCTGCTACCACGCTCTGCCGAGCGCAGCGGCTTGAAGCTGTTTTCCTCGATGAGGTCGTAGATCGCGACCCGCCGCTCTTGCTCGACATCGGCGTTGCGCCACAGGATCGTCGCCTCGTCGAGCGTGATGTGGGCAATGCGGTGCGCGCCCGCGGCACCGGGCGCAGGGGAAAGGGGCAGGGAATCGGACGGCGGCTGGGCCATGGTGTGCTGCCTTCGCAGATCGGGGGGCGACACTTCAAGCACTTCGACACTCTCTCCCCACTATCCACAGCGTCAGAAATAAATATTGGCCCGCTGCGCCCTTGCGCCGGACGGTCACTCGCGCGCATCAGGCCCGCATGGCCGAGCCCGAAAAAGTGACCCCGATCAAGCCGCATAGCGGCGAAAGTGAGCTGCCGTTGCGCAAGCTGCCCGCCAATCTCGAAGCGGAGGCGGCATTCCTCGGCGCGGTGCTGATCGACAACCGCGTCATCGAAGAATTGCAGGTGCCGATCCGGTCCGAGCACTTCTTCGAGCCGCTCCATGCGCGCATCTATGACCGCGTGTTGACCCTGATCGAGCGCAACGCCACCGCCTCGCCTGTCACCCTGCGGCCCTTCTTCGAGGCCGACGAGGCGTTGAAGGATCTGGGCGGCACCTCCTACCTCGCGCAGCTCACCGCCAGCGGCGCCGGCCTCCTGGTCCCGCGCGAGCTGGCCCAGCAGATTTACGATCTCGCCCTGCTGCGCGAACTGGTGAGCGTCGGGCGCGGACTGGTCGAAGGGGCGCTCGACACTTCGGAGGACACCTCGCCGCTGGATCGCATCGCGCAGGCCGAAGCCGATCTGTTCAAGGTCGCCGAGGGTGCCAGCACGGGCCGCGAGGCGGCGACGTTCCGCGAGGCGGCGATGCAGGCGATCCGCATGGCGGAAGCCGCGATGAATTCGGGCGGGGGCCTGTCGGGCAAGACCACCGGGCTCACCACGATCGACCAGAAGACATCGGGCCTCCACAATTCCGACCTCGTGATTCTCGCCGGGCGTCCGGGGATGGGCAAGACCTCGCTCGCCACCAACATCGCCTTCAACTGCGCCGAAAAGCACCTCGAATGGCAGCGCGAAGGCGGCGAGTTCAACTACGGCGCGCCGGTCGCCTTCTTCAGTCTCGAAATGAGCGCCGACCAGCTCGCGACCCGCATCCTTGCCGAACAGGCCGAGATTTCCTCAGAGGCGCTGCGCAGCGGTAAGCTCACGCGCGAGGACTTCCAGAAGCTGTCCTATGCCAGCCAGCGCCTCGCCGAACTGCCGCTTTATATCGACGATACGCCCGCGCTCACCATCGGCAGCTTGCGCACCCGCGCGCGGCGGATGAAGCGGCGGCACGATATCGGCCTCATCATCGTCGATTACCTCCAGCTGCTTCAGGGCTCGGGCCGCGCCAATGACAACCGCGTGAACGAGATTTCCGAAATCAGCCGCGGATTGAAGACGCTGGCCAAGGAGTTGCAGGTGCCGGTGATCGCCCTGTCGCAGCTCTCCCGCGCGGTCGAAAGCCGCGAGGACAAGCGCCCGATGCTGTCCGACCTCAGGGAATCCGGCTCGATCGAGCAGGACGCGGACATGGTGTGGTTCATCTTCCGCGGTGATTACTATCACCTGCTTGTCAAACCCGACACGCCCGACGCCTCCTCGACGCCGGACGTGCAGGAGAAATACCGCCAGTGGGAAGAGAAGTTCGAAGGGCTGGTGGGCCGCGCGACGCTGATCGTAGCAAAGCAGCGCCACGGCTCGACCGGCAATGTCCCGCTCCACTTCCAGAGCGACATCACCAAGTTCACCTCGCCCAACTTCAAGGACTATTCGGACTTCGGGATGGAATAGGTCAGGCGCTCAGCGCGAGCGCTTCGGGCGCGCTGACGCTCGCGGCGCGGGCTCCGGCCTTGGCTTGGTAAAGCGCCCGGTCGGCGAATTCGAAGAGATCATCGGCATCCGGGCCGTGATCGGGCCACTGCGCCACACCGACGCTCGCGCCGACCTGGACGGGAACGCCGTCGATCAGGTGCGGGCGGACGAGCGCGATCAGCAGGCGGTCGGCGATCTGCGATGCCTGGAGCGGCGAGTGCGGCGGGATCAGCACCGCGAATTCGTCGCCCCCCTGACGCACCACCAGCCCGCCATCCCCGACGCATTCGCGCAGGCGGTCGGCCACGCCGCATAGCAGCTTGTCGCCGAAACCGTGGCCGAAGCGGTCGTTGACCGGCTTGAATCCATCGAGATCGAGCAGCACCAGCTTGAACGCCGGCGCATCCGCACCCTTGTCCAGTAGCGCCGCAATCCGCTCATCAAGCGCGCGGCGGTTGGCGAGTCCGGTGAGCGGATCGGTGTGGGCAAGGTCGCGGGTCTGGTGCTGCAACTGCAGCAGGTCAACCAGCATCGCGTGGCCCTGAAGGATGAAGCGCACGAGAATCATGGTGGCGAGCAGCAGCGAGGTGGCCGCAGCCACCTCGGCCGGGCGGCCCGATGCCAGCATCAGCGACGAAATCGGCAGCACTCCGATCACCAGATTGAGGATCGCGGCAAAGCGGATGGATGAGAGGCAATAGGCCGTCGCCAGCGCCCCCATCGCGATGATCATGGCAAAACTGGCATGGCTTTCTGGCGGGGAGGCGAACCAGTTGAGCACCGCCCAAGCGCTGCACATCACACCCACCCCGCCCGATACGCCAGCGGTCTTCTTGACCATCAGCCGCGCCCGGCCGAGGCTGAGATGGCGGCTGCGGCTGACCTTGTTCTCGATCAGGCCGAGCACACAAAGCACTCCGAGCAGAGCGGGCATTCCGTATTTGATGGCCCAGTGCAGATCGGCCGCCCCGGCCCAGGCCGCGGTGGGCGTGGTTGCGAGCAGCATCACATACATCACCGGTGTCTGGGTCTCGACCCGCCGCGCGCGCAGCACGGTGAACTGGTCCTGGATCGCTTCCGGGATCGGCGGCATCAGCCACTGGCGCGCACTGTCGAATATCCCCCGCATGACCGCCAGATCTAGGGAAAATCCGTGAAACCAGCGTTAACGATAAGCGATCAGGTCATCCCGCGCCCGCCCTGCTGATCCGGTAATCGGCAAGGCTCATCCAATAGGCGATCCGCCAGCGCAGCCGCGCGAGCGGGGTGCTGTGCTTGGCATACCACACCGGGGTGATCGCCTCGCTCGCGTTCTGGAGGTGGTCGATCATTGCGCGCAGCCTGGCCGCCAGAACCGCGTCCTCGACCCGCACCATCAGCTCGACATTGATGCGGAACGAGCGCTTGTCGAGATTGGCGCTGCCGAAATAGCTCGCATCGTCGATCACCATCAGCTTCATGTGCAACTTGCACGGCGCGAATTCGAAGATTGCCACGCCTGCGCGCAGGAGCTGGCCGTAAACCAGCCGCGCCATGGCAATCGCAGCGGTGATGTCGGACTTGCCGGCCATGATCATCCGTGCCTCTCCGCGCACCCCGACGCGCGCGATGAGACGGCGCAAGCTGCGCGGCGGCGAAAAATAGGCCGAAACCGTGTCGAGCCGTTTGGCAACCACCAGATCCTTGCGGAAAACCCAGGCCCAGTGCCCCTTGCGCACCAGCGGGCCGCCGACCAGCAGGCGCACTGGGCCGTCCCCGCCGTCCCATTCCTTGACGATGTCGCGCAGCCGCCTGAGCTGCCGCGTACCACCCTCGGCATCGCCCGCGACCCAGCTTCTGAGCAGCCCGAACCAGCGGGTGAACTGCTCCACAACCGGGCCCTCGATCAGCACCGAAAGGTCGCACCAGCCGTTTTCGGCCGGGGTCGCGAAATAGTGGTCAGACACGTTCGCCCCGCCGGTCATCACGCGGGCACCATCGATGATGACGATCTTCTGATGGTTCCTGACGAAGTAGCGCGTGCCCCATTTGGGGGAGAAGATCGCGAAACGCCCGCCTGCCTCGACCAGCGGCTGGAAGAAGGCCGCGCCGGCATCGTTGCCAAAAGCGTCAACGACAAGATCGACCAACACCCCGCGCCGCGCCGCGCGCACCAGCGCGTCGCGCACCACCGTGCCCGAGGCGTCCTTGTCGAAGAGATAGTAGAAAATCCGCAGCGATTCGCGCGCGCCGTCGATCTGTTCGACCAGCGCCTTCAGCCGATCCGGCCCGTGGGGACAGAACGTGAAGGCGTGCCCCGCCGCGCTGACCAGGAAGGAATCGGGGTCGCGATAGCCGGGGGCTCCGTCTGCCGAGGAGGCATCCTCGGCGCGGGATTGGGCAGGAGCGGCGGCCATAAGCCCGATCCTAGGCACACCCGCTCGCCAGCCGACAGGATAAAGCGACGAACGGTGGCCCGCATACGGGGCGCGGCAAAAGGGCATCGGAGGGCTCTTGACCTCAATGCCTACCCGGCAGATAGACAATCCCCCATGCTCTCGCAGAAGACCCGTTACGCCATCCGCGCGATGCAGCATCTCGCCGACCATCACGGCGAGGGGCCGGTGCAGCTTGCCGCGATCGCCGAAGCGCAGAAGATCCCGGCGAAGTTCCTGACCGTGATCCTCTCCGAACTGACCCGCTCAGGCCTCGTCGATTCGCAGCGCGGGCGCGAGGGGGGGTACTGGCTGGCGATCCCGCCGCTCGACATCACCTATGGTGATCTGATCCGCCATATGCGCGGCAGCCTTGCGCTGGTGCCCTGTGCGAGCCGCTACGCGCACGAAAAGTGCAAGAACTGCCTTGAGGAAGGCGAGTGCCGCACCCGCGCGCTGATGCTCGACGTGCGCGACCGGACCGCGCAGATTCTCGACGGGATACGGCTCTCCGACCCGATCGAAACCGTGCCGCCGTTTGCCCTGGAGACCGCTTGACGGGGCGCGCAAGCGTCCGGTCGCACAAAGCAAACCTTTCGGCCCGGCACAGAAATTCTGTTGGGCCGACCTATTGTCAAGCAATTCACTTGAGTTTAATTCGTTCGCTGCGGACTTCCTCCGCGCAACGAAAGGCCCATCCATGGACCGTACCGAGAAAGGCAACGGGATTACCCCCGCCGCGCGCGGCGTCGTGCCCGAGGCGCTGGCCGTGGTCGGCGAGGCGCTGTCGCGGCTGCGTTACGGCACCATCCAGCTGACCGTGCACGACGGCAAGGTCATGCAGATCGACGTAACCGAAAGGAAGCGGCTGACCGACTGAGGTCAGCGGCTCCATCTATCATCACCAGGGGAAAGCGCAGACCGGACCCCCGGATGCATGCCCGCTTGCAAAGGCGAAAACATGTATCCGAACTCTCTCCGCAGCAGTCTGCTGCTCGGCGCGGCGCTAGCCGCGGCAATTCCTTCAATGGCTTACGCCCAGGATGAGGCACTGTCTGATGATGCTACGACAGAACAACCCGGCAGCGGCGACATCATCGTTACCGCGCGCCGCCGCACCGAAACCGCGCAGGACATTCCCCTCGCGGTGACGGTGCTTGGCGGGCAACAGCTGGCCGATACCGGGGCCTTCAACGTCGGGCGCTTGCAGCAGCTGGCGCCGACCTTGCAGTTCTATTCCTCCAACCCGCGCAACACCACGCTCAACATCCGCGGGATTGGCGTGCCCTTCGGCCTTACGAGCGACGGGTTCGAACAGGGCGTGGGCATCTATATCGACGACGTCTATTTCTCGCGCGTGGCGGCGGCGACCTTCGATTTCCTCGATATCCAGCAGGTCGAAGTGCTGCGCGGGCCGCAGGGCACGCTCTATGGCAAGAACACCGCGGCGGGCGCGATCAACATCAAGACCAACCAGCCGACCTTCGATTTCGAAGGCACGGCAGAAGTCAGCCTTGGCAATTACGACTTCAAGCAGGCGCGCGTGGCCGTGTCCGGCCCCTTGAGCGAGACCATCGCGCTGCGCGTCGCGGCCTCTGCCACCGACCGGCGCGGCACGATCCGCAATGTGCGGACCAATCAGAACATCCAGAGCCTCGACAATCTTGGCCTGCGCGCGCAGCTCCTGTGGCAGCCGAGCAATGATCTCAAGATCACGCTGGCGGGCGATTACAACAAGCAGGAGGCCAATTGCTGCGGTTCAGTGTTCGTGCGGACGGTGGCGACCCAGCGCCCCCTCAACCGCCAGTTTGCCGCGCTCGCCGCCGCGCAGAACTATGCTCCGCCAAGCACCAATCCCTTCGACCGGCTGAGCGACCTTGATTCCACCCTGCGCGCCGGCAACGTCATCGCGGGCGCTGCGCTGCGGGTGAACTGGGACGTGGGCCCGGGCACCTTCACCTCGGTCACGGCATGGCGTTACTGGGACTGGCTGCCCGAAAATGATCGCGACTTCACCGGCCTCTCGATCGTCAGCCTGTCGCAGAACCCTTCGCAGCAGAACCAGTACACGCAGGAATTCCGCTACGCCTATTCGGGCAAGACGTTCGATTTCGTGGTCGGGGCCTTCGCCTTCGACCAGCGGATCGACACGCAGGGCCTTGAAGGGCAGGGCGCGGCGGCGAGCCGCTGGTCGATTGCGCCGAGCAACGCGCTGTCGAACGATCCCACCGTCCTCAACGGCCTGATCGCGCGCAACACCCAGTATCTCAAGAGCACCAGCGCAGCGGTGTTCGGGCAGCTGAGCTGGAAGGTGACCGATGCCTTCACCATCCAGCCCGGCGTGCGCCTGAACTATGACAAGAAGAGCGGCTTCTACCAGCGCCGCGTCTTCACCGGCACCGGCACCGAACTGACCGGCCGCGAGACCGATGCGCGCAGCCGCGCCCAGCTGGCGATCTTCCAGCCGCAGCTGACCACGCCCGAAGATACCGACTGGAACTTCACCTATGATCTGACGCTCAGCTATGAACTGGCGCCTGATGTGCTGGCCTATGGCACCTATGCCAAGAGCTTCAAGACCATCGGGATCAACCAGAACGGCCTGCCGACCGACGCCGCCGGTCAGCCGATCGCGGCGGCGGGCGCGATCCGGCCCGAGAATGTCGACCACTTCGAAATCGGCGTGAAATCGCGCTTCTGGGATCGCAAGGCGACGCTCAACCTCGCGGCCTTCCGCACCGATATCCGCGATTTCCAGGCGACCGTGGTCAATGGCGAATTCGGCGTGCTGCGCGGCTTCCTTGCCAATGCCGACAAGGTGCGCTCGCAGGGGATCGAGGCGGATTTCTCGGTCCAGCCGAGCGACCGTTTCACCGCCTATGTCAACGGCGCGTACACCGACGCGAAATACGAGCGCTTCGTCGATGCCCCCTGCCCGCCCGAGCTTTCCGGCGGTACCACGGTCGGTGCGGGTCAGACCCCGTCCGCGCCCGGCACCCCCGGCGGCCTCAGCCCGGCCAACTGCGACATTTCCGGCCAGCGCCTTGCTGGCGTGTCGAAGTGGTCGTTTTCCTTCGGGGCCCAAGCCAATGCACCGGGCAACGTGTTCGGGCAGGCGGGCGAGTTCTATCTGGGCTATGATGGCAGCTATCGTTCGGACTTCTCGTCCAACGCATCGCCCTCGGCGGCCACGCGGATCGACGGCTACAGCCTCTCGAACGTCCGCGCCGGCTTCCGCAGCGACGATGGGCTCAACATCTTTGCCTGGGTGCGCAACGCCTTTGACGCAAACTACTTCGAGCAGCTGTTCATCGCGCCCGGCAACACCGGCCTGATCGCAGGTCTGCCGGGGGATCCGCGGACTTGGGGCGCGACCGTCAGCGTCGCGTTCTAGTCACACCCCTCACGCAAAGAGGACATGCCTCATGCCGGACATCGCCGCCCTTCTTGCCCAGATCGCCCCGTTCATCGCCATCGGCTTTGCCGCACAGATGATCGACGGGGCGCTGGGCATGGCCTTCGGGGTCACCACCCAGACCCTGTTGGTGAGCGCGATGGGCGTGCCCCCGGCGAGCGCCTCGGCCAGCGTCCACCTTGTCGAGCTGTTCACCACCGGGGCCTCGGGCCTCAGCCATGCCTGGCAGCGCAATGTCGACTGGGGACTGTTCCGGCGGCTCGTCCCGTTCGGCGTGCTGGGCGGGGTAACAGGGGCCTATGTCCTGTCAAACATCGACGCCTCGGCGGCGCGGCCTTTCGTGATGCTTTACCTCACGGGGATCGGCTTTTACCTGCTGTGGCGCGCGATCCGCATGGCCAAGCCCCGCTTCGCTGACCCGAAATACACCAGCCCGCTGGCGCTGGCGGGCGGCTTTCTCGATGCAGCGGGCGGCGGCGGCTGGGGGCCCGTGGTGACCTCCAACCTGCTGATCCAGGGCGGTGATCCGAGGAGGGTGATCGGCACGGTCAACACCGCCGAGTTCCTGCTCACCCTGTCGATCTCGCTGACCTTCCTTTTCACCCTCGGCCCGGCCGCCTTCACCCTGATCACCGTGGGCCTGATCATCGGCGGCGTGGTCGCCGCGCCCTTCGGCGCGGTGCTCGCCAGCCGGGTTCCCCCTCGCATGCTGCTGTTCGCAGTCTCACTGGTGTTGATCGTCACCAGCGCCTACAGCATCTGGAAAGCTTGGCCGATCATCTAGAGCCTGTTCTGGTAAGGCGGAGCCCCCGATGGATACCGAACTGCTGCTGATCTGCGCGCTTACGGGCGTGATCAACCTCATCGGCGCGCTCGCCTACGCGGCGCGCATCGCCGGGGTGCGCACCGGGCGCATCGCGCTGTCCTTCGCCTTGTTCAACGTGCTGCTGCTGGTTTCGCGCACCTCGAACGGCTTTCTCGGGCCATTCCTCGCCAAACGCATCGAGACCGCCTTGGCGAGCGGCAACGGCGATATGTTGCTGCTCGACCTGCGGCTGGTGCTGGCCTCGGCGGCGCTCGCCGTGCTGCTCGGCATCCTGCTGGTGCCGAGCTTCCAGCGATTGTTCGCGGCCGCGATCATCTCCTTCCAGCACAAGCGCTCGACCACGCGCCTGTTGCTGCGCAGCGTCACGCCCGCAGGGCTGCGCACCATCCGCGATTCGGTCGCCATACCCACAAGCGAGACGCTCCGCTCGCTCAAGGGCCCGCGCGGGGTGAGCTGGGCGGTGCTCGCCGCCAATGCGATCGCGCAAGGGCTGCTGGCGGTGGGCGTGCTCGCCTCGCTCTATGCCGGCTATCTCGTGCCCGAATTCCGGGTCACCGCATCGCAGATGACCGCGATCGTCAACGGCTTTGCGACGATCCTGCTGTTTGCGCTGATCGATCCGCAGATCTCCGCCCTGACCGACGACGTGGTCGACGGAACAGTGAGCGAGGCGACCTTCCGCCGGGCGATGATCTGGGTGTCACTGAGCCGCTTGGTCGGCACGCTCGCAGCCCAAGCGCTGCTGGTGCCTGCCGCAGTGGTGATCGCCTGGGCGGCGGGCTGGCTCTAGAGGCTCAGCACAAGGCCGCCCACCGCACACACCGCCAGCAGCCGCAGCACTGACCACTTCGCCCCGAAGGCGAGCGCGAAGGCAAGCGCCGCCAGCACGCCCGCCCGCCAGTCGAAGCTCGCAAGCGCGGGCCATGACAGGTGCAGCGGCCCGGCCTCGATCTCGTCGACGCGCGCGAACAGCACATGGAGCGCGAACCATGCGGTGAGATTGGCGATCACGCCGACCACCGCTGCCGTCACCGCCGCAAGCCCGCCCTTGAGCCACACCGCCTGCCCCAGCCGGTCGATCCACGGCGCGAAGGCAAAAATCCACATAAAGCATGGCGCGAAAGTTACCCAGGTGGTCAGCCCCGCTCCAAGCAAGCCGGCCACCAACGGCGAGAACGGCTCCGGCGCGCGGAAGGCGGCGAGGTAGCCGACGAATTGCGTCACCAGGATCAGCGGGCCGGGCGTGGTCTCGGCCAGCCCCAGCCCGTCGGCCATCTCGCCGGGCCGCAACCAGCCGAAGCCCTGCACCGCTTCCTGCGCCATGTAGGCGAGCACCGCGTAAGCCCCGCCAAAGGTCACGATCGCAAGCTGCGAGAAGAACGCGCCGATGTCCCACAACACGTGCCCGCGCCCCAGCGTCACGGCGATCAGCGCCATCGGCGCCGCCCAGATCGCGCCCCACACCAGAACCGATACGATAGTGGTGCGCCACGGGCGGGCGGGCAGCGCGGCAGCGGGCTTGCCCGGTTTCAGCGCCAGCAAATCCGGCCTGACCCTCGCAATCACGATCCCGATCACCCCCGAGCCCAGCACGATCAGCGGAAACGGCAGGGCAAACAGGAACAGCCCCGCGAACGCCGCCGCCGCCAGCCCTCGCTTCACCCCCGTATCCAGCGCCCGCCCGGCGATCCTGAGCAAGGCCTGCACCACGATCGCCAGCACCGCCGCCTTCACGCCCAGGAACAGCGCCGCCACCCAGCCCAGGTTCGCCGCCAGCGCATAGAACACCGACAGCGCAAGGATGATGCACGCCCCCGGGATCACGAACAGCAGCCCCGCCGCCAGCCCGCCCTGCCAGCCGTGCAGCCGCCAGCCGATCCACGTCGCCAGCTGCTGCGCCTCGGGCCCGGGCAGCAGGTGGCAGAAATTGAGCGCGTGGAGATAGTCCTCCTCCGCCACCCAGCCGCGTTCCTCCACCAGCTCGCGGTGCATCAGCGCGATCTGCCCGGCAGGGCCGCCGAAACTGAGAAAGCCGATGCGGGTGAAGACGCGCAGCAGCTCACGGAAAGTGGGGGTGACAGGGGTCTCCGGGTGCGGAGAAGAAGAGAGCGTTACGTCCAGTTCGGCCATGCCTACCTCGCTTGCAAGCCCCACCGCGCGCGCCCGCACGAAGGGGGTGATGACGAGGCAACGCTTGGGCTTTTCTCGGCCTGGACGGGAGGTTGCTCGGCCCCGTGGGGATACGCGATAACGCGGGCGGGGCGGGGGTTCAAGAGCGATGCTCCGGCGCCTCGCTGCCAATTTGTGCGGCAGCGAGGCCATGAATACTGCCAGAAGCCGCCGTTCGGGTGACGCCCCCCTGACAGCCATCGCGGCTGGTTGGTTCGCAACGGTATCCGTGCTTCAGATCGGGAAGTGACCGGGTTGGGTTTCGATGGTGATCCAGCGCGTTTCCGTGAAGCTGTCTATGCCTTGCTTTCCGCCGAACCTACCATGTCCGGACGCCCCTACACCGCCGAACGGCATTTGCGGCTCATCATGCACCGTCGGGCCGTTGATATGGCAAATCCCAGAGTTGATCCGCCGCGCCACGCCCAGGCCTTTCACGATGTCGCGGGTGAAGACTGAGGAGGCGAGACCGTACTGACTGTCGTTGGCGAGATCCACCGCATGATCGGCATCGCGCGCGCGGATGATCGCCACCACCGGCCCGAAGCTTTCATCGGTGTAGAGTGCCATCTCGGCAGTCACGCCGTCGACGACGGTCGCGGGCATGATCACGCTATTGGCCTTGCCCCCGGCGATGACCTTTGCACCCTTGGCCGTGGCATCATCGATCAGGTCGTTGACCGCGTGGACAGTGCGTTCTGCCACCACCGCGCCGAGCGGGGCCGCGCCCTCGCGCGGGTCACCTGCGGCAATGCTCACGGCCTTGGCTGCAAACTTGGCGACAAAGGCATCGGCGATGGCATCGACGACGATGATCCGCTCGGTCGACATGCAGATTTGCCCTTGGTTCATGAAGGAACCGAAAGCCGCCGCTGCGACAGCTTCATCGAGATCAGCATCTTCCAGCACGATCAACGGCGCCTTGCCGCCCAATTCGAGCACGACCGGCTTCAGATGTTCTGCGGCACGGCGGGCGACGATCCGGCCCTTTTCGGTGCTGCCGGTGAAGTTGATGCGCTTGACTTGCGGCGCGTCGATCAGCGCGCCGACCACCTCGCCTGCATCCGCAGGCGCATTGGTAACGAGGTTGACCACGCCTTCGGGAAAGCCCGCTTCAAGGAATGCCTCATAAATCAATTCGTGGGTGCGTGGGCAGGTTTCACTCGCCTTGAGGATCACGGTGTTGCCGCAGGCGAGCGGGACTGCGATGGCGCGAACGCCCAACACGATCGGTCCGTTCCAGGGCGCGATACCGAGGATCACCCCGACCGGTTCCTTCAGCGCCATGGCGATGCAGCCGGGCTTGTCGGACGGGATGACCTCCCCGGTGATCTGGGTGGTGATCGCCGCCGCCTCGCGGACGACGCCCGCGGCGAGCTCGACATTGAACATCGCCCAGCCAAAGGTCGCGCCGTTCTCAGCGATCATCGCTTCTGCAAAGGCTTGCGCACGCGCCTCAAGCGCATCTGCTGCCTTCATCAGCAACGCCCGGCGGGTTCCGGGCCCAGTCGCCGCCCATGCGGGAAACGCAGCAGCCGCACGCGCCGCGATGGCGGGCATATCTGCCGCTGTCATGGCCACAGCCGAGGATGCAACCTCGCCAGTCACCGGATTCAATCTTTCAAACCGCATGCACCCCCCCTTTTTTGCCACCAGCTCATTTGAAGACTTCTAAGGATATTGGCAAAGGATTGATGGACGGCTGGCATAATGGACGCAACAAGTTGCCTTATCCGGATGACTTAGGCTCAGGCTCCGATGGTCTTGGCACTTCGCGCAGGTGGTGGAAGAGATTTCGCCGATCAACTTCGCCGCGTTCCTTGAAATGGAATGCGCTATAAGGGAGGCAGCTTACGACCCAATTCCAGTTGGCAGAAGCGCTGCGGCCTTGCTTCGCAAGCTGCCGCCGCGCGCCGAACCGCCCCCCTTTTCCTTGACTTCGCGCCCCCCCGCCCCTAGCTGGCGCGCTTCCCTGCTTTCTGCGATTCTCACATAAGGGCCGCCCATGGCACGCGTTACCGTTGAAGATTGCGTCGACAAGATTCCGAACCGGTTCGATCTGGTGCTGCTCGCCGCGCAGCGTGCGCGCGAGATTTCGGGCGGAAGCGAGCTGACCATTGACCGCGATCGCGACAAGAACCCGGTCGTGGCGCTGCGCGAAATTGCCGAGCAGACCGTCACGCCAGCGGGCCTGCATGAATCGGTTGTGATCGGTCTTCAGAAGATCCTCCCCGATGACGAGGACGAGGCCGACGAAATCGGCTCGCTCAGCCAGTCGGCCGAAGCCCTGCGGATCACCGCCTCGGCGCCCGCGCGCACCTCTTCGCTGGGCGGCGATTACGACGGGTAAGCCTTGCTTTTCAGATTTTGCGTCTTTTCGGAGGGCGGCCCAGACCTGGTCTTGGCCGCCCTTTTTGCGTCCTCGCCCCCCTTACCCTGCTCTTTGACCCCTTCTTGACCCCCCTCAGCCCGCCCTTGCCAAGGCATTGGTGGGCGTTATCCCTTGCATTTGGTCATCCACCGGTCACATCCGTGGGGGATGCGGGGGAGTACGCATGGCATCGATTGCGGTCTACAGCGTCAAGGGCGGGGTCGGGAAAACGACGCTGGCGGTCAACCTCGCCTGGATTTCAGCGAGCATCTCGCGGCGCAAGACGCTGCTGTGGGATCTTGACGCCTCGAACGGATCGGGTTTCCTGCTGGGGGTCGATCCAAGCAGAAAGCGGAGCGCGGACAGTATCTTCGCCGATGGGAGCGATCCTTCGCGGTTGATCCAGCCGACTGCCTATCAGGGGCTCGACCTGCTGCCGGCGGACGAGAGCATCCGCGCGCTTGATCGCCAGCTTGATCGGCTGGGAAAGAAGAGGCGGCTGGCCAAGCTGACCGCGGGGCTGGCGAAGGACTACGATCGGATCATCTTCGATTGTCCGCCGGTTCTCAATGAGTTGAGCGCACAGGTGATCCGCGCCGCCGATCTCGTGATCGTCCCCCTTCCGCCCTCCCCGCTCTCGGCCCGCGCGCTTGAGGCGGTGGTCGAAGAGGTGCGCGCGATGGGCAAAGGCCACCCGCCGATCCTGCCGGTGTTGTCGATGCTCGACTTGCGCCGGAGCCTGCACAAGGAGGCGCGCGAGGCGAACCCGAAGTGGCCGGCGATCCCGCTGGCGAGCGCGGTCGAGCAATGCGCGGTGGAGCGCAAACCCGTGGGCGCCTTCGCCCCGCGCTCCCCGGCGGCGCGGGCGATGGCAGGGCTGTGGATCGCGATCGAGCGAAAGCTCGCAAGCAAGTAACGCGCGGAAGCTCGCAAGCGAGTAACGCGCGGAAGCTCGCGAGCGAGTAACGCGCGGAAGCTGGCCAACCAGTAGCGGCAGGCAAATAGCCGCTTTCGCGGGTGCAGCAAACGCGCTTATAGCAACCACATTCGGATCAGGGGGCGCGGAGATGATGGGCGATTTCGGCGACAGCATCGGGACGGTGATCGAGGGCGGTCTGCTGGGACGCGCGGTCGAGCCGGGCGCAGGCGAGGCGGCGGGGCATCCCGCCGCGCAGATCGACTGCCCGAACTGCGGCACCTCCTTTCGCGGGCAATTCTGCCCCGAATGCGGCCAGAAGGCGCATGTCCACCGCAGCCTTGCCGCGATCGGGCACGATATCATGCACGGCGTGCTGCACCTCGACGGCAAGTTCTGGAACACGCTGCCGATGCTGGCCTTCAAGCCCGGCGCGCTCACCCGCCGCTACATCGCGGGCGAGCGGGCCAAGTTCGTCAGCCCGATGTCGATGTTCCTGTTCACCGTCTTTGCAATGTTCGCGGTGTTCCAGATGGTCGGCATTTCCGCGCCAACCGACATTACGCCCGATGGCTTCGGGGCGGACAAGGGTAACCCGTTCCAGACCGAGGTGCGCAACCAGATCAACACGCTCGAAAAAGAGCGTGCCAACCTGCCGCGCACAAGCCCGCGCCGGGCGGAAATCGACAACGAACTCAAGGGCCTCAACCTGGTGTTCGACAAGGAAACGGGCGGGGTAACGTCGGACGCGGTGAGCAGCGTCAACACCGGAGTCCCCTGGCTCGACAAAGTGCTTCTGGACAAGTGGAAGAAGAACCCTGGCCTGATGCTCTACAAGCTGCAGAGCAATGGCTACAAATTCAGCTGGTTGCTGATCCCGCTCTCGATCCCGTTCCTATGGCTGATGTTCGCGTGGCGGCGGCAGTACAAGGCCTATGATCACGCGATTTTCGTGACCTATTCGCTCAGTTTCATGTCGCTGTTGTTCATCGTCATGTCGCTTATCAGCGTGATACCCGAAGGCGCAGGCTGGGCGGCGATGCTGTTCTTCATCGGGGCGCCGCTGCATCTCTACAAGCAGCTGCGCTACGCCTATGGCCTGTCGCGGTTTTCGGCGCTGTGGCGGTTTGCCGCGTTGCTGTTCTGCGTCCAGATTGTGCTGGTGGTGTTCCTGCTGGTCCTCGGCGTGCTCGGCGCCTTCTGAGCAGGCTCGCAAGAATCGAACCGCACTCCGTCCCGCTTAGGGATCGTTCCGGCGGCGCTCTTGTCCACGTGCCTGCGATGGCGCAATCCGGCCGCATGAGTGCGTCATGGCAATAATCGCGGTCTACAGCGCAAAAGGCGGGGTCGGGAAAACGACGATTGCGACCAATCTGGCGTGGTGCTCGGCACAGGGTCATGCACGTCGCACGCTGCTGTGGGATCTCGATCCGTTGGACGGGTCCGGTTTCATGTTCGCGCTCGACGATCGCCGCAAGCGGCAGGCGCGCAGCCTGTTCGCAGGCGACGTCAGCGCCCATGCTCTGATCCAGCCGAGCAGCTACGCGGGGCTCGATCTGCTCCCTGCCGACAGCAGCCTGCGCGAGCTGGATTCGATGTTGCTGCGGATGGGTCAGCGCAACCGGTTGGCGACGCTCGCCAAGCAGCTGTCGCGCCAATATGATCGGCTGATCCTCGATTGCCCCCCTGTGCTTAACGAGCTGAGCGCGCAGGTGTTGCGCGCAGCGACACTGGTGATCGTGCCGCTACCGCCCTCGCCGCTTTCCGCACGCGGCTTCGACTTCGTGGTCGAGGAAATCCGCCGCACCACCAAGCGGCCGCCGCCGATCCTGCCGGTGCTCTCGATGATCGACCGCCGCCGCTCGCTCCACCTCGAGGCGCTCGCGGCGAACCCGACCTGGCCCTGGATCCCGATGGTCAGCGCGGTCGAGCAATGCGCAGTACACCGCCGGCCGATTGGCACCTTCGCACCGCGCTCGCCAGCCGCGCTCGCCTTTTCCAAGCTGTGGGACGGGATCGAGCGCAAGCTGGGGCAACTTGCGCTGATAAGGCCCATGGAGGCCTGATCAGCGGCAGGGATATCGCTCGCGCACCAAGGCAGCGAAGGCCTCGGCAATTGAAGTGTTCGCGGCTGCCTCGGCGGAGTAGCCGGCAAGGTGGGCGAACAGCACGTCGCTGTCGATCTGGGCGTCAGTGGGAAGGCAGGCCTCGAGCTTCTGGCCGGCGGCCCTGCGTTCGGCGAGCTCCTGACGATAGGCCTTGCCCACACTCGAAACCACCGCGAAGAGCTCACCCGCCTCGGCGCTGAGTGTCCACTCCGGCCCGCCTTTCGCGAGCTCGGCGACGCGTGCCAGGAACGTCGCAACTGTCATCTGCGGCGCTGGCACAGAAGCGGGCACCGGGGCATTCTGGGCGGCAGCAAGCGGTGCGGCGGCGTGGAGCGCGAGGGCGGCGAGAAAAAGCTTGGAGGCGTGGGTCATGCGGTCTCCCCTGATCAGGGCGCCGATGCATGCGTGTTCCTGAATCCTTCCTGAGCGGGCCACAAAAAAGGGCGCCCGAATTGCTCCGGACGCCCCCTTGGTGATTTTCTGCAAAGGATCAGGCCCCTTGGGGTGCCTCGTCGCTGCCGGGCTGGCTGCCGAACCGCTTGCCCGCGCGCGGGATAGCCGAGCCGCGTACCGGGTTCGTCACCAGCGGCCCGCGCGGCGCATCGGGACGGTCGATCTTGCCGTGCTCAAGCAGCGCCTTGATCTCCTCGCCGGTCAGCGTCTCGTATTCGAGCAGCGCCTGGGCGAGCAGGTGCAGCTGATCCTCATTGGTCTGGAGGATATCCGTCGCCCGCTTGTGCGCGCCTTCGACGAGGCCCTTGATCTCGTTGTCAATGAGTTCGTTGGTGCTGCCCGATCGGAAGGTCCGCTGCGCCGCGCCCATGCCGAGATAGCCTTCGGACTGCTCCTCGTATTGAAGCGGGCCGAGCTTCTCAGACATGCCCCACTGCGTGACCATGTTGCGCGCCAGACTGGTCGCGTACTGGATGTCGGACGAGGCGCCGGAACTGACCTTGTCGTGGCCGAAGATGATCTCCTCGGCGACGCGCCCGCCCATGCTGACCGAGAGGTTCGCGTGCATCTTGTCGCGGTGGTAGGAGTAGCTGTCGCGTTCCGGCAGGCGCATCACCATCCCCAGCGCACGGCCGCGCGGGATGATCGTTGCCTTGTGGATCGGATCGGAGGCGGCCTCATGCACCGAAACGATCGCGTGGCCGGCCTCGTGATAGGCGGTCATCTTCTTCTCGTCGTCGGTCATCACCATCGAACGGCGCTCGGCGCCCATCATGACCTTGTCCTTGGCGTCCTCGAACTCCTGCATCGCCACCAACCGCTTGTTGCGGCGCGCGGCCAACAAGGCAGCTTCGTTGACGAGGTTGGCAAGATCCGCGCCCGAGAAGCCCGGGGTGCCGCGCGCGATCACGCGCGGGTTCACATCGGGGGCGAGCGGCACCTTCTTCATATGCACGCCGAGGATCTTCTCGCGCCCGTCGATATCGGGGATCGGCACGACCACCTGACGGTCAAAACGGCCCGGGCGCAGCAGCGCCGGATCAAGCACGTCAGGCCGGTTGGTGGCCGCGATGATGATGATGCCTTCGTTGGCTTCAAACCCGTCCATCTCGACCAGCAGCTGGTTCAGCGTCTGTTCGCGTTCATCGTTGGAATTGCCGAGGCCGTGGCCGCGCGAACGGCCGACCGCGTCGATTTCGTCGATGAAGACGATGCAGGGCGCATTCTTCTTGGCCTGTTCGAACATGTCGCGCACACGGCTCGCGCCGACACCGACGAACATTTCGACGAAGTCAGAACCCGAAATGGTGAAGAACGGCACGCCCGCCTCACCCGCAATGGCGCGGGCGAGCAGGGTCTTGCCGGTGCCGGGCGACCCGACCAGCAGCGCGCCCTTCGGGATCTGCCCGCCGAGCTTGGAGAAGCGTTGCGGATCGCGCAGGAACTCGACGATCTCCTGCAATTCCTCGCGCGCCTCGTCGATGCCGGCGACGTCGTCAAAGGTGACGCGGCCCGAGCGTTCGGTGAGCATCTTGGCTTTGGACTTGCCGAAACCCATCGCCCCGCCGCCGCCGCCCTTCTGAACCTGGCGCAGCGCGAAGAAGGCGATCCCGAGGATCAAGATGAAGGGTAGCGAATTCAAGAGGATGAACAGCAGCACGTTCTGCCCTTCGCGCGGCTTGCCAGTGAAGCGGACCCCGTTGTCTTCCATCAGCTTGGTAATTTCGACGTCGTTGGGCACGGGCACGGCGCTGAAGGTTTCGCCATTCTTGAGCGTTCCGGTGATCAGCTCGGTGCTCATCTGCACATCCTGCACCTGTCCTTCGGCCACAGCCGCGCGGAAATCGGAATAGCGGATCGCGGTGCCGGGCGACTGGCCGGCGTTGCTGAACATGGTGACGACCAGCAGCAGGGCCAGGAAGATCCCTCCCCAGATCATCAGCTGCTTGACCCAGGGGTTGGGGCCATCGCCTTGCGGCTGCGGATCGTTCTGCTGACTCATCTCCGGGAATTCCTTTCGTCAGCGATAATGTAGGATGCGGTGGGTGAATGGCAAGATAATGCGCAAGTCCCGGCTTGGTGCTAATTTTCGAACAGGGTGATGCGGATTATCGATTGGGCGCGATACCATAGGCGGCAAGGAAGACGTCGACCGCGCCGATGATCCGGTTGTCGCGTTCCGCGGCGCTGACGCTGGCACCGAAGCGGCTTTCGAGATCGCCCATGCCCTTGCACATCGAGACGAATTGTTCGGCGGCAAGCGTCGGATCGTGGATCGACAATTCCCCCGCCTCGGCCTCGGCGGCGAGCCAGGCGCCGAAGGCCTGCTTCATGCGCCACGGCCCGGCTTCGAGAAAGGCCGCGCCGATCGCCGGATCGCTCTGGGTCTCGGCGGCGATGCGGCGTTCGAACTGCATCATCTCGGGGCGGAACAGGAACGCGTGGATCGCCTGTCCGATGTCGATCAGGCGCGCGCGAATCGGGCCCTTGGCGGTGCGCTCGATCGAGAAGTGCCCGCGCATCTTCTCGCATTCGCTCTCGACTGCGGCGGTGAACAAAGCGCGCTTGTCGCCGAACTGGTTGTAGATCGTGACCTTGGAAACCCGAGCGTCGGCGGCGACCTGCTCGATTGCGGTTGCGGCATAGCCGTTCTGGAAAAAGTGATGCGCGGCGGTCTCGACGATGGCCGCGCGTTTGGCGGCGTCGAGCGGCCGCCCAGCCTTGCGGCGGGGCGAAGTTTTTTCAGGCCCGGATGAACACCCGATTGACAAAATGAACGGCTCCGTTCAATTAAACGATACCGTTCACTAATGCGCCGATTCGTCCACACGCGCAACCCTATCTGCTCGTAAAGGTTCCCGCCCACGTGCTCTGGATCGCCATCAGGATGCTCACCGGGGATGCCCAGAAGTTCTACGGGCTGTTGTTCGGCATCGCCTTTTCGACGCTGTTGATCACCCAGCAGATGACGATCTTCGTCAACCTCGTCGAACGCGGGGCGAGCGGGGTCTACAACGCGCCTGAAGCGCAGGTCTGGGTGATGGACCCGGTCAGCCGGACGACCGATGTCAGCTACGCCATGCCCTCGACCGCGCTTGACAAGGTGCGTTCGGTTCCAGGGGTGGAATGGGCCGTGCCGCACCTGCGCGCGCAGGCCAATGTCCGTACCAAGGATGGCGATCTCGAAGGCGTCGGGATCGTCGGGGTCGACGATGCGACCCTGATCGGCCTGCCGAAGCGCATGGCGACCAGCGACAAGTCCGTGCTGTTCGCGCCCGACACGGTGGTTATCGACGATGTCGGCGTCACCCGTCTGTTCTCGAACGGGGCGAGCCCGCTCGGCGAGCGGCTCGAACTCAACGACCAGCGGGCGGTGATTCGCGGCGTTGCTGACGCTATCCCCAGCTTCACCAGCACGGTGGTGCTCTACACGCGCTATTCCAACGCGCTCAACTTTGTCCCAGGCACCCGCAACCGCCTTTCGTTCGTGCTCGTCGGCATCTCGCCCGGCCAGACACCCGAAGGGGTCGCCGCGCGCATCGAAAAAGACACCGGGTTGAAGGCCGAGACCCGCACGGAGTTCGCCCGCGCCGGCGTCGACTTCATCATCCAGAACACCGGCATTCCGACAAACTTCGGGATCACCGTGTTCCTCGGCTTCGTCGTCGGCGTGGCGATCGTGGGCCTCACCTTCAGCCTGTTCCTGCGCGACAACATCAAGCAGTTCGGCGCATTGAAGGCGATCGGCGTCACCAACGCAAAGATCGTCCAGATGGTCGCGGCGCAAGCGGGCCTCGTCGGCATGATCGGCTATGCGCTCGGCGTCATCGGCACGGTTGCCTTTATCAAGGGCTTCGGCGCCAACCCCTTCTTCAAGGGCTTCTACATCCCCTGGCAGATCCCGCTGATCAGCCTGACGGCGGTGGTGGTGATCCTTGCCATCACCGGGTTCATCGCGATCCGATCGGTGCTGAAAACCGAACCGGCCTCGGTGTTCCGGTGAGCGAGGCGAGCATCATGGACACGACAAGCATCGGCGGGTGCGCTCCGGAAGCGGCGATCTGCGCGCGCGGGATCAGCCGCGATTTCGAGGCAGGGCAGACCACCATCCGCGTGCTGCACTCGATCAACACCGACATCCGCCCAGGCGAGATGACCTTTGTCGTGGGCGAGAGTGGCTCGGGCAAGACGACGCTGATCTCGATCATGTGCGGCATCCTCTACCCGACCGAGGGCGAGGTGAAGGTGTTCGGAACCGACATCTACTCTTTGACCGACACCGAACTGGTCAAGTTCCGGCTCAAGAACATCGGCTTCATCTTCCAGCAGTACAACCTCATCCCCTCGATCGACGTCGCGTCCAACGCCGCCGTGCCGCTGATCGCGCAAGGTGTGCCGCGCGAGGAAGCGCGCGAACGGGCCAAGGTACTGCTCGACAAGCTCAATATCGGCAATCAGGCGGACAAGCTGCCGCGCCAGCTCTCGGGTGGGCAGCAGCAGCGCGTCGCGATCGCCCGAGCGCTCGTGCACGAACCGCGCCTTGTTGTCTGCGACGAGCCGACCGCGGCGCTCGACGCGAGTTCGGGCCGCCGGGTGATGGATCTCCTGCGCGAGGTCGCGATTGCCCCCGACCGAGCCTGCATCATCGTCACCCACGACAACCGCATCTTCGATCTCGCCGACCGGATCATCGTGCTCGAGGACGGGCGCATCACCCATGACGGGAAAGAGATGCCCGATGATCACTGACGCCGCTCTCTCCATCGCACCCCTCTCCCCTCTGAACCCGCCGAGGACATCATGTTCCGCAATGTGAGCTTTGCCCGCCAGATCCTGCCGATTGCCGCGCTGATCGGCGTCGTCTTCGCGGCCTATTTGATCTTTTTCGGCCTGCCCGACCGCTCGACCGCCGAACCGGCCGAACAGCCGCCAAAGGCGGTCGGCAAGCTCGCCAATGGCCCGCGCGTGGCTGGAGCGGGTGTCGTCGAGCCGTCGAGCGAGGTGATCGATATCGGCTCGGCGCTCTCGGGGCTCGTAACCGAAGTCCGCGTACGCCCCGGCGACCGTGTGGCGAAGGGCGAAGTGCTGTTCCTCGTCGACGCCCGCGCAGCTCGCGCGCAGCTCGCCCAGGCCAATGCCGCGATAACCGAGGCCCGCGCGGCCATCGCCGAGGCGGCCGCCGCGCAGAAGACCGCGCGCGAGCAGCTCGCGCTTTACCGCGGACTGGCCGACCCCGCTGCGGTCAGCCGCGCCGAAGTGATCCGCGCCGAAGGCGAGGAAGCCGCCGCAACCAGCCGCTTCGGATCGGCCCGCGCCCGGCTCGCCGCCGCGCAATCCGCCGCCGCCGCAGCCCGCACCGAGATCGAGCGGCTGACCATACGCGCACCGATTTCGGGCGAGATCCTCTCGGTCAACGTCCACCCTGGTGAATTCGTCGCCACCCAGGGCGGCGGAAACAGCCAGCCCTTCATGCAAATGGGCGAGACCAACCCGCTGCATGTCCGGGTCGACATCGACGAGAACGAGATCGGGCGCGTGAACTTGGGCGCTCCGGCGGTGATCAGTCCGCGCGGCGCGGCCGAGCTGCACGTCAACGCGACCTTCGTTCGCGCCGAACCGCAGGTCGTGCCCAAGCGTTCGCTCACCAATTCGGCCGCCGAGCGGGTGGACGTGCGGGTGCTCCAGCTGATCTACGCCCTGCCGCCGAGTGAGGCGTTCCGCGTAGGTCAGCAGATCGACGCTTTCATCCCGGCCAAGGCGGGCGCCCCGGCCAAGCAAAAGGGGAGCTGAGGCCATGCGCCGCCTGCCTTTCGCAGGGGTAGCGCTGCTCCCCCTTATGCTCGCCGCCTGCGCGGGGCTGCCCGAGGTCGCCACGCCGCAGCCTGACCTTCCGCGCGCCTTCTTCCACCAGCCGCAAGGGCCCGCCAGCACCGCTCTCGCCGCGCTGATGCCGACCGGCGATCCGGCCTATGCCGCGCTGTCTGCGGCGGCGCTGGCCAATGCCCCCAACCTTGCCGAAGCCGCCGCGCGGATCGATGCCGCCCGCGCCGGAGCCCGCAGCGCCGGGGCCGCACGCCTGCCCGACATCAGCGCCGACAGCGGCGTCACCCGCAACCGCATCAACCCCGCGCAATTCGGCGCAGCCGGGCAACAGGGCTTCATCCCGCGCGCGCAAACCTCCTACGGCGCCAACATCACCGCCAGCTGGGACCCCGACATCTTCGGACGGCTAAAGGCGCAGGAACGCGCCGCGCTCGCCCGGATCGATAGCGCCACCGCGCAGGCGCAGGGCGTGCGGCTGGCGCTGCTCGCCGAGATCGCCGCGAGCATCACCGACTGGCGCGTGCTTGACGCGCGCGCCGCCGCGATTCTGGCCGATGGCGATGCCGCGCGCCAGCTTTCCGCGCTGGCGAAAGTGCGCGAGGATGCCGGGATCGCCCCCGGCTTCGACCGCGTGCGCGCCGAGGCGGCCGCGAGCGGCTCTGCCACACGCCTGGCCGCGCTCGAAAGTGACCGCGCGCAGCTGATCGGACGGCTGGTGACGCTGACCGCGCAGGACGCGGCCACCGTGCGCGCCGCGCTGGCGGCTCGGGTGTCATCATTGAGGCTGGCCAATGCGCCTGCCACGCTGCCCTCCGATCTCCTCGCCAACCGCCCCGATGTGGCCGCCGCCGCGGCTGAACTCGCCGTGACCGACGCCGCCCTTGCCGCTGCGGCGCGGGCGCGCTTTCCGCGGATCACGCTGTCGGGGGTGATCGGCTTGCTCTCCTTCCGGCCGGCGGACTTCTTCGACGATTCGGTGGTCGGCACGCTGGCAGGCGGGATTGCCGGTCCGCTGCTCGATTTCGGCCGGGTGGGCGCGCAGATCGATGCTGCCTCCGCCGACAAGCGCGCTGCCTTCGCTGCCTATCGCGGTGCGGTCTATCAGGCGCTGGGCGATGCGGAAGGCGCCTATGGCCTCGTCGCTGCCGCCGATGCCGAAAGCCGTCTCGCGGTCGACGAACACGGCCAGCTCACACGCGCGGCGAACCTTGCCGAGACCCGCTACAAGGCGGGGCTGGCGAGTTTTCTCGACGTGCTCGAAGCGCGCCGCGCTGCCGATGCCAGCGGCGAACGTTCGGCCGCGGCGCTCGGCCGCGCGGCCCGCGCGCGGATCGTGCTGTGGCAGGCGCTGGGCGGAGAAGTGACGGCTTCAGCTGCGCCGCTGCAATAAGGCCGTCCGCTCGCAGCGGCAGACTATCTCGTCGCGCTGGTTCCACATTTCGTGGATGAAGGTGACAACGCCCGCATCAGGGCGCGACTTGCTTTCCCGCAGCTCCTTGACCTCGGAATAGGCGCGCAGCGTATCGCCGATAAACACCGGCTTGGGCGTCACCACCTTGTCGAAGCCGAGATTGGCCACCAGCGTGCCGAGCGTTGTCTCGCCAACCGAAAGCCCGACCAGCAGGCTGAAGGTGAAGGTCGAATTGACGAGAATCTGCCCGAACCCGCTCGCCTTGGCCGCCTCGATATCGAGATGAAGCGGCTGAGGGTTGTGGGTCATGGTCGAGAACAGCAGATTGTCGGTCTCGGTCACGGTGCGGCGGATCGGATGCTCGATCCGCTCGCCCACCTGCCATTCGTCGAAGAACTTGCCCGGCATTATGCGTCTGCCTGCCAGCGTGCGACCACATCCGCGCCGTCATGCGTGCTCGAACGCACAGCGCCCGGCGTGCGGCTGAAGCGCGGCGCGGGTGCAGTGTGCCACATGCCATCGTGCTCCACGTAAGCGCCGCGCGCCTTCATGTGCGGATGCTCGCGCGCTTCCTCGATGCCAAGCACCGGGGCAAAGCAGGCATCGGTGCCCTCAAGCAGATCGCACCATTCGGCTTGCGTCTTCGTGGCAAACAGCGCCGCCAGCTGTTCGGCATAGGCGTCCCAGTTGGCCGGGTTCATCTGCGCCTGCGTCAGCTCTTCGGGCGCGCCAGCACGCTTGAGCATCTCGGCATAGAATTGCGGCTCGATCGACCCGAGCGATATCTCCTTACCGTCTGCGCAGGCGAAGCAGCGATAGAAATGCGCCGCCCCGCCAAGCATTCCGCGCCCACGCTCGGTGCTGAGATGCGGCAGGTGGCGCACGCCGAAGAAGAAGCTCATCAGGCTGGTCGCCCCGTCGACGATCGCGGCATCGACCACCTGGCCCTTGCCTGACCGCTCACGTTCGTAGAGCGCGGCCATGATCCCGAAGGCGCAATACATCGACCCGCCCCCGAAATCGCCGACGAGGTTCTGCGGCGGGGTTGCGGTTTCGCCCTTCTTGCCAACCGCCGACAAGGCGCCGGTGATCGCGATGTAATTGATGTCATGCCCGGCGGCCTGAGCGAGCGGGCCCTCCTGCCCCCACCCGGTCATGCGCGCATAGACGAGGCGCGGATTGGCACCCAGCAGCTCTTCCGGCCCCAGCCCCAACCGCTCCATCACGCCGGGACGGAACCCTTCGATGAGCACATCTGCGCTGGCGGCGGCGGCACGCACTGCGGCCTTGCCCTCATCGCTCTTGAGGTCGAGCGCCAGCCGGTGGCGCGCGCGTTCGACCACGGGGTTGCTGACACCCCCGCCCGGCCGATCGATCCGCACCACCTCGGCGCCGAGATCGGCGAGCAGCATGGCGACGTGCGGCCCCGGACCGATGCCGGCGAATTCAAGCACCCTGAGGCCGGAAAGCGGCCCTTGCGACTGGCTCATATGTCTCTCCCTTTAGGCCAGCCTTAAGCGTGCCGCCGGACAGAGGGCAAGCCTCGCCATCCACACACAAAGGCAAAATTGCTTGTGACCGCGCCCGCAGCCTATACCTGCACCACCATGCGCAGTCTGACCCATCTCGAACGGCTCGAGGCCGAAAGCATCCACATTTTCCGCGAGGTTGTCGCCGAGGCGGAGAACCCGGTGATGCTCTATTCGGTGGGCAAGGACAGCTCAGTGATGCTGCATCTTGCGCGCAAGGCCTTCTACCCGGCGCCCCCGCCCTTCCCGATGCTTCATGTGGCAAGCGGTTGGGACTTCGCGGATCTTCTCACCCACCGCGACCGCACGGTGCGCGAGTATGGCCTCAAGCTGATCATTGCCCAGAACGAGGACGCCGACGCGCAGGGTATCAACCCCTTCGACACTGGCAGTGCGCTCTATAGCCAAGCCCAGCTTACCGATCCGCTGAAGCGCGCCCTTACTGCCCACGGCTTTGATGCGGCCTTCGGCGGCGGGCGGCGCGATGAGGAGAAGGCGCGCGCCAAGGAGCGCATCTTCAGCTTCCGCAGCAGTGCGCATCGCTGGGACCCAAAGAACCAGCGCCCCGAGCTATGGAACCTCTACAACGCGAAGAAAAACAAGGGTGAAAGCATCCGCGTCTTCCCGATTTCGAACTGGACCGAGCTCGATATCTGGCAATATATCGCGCTCGAGAAGATCGACATCGTGCCGCTCTATTTCTCCAAGCCGCGCCCGACGGTGGAGCGTGACGGGATGCTGCTGGTGGTCGATGATGAGCGCTTCCGGTTGGAACCGGGCGAGGCACCGGTGATCCGCTCGGTCCGGTTCCGGACGCTGGGCTGCTACCCGCTGACCGGCGCAACGGTGAGCGAGGCGACCGCCATGAACGACATCATCCAGGAA
>JAIYAL010000182.1 GCA_027489095.1 Erythrobacteraceae bacterium
AGGCGGGCGTAGAGGCCATCGTAAAGCGCCATGATCAGCTTGGCGGTCATTGCCGGATCGACATTGTCGCGCACCTCGCCCGCTTGCTTGCGGCGTTCGAGGAGGCTCGCCATGGCGCCCAGCATCCGGGTGTCGGCGGCTTCGACCACAGCGGCGATCTCGGGGTTGCGCGCGGCCTCGGCAATGATCTCGAGCTTGAGGCGCGAATGCTCCATGAAGCCGGGATCGCTGGCGACCAGCTGCGCGACCTGGGAAAGCCCCTCCCGCAAGGTCGCCGCGGAATCGACCATCGCGATCAGCGCAAGGTCTTCGGCAAGGTCATCCTCGATCAGCACCTTCACCAGATCGTCCTTGGCGGGGAAGTACTGGTAGAGGTTGGCGACGCTCACCCCGGCCTCGGCGCTGATTTCGGCGGTGGTGGCGGCGTGGAAGCCCTTGCGCAAAAAGCATGCGCGCGCGCCCGCAATGATCTGCCCGCGCCGCCGCGCCCGTGCTTCGGGGTTCACGGGGCGGCCCTGCTGCGCGGAGAGAGTCGGTTTGGCGCTCATGGCGACTTTAATAAGTGATTCGTCACTTATGTCAACGGCCGCGCTTTCGTTGCTCCGGCGCGCTTTCCTACCCGGCAGGATCGCGATAGCCCGGGTGTGGCTCTTTGATTGTGTAAGCGCTCCGGCCTGCGAGGCCGTTTGATCGGCGTTTTCGCGCCCTGTTCCCGTGTCCGTCCGCGCGGGAAAATGGCAGCAAATTATTGTATATCCGTAATAAAAAGGCATCTGGGGAAGTTGACAGGGTGTAACTTTTGTCACTTTCCCAACAGGCTAACTTGCAAAGAAAAGCCCCCGCGGCCGGGTGGACGCGGGGGCCTGATTGCGGTTTGCGAGCTGATTACACCACGCCGAAGGCCAGCATCGCGTCGGCGACCTTCTTGAAGCCCGCGATATTCGCGCCCTTCACATAGTCGATATAGCCGCCGCCCTGATCGCCGTACTTGATGCAGGAATTGTGGATGCCCGACATGATGTCCTTGAGCATCTGCTGGAGTTCCTCCTCCTTCCACGACCGGCGTTCCGAGTTCTGGCTCATCTCGAGGCCCGAGACCGCCACGCCGCCCGCGTTCGACGCCTTGCCCGGGGCGTAGAGGATCTTGTGGTGCTTGAAGGTGTGCACGCCGTCGAGGTCGGTCGGCATATTCGCGCCTTCCGAGACGGCGCGGCAGCCGTTGGCGACGAGCATCTTGGCATCCTCGCCCAGCAGCTCGTTCTGCGTGGCGCAGGGCAGGGCGACATCGCAGGGCACGCCCCACGGGGTCTTGCCCGCGTGGAAGGTCGCCTTGGGAAAGGCCTCGACATATTCCTCGATCCGGCCGCGTCGGTGGGTCTTGTGGGTCTTCACCCAGTCGATCTTTTCTTGGGTTATGCCGTCGGGATCGTGGATGAACCCGCCACTATCGGACAGGGTCAGCACCTTGCCGCCAAGCTGGACGATCTTCTCCGCCGCGTGGGTGGCGACATTGCCCGAGCCGGAAATGACCGCGGTCTTGCCGGTCAGATCCTCGCCCTTGGTCGCCAGCATGTTGGCAAGGAAATAGACCGCGCCGTAGCCGGTCGCCTCGGTGCGGATCAGCGAGCCGCCCCATTCGAGGCCCTTGCCGGTTAGCACCCCGGTGAAGTTGTTGGTGATGCGCTTGTACTGGCCGAACATGAAGCCGATCTCGCGCCCGCCCACGCCGATATCGCCCGCCGGAACGTCGATATCGGCGCCGATGTGGCGGTAAAGCTCGGTCATGAAGCTTTGGCAGAAGCGCATGATCTCGCGCACGCTCTTGCCCTTGGGATTAAAGTTGGAGCCGCCCTTGCCGCCGCCCATCGGAAGGCCGGTGAGCGCGTTCTTGAAGGTCTGTTCAAAGGCGAGGAACTTCAGCACCGACTCGGTCACGCTCGGGTGGAATCGGATGCCGCCCTTGTAAGGGCCGATCGCATTGTTGTTCTGGACGCGCCAGCCGCGCTGGACGCGGATGTTGCCGTTGTCGTCTTCCCAGCACACGCGGAAGGACACGATCCGGTCAGGCTCGGCGATGCGGCGCAGGATCTGCTGGGAGTGATACTCCTCCTTGTCGGCCATGAATTCGAAGATGTCCTCGGCCACTTCCTGGACCGCCTGGACGAATTCCGGCTGATAGGGATTGCGCCGCTTGACGCCCTCCATGAAGCCATTGAGATCGACGTGATTGCTGCTCGCCATGATGTATCCCCCCCTGATGCCGCTTGTATGCGTCTGCACGTCTCTCCGATTGTCGATTTGCGGCAAACTATCTGCCCATCGCGGGCATCTGGCAAGGCAGGTGGCAGGGGAGGTCAGATCGCCGAGCTGAAGCGGCGCGGGGCGTCGGCGCGGTATGTGTCGAACAGGGCGGCGATCGCCCGGGCATAGGGGATGCCATCGTGAAGGATCGCGAGCTTGCCCTGATCCAGCCGCGCCAGACCTGCGGCGAGGAAGGGCGCGAGCCGCCTTTCCGCCTCGGCCAGCAGATCAAACGCGATCTCCGCCTCGCCGCGGCACAGCAGCGCCTCGATCAGCGCACCGCGGCGCTGGTCCTCAGGGGTGCGGACGATACCGTGGCGCGCCGAAAGCCGACCCTCGCCCGAAAGCTGGCGGTAGCGCCCGGTGTGCTTCTCGGTTTGGGCAAGAAGGCCGGGAAAGCCAGAAATCGCGCTTGCGCCAAGGCCGATCAGCACCTCTGCCTGATCATCGGTGAAGCCCTGAAAATTGCGCCGCACGGTGCCATGGCGCACCGCGCGCGCCATTGGATCGTGGGGCAGGGCGAAGTGATCGAAGCCGACCCGATCATAGCCGTACGCCAGCAGCGTGTCGTGCGCCTGCCCCGCCATCGCGAAGCGCGCGTCCGGGCCCGGCAGCGCGCTTTCCGGGATCATCGTCTGGCGCGGCACGAGGTGGGGCACATGGGCATAGCCGAACACCGCCACCCGGTCCGCGCCGAGCTTGCGGGTCATCGCGAGGCTGTCTTCCAGATCCGCCTCGCTCTGGTGGGGCAGGCCGTACATCAGATCGAAATTGAGCGAGGTGACACCTGCCCCGCGCAGCCAGTCGACGCTGCGGCAGATCATCGTCAGCGATTGTTCGCGCCCGATTGCCTTCTGGCAATGACCTGCGAAGGTTTGGACGCCGAGGCTTGCGCGGCTCACCCCGACGCTGCTGATCACCTTGGCCCAGTCCGAAGTGAGGCTGCGCGGATCGAGCTCGATCGACACGGCTGGCGTCCCCATCGGGAAATGCGCGTGGAGCGCCTCGATCAAGGCCAGAAACTCACCGGTTTCGATCGCATTGGGGCTGCCGCCGCCAAAAGCGATGCGCCGCACCCTGGCGGTGTGGGGGAGCAGGCTTGCGACCGTGGCGATTTCCTGGTGGAGCGCGGCAAGATAGGCTTCAAGCCGCGCGCGCTTGCCCGATACGCCAGTGTTGCAGCCGCAATAAAAGCAGATCTGCTCGCAGAACGGGATGTGGACATAGAGCGAGACGTCGCCCGAGACACTGGCGATCGCGCGTTCGAGGGTGCCCTCTTCCAATGCGCCGAAATCGGCCGCGGTGGGGTAGCTCGTGTAGCGCGGCACCGGGGTGGTGAGCAGTTCGGGGTGATAGGTCCACATTCTTGGTGCGCTCCTTCGTCGCGACAGACCCCCCGGTCTGCGTTCCGCGTCAGAGGAACCCGAATAACTGCGCCGCCGCCGGAGCGTCTTTGCGTGAGATCAATTTGGCGGATTTGGCGTGCGATTGCGCTAAAGGGGGGCGATGGCTGACACACCTTCAGACGCCCCTTCCGGCAAGCCTCTGCTGCACCGCCTCGGCAGCACCATCGCGCCGCCGCGGTTCCTGCTGTTCCTTGGCGCGTTCGTGGCCGGCCTCGGAGTGATGATCCCGGTGCTCGGCGCGGCGCGGGGGATCATGGCGGGCTTCGATATCGCCGCCATCCTGTTCCTCGCCTCGATGGCGCCGCTGGTGCGCAGCGAAGCTGCGGCCATGCGTGAGTCCGCCCGTATCAACGACGCCAATCGCGGCTGGCTGCTGGCGATCAGCGTGCTGGTGACGCTGGTCATTCTGGTGTCGGTGGCGAGCGAGATGTCCGATCTCGAAAGCCCTGTAACGATCGCGCTGGTGATCGCGACGCTGGTGCTGTGCTGGCTGTTTTCCAACATGGTCTGGGCGCTGCACTATGCGCACCTCTACTACATCGGTGCCGAGCAGGGGGGCGACCGCGGGGGCCTCGACTTTCCCGAAAGCGCCGAGCCCAATTACTGGGACTTCATCTATTTCAGCTTCACGCTGGGGATGACCTTCCAGACCTCCGACGTGGCGATCACCGCCACCGCGATGCGCCAGCCGGTGATCGCGCAGAGCCTCGCGGCGTTCATCTTCAACATCGGCGTGCTGGCCTTCTCGATCAATGTGCTGGGCAGCTGACCGGCGCAAATGAGATGCCGTTCTGGAAGGGCGCCTGACAGGTTTTGAACGGCCTTCGCGCGGTTCAGACCCCCGCCTAGACCCCTGTTAGACCCCCTTTAGACCCCCCTTAGCGCGGCGTTTTTGGCACTGTTTCACGTGAAACACTGGTCTGGCGCGGCCGGTTTGGTAGACCATTCGGCTCAAGGGAGAGAATTGATGACCAACACCGTCGCGCGGCCCAATCCGGGGGCGCCCACCCACTGCACGCCAGAGCAATATGCCGAAATGTACCGCGCCTCGCTGGAGACGCCGGACGCCTTCTGGCTGGGTCAGGCGCAGCGGCTCGACTGGGTGGAGTCGCCGACGAAGGGCGGGGAATGGTCTTACGATCCCGTTGAAATTCAGTGGTTTTCCGATGGCCGGGTGAACCTCTGCCACAACGCCGTCGACCGCCACCTTGCCGACCATGCCGACACCACCGCGCTGATTTTCGAGCCCGACGATCCGGCAGGGGAGGCACGCAAGCTCACCTATGGCGCGCTCCACCGCGAGGTGGTGCGCATGGCCAATGCGCTGAAATCGCTGGGTGTTGCGAAGGGCGACCGGGTCACGATCTACATGCCGATGATCCTCGAAGGGGTCGTGGCAATGCTCGCCTGCGCCAGATTGGGCGCGGTGCATTCGGTGGTGTTCGGCGGCTTCTCACCCGAGGCGCTGGCCGGGCGGATAGAGGATTGCGGCAGCCGCTACGTCGTGACGGCCGACGAAGGCCTACGCGGAGGCAAGCGCGTGCCCCTCAAAGCCAACGTCGATGCCGCGCTGGAGCACCCCGGCACCGCCGTCGAAGGCGTGCTGGTGATCCCCCACACCGGCGGCGCGGTCACCATGCAGGAGGGCCGCGACCACTGGCTCGCAGATGTCGCCAGCGACGCTGATTGCCCCTGCGAAATCATGGCCGCCGAAGACCCCTTGTTCATCCTTTACACCTCGGGTTCGACCGGCAAACCCAAGGGCGTGCTCCACACCACCGGCGGGTACGGTGTATGGACTGCGACGACGTTTCACTACATCTTCGACTACCAGCCCGGCGAAGTGTTCTGGTGCACCGCCGATATCGGTTGGGTGACGGGGCACTCCTATGTCGTCTACGGCCCGCTGATGAACGCCGCGACCGCGGTGGTGTTCGAGGGCGTGCCCAACTACCCCGATCACGGGCGGTTCTGGGACGTGGTCGACAAGCACCGCGTCAACATCATCTACACCGCCCCCACCGCGATCCGCGCGCTGATGCGCGAGGGCGACGGGCACGTTACCAGCCGCAGCCGCGCGTCCTTGCGGCTGCTCGGCAGCGTCGGCGAGCCGATCAATCCTGAGGCGTGGCGCTGGTATTTCGACGTGGTGGGCGAGAGCCGCTGCCCGGTGATCGACACCTGGTGGCAGACCGAAACCGGCGGCTGCATGATCACGACCTTGCCGGGCGCACACGACATGAAGCCGGGGAGCGCGGGGCTCCCGTTCTTCGGCATCCGGCCACAACTGGTTGATAACGAAGGCGGTGTTCTCGACGGCGCTGCCGAGGGGAACCTCACCATCACCCACAGCTGGCCGGGTCAGGCGCGCACGATCTACGGGGACCACGGGCGCTTCGCGCAGACCTATTTCAGCACCTACACGGCCAAGTACTTTACCGGAGACGGCTGCAAGCGCGACGCGGACGGCTACTACTGGATCACCGGGCGTGTCGACGATGTCATCAACGTCTCGGGTCACCGGATGGGCACTGCCGAGGTTGAGAGCGCGCTGGTGCTCCACCCCCTCGTGGCCGAGGCCGCGGTGGTCGGCTATCCGCACGATATCAAGGGGCAGGGGATCTATTGCTACGTGACGCTGAACGTGGGCGAGGAAGGCACCGATGCGCTGCTCGCCGAGCTGAAGGCGCAGGTGCGCAAGGAAATCGGCCCCGTCGCCACGCCCGATGTGATCCACTTCACCGATGGCCTGCCCAAGACCCGCTCGGGCAAGATCATGCGCCGCATCCTGCGCAAGATCGCCGAGAATGACTTCGGCGCGCTGGGCGATACCTCGACGCTGGCCGATCCTTCGCTGGTCGAACGGCTGATCGAGGGGCGGCAGAATTGCTAGGGATTACTGATCGATGTTGCGGCGGAAGGTTTCGGGCAGGAACAACAGCCCCACCACCACGGTGAGCGCGCAGATACCGATGGGGTACCACAGCCCGTAGTAGATATCGCCCGTCGCCGCGACCATCGCGAAGGCGGTGGTCGGCAGGAAGCCGCCGAACCAGCCGTTGCCGATGTGGTAGGGCAGGCTCATCGCAGTGTAGCGGATGCGGGTGGGGAACAGCTCCACCAGCAGCGCGGCAATCGGGCCATAGACCATCGTCACCAGCAGCACGAGGTAGGTCAGCACGGCAATGACCACCGGCGTGTCGATCGCTTGAGGGTCCGCCTTGGCCGGGTAGCCCGCTGCCGCGAGCGCCGCCTTTACATCGCCCTGGAAGGCGGTGATCGCGGCCTTGCGGTCATTGCCCGTCAGCTTGGCGGGATCGGGCGCGGTGAAGGTCTGCCCGCCCACCTTGACCTGGGCGATGGTGCCTGCCTGCGCCTCGATCTTGCTGTAGCTCACCGCGCCCTTGGCCAGGAAGGACTTGGCGATGTCACAGCTCTTCGCATCGAACTTGTTCCTGCCGATCGGATCGAACTGCACCGAGCAATCGGCCGAGTTGACGATCACGCTCACCGGGGCAGTGGCCTGCGCCTTGGCCAGCGCCGGGTTGGCCGCTTCGGTCAGCATATGGAAGGCGGGGAAATAGGTCACCGCCGCCAGCGCGCAGCCGGTCAGAATGATCATCTTGCGCCCGATCCGGTCCGACAGCCAGCCGAAGAACACGAAGAACGGTGTGCCGATGGCAAGCGCGACCGCGATCAGAATGTTGGTTGTCGCGCCGTCGACCATCAGGATCTTTTCAAGGAAGAACAGCGCGTAGAATTGCCCTGTGTACCACACGACCGCCTGCCCAGCGACCGCACCGAGCAGCGCAACAAGGGCGAACTTGCCGTTCTTCCAGTTGCCGAAAGCCTCGGAAATCGGCGCCTTGGAATTGGTGCCTTCATCCTTCATCTTCTGGAACACCGGACTTTCCTGAAGCTGAAGGCGGATCCACAGCGACACGCCGAGCAGCACCGAAGAGATCAGGAACGGCATGCGCCAACCCCATTCCTTGAAGGCCTCCTCGCCGATCATGGTGCGGGTTCCGATCACCACCAGCAGCGCCGCGAACAGGCCCAGAGTGGCGGTGGTCTGGATGAAGCTGGTGTAGAGCCCACGCTTGTTGTTCGGCGGGTGTTCGGCGACGTAGGTCGCCGCGCCGCCGTACTCACCGCCCAGCGCGAGACCCTGCACCAGCCGCAGCACCACAAGCATGACCGGAGCAGCCACTCCGATGCTGGCGTAAGTCGGGAGCACGCCGACCGTGAAGGTAGCAAAACCCATCAGGCCCATCGTCACGAGGAAGGTGTATTTGCGCCCGACGAGGTCGCCCAGCCGTCCGAACACCAGGGCGCCGAAGGGGCGCACCGCGAAACCCGCAGCGAAGGCCGCGAGCGCGAAGATGAAGCCGGTGGTCTCGTTCACCCCCGAAAAGAACTGCGCCGAGATGATCGTCGCCAGAAGGCCGTACAGGTAGAAATCGTACCATTCGAATATCGTGCCCAGCGACGAGGCAAGGATGACGCGCTTTTCCGTCCCTGTGGCCTCGTGATGCTTGGGCACGGCGTCATCATATGTCGTCGCGATTGTCCGTCTCCCGCTCATGCGCCCGGTCCTGAGCGGCGACCATGCCGCAACTGCCGAGGCGTGCAAAGTCGCGCGTTATGGGGCGCGGCGGAAGCTAGACCTTGGTCGGATTGTCTGGCCTTACAGTCGGCGCGCGCCGCCCACGCAAAAGCCGCCGGAGCGCGAACTCCGGCGGCCTTCATGTCCCTTGGGGGGAAGCGATCAGGCTTCGCGGGTGCCCGAGAGCGGCATCGCGCCGAACGCGCCGGCGTTGACGGAACCGGTCAGGGTGTCGCCGTCGATGGTCGCTTCGCAATCGAGCGTCATCGGCATGGGGACGACCATGTTCATCTTCCACGAGATCGTGTTGCCGCTGACGGTGCCGCCGGCGATGTCCATCGAGCCGAGGCTGCCGATCAGCGAACCGCTGAAGGTGTCGCCATCGGGAACGACGGTGAGGGTGCCGGTCTGGTCGCCCATCGGGCTCTTGACGACGGTCTTGAAGGTACCTGCAACAGACATATTCCAACTCCCTGTGACGATCCGGATCCTTGCCTAGATCGGGATTTCAAACGCGCTATTTACACGAGTGTTAGCGCGCTTCAACCGGATTTGGGCCGAAGCGCGCCGACGAGACCGTGGTTATTCGCCTTCCATCTCGCGTTGTTCGATCGGCAGACCGAGCGGTTCGAGCTGGGCGCGGACCACGCTGGCATCGCCGACTACCACCCAGATGAACTTGCCGGCGTCAATCCCGGCGCGGGCGGCCGCGTCGAGGCTCGCGGTGGTCTGCGCGCCGTAGATGCTGGCGAGCGTCTCCTGGTAGTTGTCCGGGCGTCCGAACAGAGCGTTGCTCTGCATCGCGCTGAGCACCGCGGGCGAGGTCTCGAACCGGCCCGGCAGCGCGCCGATATCGGAGGCGATGTTGCGTTCCAGTTCCTCGGGCGTGACGCCCTTCACGGTCAGGAACTCCTTCGTCTCGCGGATCATCTCGGCGAGAGAATCTCCGGTGCGGTCAGCCTGCACGCCGCCCGAAATGGCGTATACCACCGCTTTCTCGCGTGCCTGCGTCCCGCCGCCGACGCCGTAGCTCCAGCCCTTGGTCTCGCGCAGGTTCATGTTGAGCCGCGCAAGGAAATCGCCGCCCAGCGACTTGTTGGCGCTGCCAAAGGCGACGAAGGCCGGATCGCTGGCATCGAGCGGAGTGATCTGCGCCCCGGTGATGAAGCTCTGCGGCGAATTGGGCCGGTTGACGAGGATGATGCGGTTGCCACTCGCAGCTGGGTTCGCAGCGAAGGCCTTGGTGCCCTTGGGGGTCGCGGGCGCTTTCCAGTCGCCGAAGGCGGCGTTGAGCGCGGTCACGACTTCGGCGAGCGGCTTGTCTGAGATGACGAACACCTCGCCATTGTCAGGCCGGACCCAGCGGTCCTTGAAGGCGAGGAGATCATCGCGGGTGATGCTGCTGACACTCTCGACCGAGGCGACCCCGCCATAGGGGCTGGCCGCGCCGAACAGTTCGGGGGTGACCGTGCGCTGAGCGATACCCTGCGGCGATTTCATCGCCTGGCGAATGCCGGTGACGGTCTGGCCTCGCACCCGTTCAAGGTCTTCGGGGTTGAAGGCAGGCTCGCGCATGATCTGGCGCATCAGATCCAGGCTGGGGGCAAGGTTTGCGGTCAGCGCCGAGAGCGTGAAGGTTGAGCGGTCATCCCCGCCGCCGACCGAGACGGCCGCGCCGAGCCGCTCACCGGCTTCCGCGATCTGCTGCGATGTGAGCTTGGTGGTGCCTTCGTCGAACAGTGCCGTCGTCAGCCCAGCAAGCCCGTTCTTGCCAGCCGGGTCAGCCGCGCCCCCGGCGTTGAAGGCCATCGCAACATAGGTCGCAGGCACGGCGTTGCGGCGCGCATAGGTGACCTTCATCCCGTTCTTGAGCGTTGCGCGCTCGACATCGGGGAAATCGAGCTGCGCGACTGAGCTGATTGCCGGTTTGGGGCGTTCGCGCGAGACGCTGATGGTTTCGGCAGTGCGATCGCGTTCGGAGGCGTTCTCGCCCTCGGCTTTGACCGAAGCGGCTTCTTCGTAAGCCGCATCGCGCGCACCCGGTTCGAGCACCACCGTCATTGCCGGACGGGTCATCCAGCGTGCCAGTGCCGCCTTGACGTCTGCCGGGCTAAGGGCGGCGAGCGTTTCGAACTCGCGCGCGTAGAATTCGGGATCGCCCGCCAGCACTTTGCCTTCGGCCAGCGTCTGCGCCTTGCCGCTGAAGCCGCCGACCTGTTCAAGTCCACGGATCGTGCGGGCAAGGTTGCTGGTGACGGCGCGGCGCACCTCATCCTCGGTCGGGCCGTCCTTGATCAGCTGCGCGACCACTTCGTCCATCCGCTTTTCAACCGTCGCAAGTTCGACGCCGTCCTTGGCCGTTGCCTCGACACTCAGGAGGCCGATGCGCTGAAACGCCGAATTGCCGGCCGAAACGCTGACCGCGAGCTGTTCGTCGCGCACCAGCACCTTGTCGAGCCTGCTTGAGGCGAGCCCGCCGAGGATCGAGGCGCCGACATCGAGCGCGATGCGGTCCTTGCCGGTCAGGCCCTCGACCGCCCAGTAGTGGGTAACGCTGGGCGCGGCGACCTGGTCCTTGAAGGTCTTGCGCACGGGCGCGGCAAGGGTCGGCACGTCCGCCTGTGCGGGATCATTGACCGGCCCGCGCGCGATGGCGCCGAAAGACTTCTCGACGAGCGGGCGCGCCTCGGCGGCCGAGATGTCGCCCGCGATCACCAGCGTCGCGTTGTTGGGGCCGTAGTTCTCGGTGAACCAGGCCTTCACGTCCGCCATCGAGGCCGAATCGAGGTCGGCCATCGAGCCGATCGCTTCGTGGTGATAGGGGTGGCCTTCGGGGAACAGCGTCTTGAGCACGTCGTAGAACACCAGTCCTCCGGGCTCATTGTCGCCTTGGCGCTTTTCGTTCTGCACCACGCCGCGCTGGTTATCGAGCTTGCCCTGCGTCACCGCGCCGAGCAGGTAACCCATCCGGTCGCTTTCCAACCACAGCGCGCGTTCGAGCGCCGGGCGCGGCACGGTCTGGAAGTAATTTGTCCGGTCGAACCAGGTGGTGCCGTTGTAATCGGTCGCGCCCATTTCCGCGAGATACTTGAAGTAGTCGTCAGGGGCATTTTCCGAGCCGTTGAACATCAAGTGTTCGAACAGGTGGGCAAAGCCGCTCTTGCCCTTGGGCTCGTCCTTTGAGCCGACATTGTACCACACCGCCACGCCGACCACCGGGGCCTTGCGATCCTCGTGCACCAGCACGGTCAGGCCGTTGGCGAGCGTGAACTCCTCGTAAGGGATCTTCACCTGCTGCACCAGCGAGGGCAGGTCGGCTGTCGCCTGCGGGCCAGCGGGGGCGGCGGCGGGCCTGGTTTCGGCCATCACGGGCGTGAACGGCGCGGCGAGCGCAAGGGCAAGGGCCGAGAGGCTGGCGGCAGCAAAACGGTTGGTCATGAGACGAAGGCTCCGGTGGGTGAGATCGCGGGTCGATATGATCACGATGGGGCAAAATGATGCAGGAAATTTGGTGCCGGTCAGCGCGAATTGGTGACGACCGACTGGCGCTGTTTTCTGGCTTTCGCCAGCAGATCATCGCGCCAGAAGTGGACCGACTTCAGCCGGTGTTCGACGAACAGCCGCATCTGGTCGGTGTAATGCCGACTCCGCGGCCGCGTGCTCGCCGCGCCAAAGGGTTGGACCGAGCGCGATGCGACCCGCTGCCCCGGCGCCCATTCGATCCACATGATGAAGCTGTCACCATGCTTGAGGCTGAGCCGCCCGTCAGGAGCGACATCCCAGGTGGTTGCTGCGCGCAACGTGTCCGAGCCGCCGTCCATCGCCAGGTCTTCCTTGCCCTGCCGCAGCCGCAGCAGTTCCCCCATCGGCGGATCGAGCCGTCCGAAATGCGTCATCAGGTGATCGCTCGCGGCCTTGAGCTTTTCGGCGACATTGGGGAAGGGCTTGTTGTTGTAGTCGGCGGCCATGAAGTCACGGATCATCAGCAGCGCGATCGCGTCGGCGGGGCCCTTGCCGTCAGAATCGAAGTCCCAGCTGCGCAGCAGATCGCGCGCCCCAGCCAGTTCTGGGGCGAGCTCGCCATTCGCTTTCATCGCTTCAAGCGCATCGAACAGCCGCGCGACATAGCCTTCGCGTGCATAGCCGGTATCGTACTTGATCCGCTCAAGCGCGGTGCGGTCCAGCACACCGGCCTCCGAGAGCAGCTTGTAGGCACGGCGCGAGCGGTTGGTCTGCTTCAATTCGATCCCCATCGCGGGCGAGAAGCTGGCCGGATCAAGGTCGCTTCCCGCGCCGGCGGCGGTGAAGGGAGTGTTGTTGGAATTGTAGACCCAGCCCGAAGCCGGGTTAACGATCTTGGGCAGAACGGCGTAATCGACCGCGCCCTGCCAGATCAGCTCCGAGCGGTTCCCCGGCAGCACCGAGCGCCAATCTGCTTTCACGCCTTCGGGGCGGGCGGGGATTGCAGCGTTATAGACATAGGCGATGGTGCCCGCCTCGTCGGCATAGATGAAGTTGGTCGAGGGGATCGCGAGCCTTGCGATCTGCGCCTGCCACTCGGCGAAGGTCTTGGCCTTGTTGATCCGGTAATAGGCGTCGAGCTGGCCGAGCTTGCCGATCCCGCCATAACGGATCGCGAAGGTGCCCTTGGCGTTGCGGATCACCGGGCCGTGGACGCTGCGCAGCACCTCCTTGCGGATCGGCAAGACCACCGGCCCCATCTTGACCGGCAGCGTCACCCACTCGCTTTCGAGCGGAAGCCACTTGCCGTCGAGCCTGTAGCGCGTGCCGGTCTCGTCCAGTTCCAGCTGGTAGACGTCGATCATGTCGGGGGTGTTGACCGTGTTCGTCCAGCCAAGATGTTCGTTATGCCCCAGGAAAGGGAAGGGCGAGCCGGGGAAGTTCGCGCCGGCAAAGTGCCAACCCTCGCCGCTCTCGACCACCAGCTCGTACCACGCCACCCCGCCGCGCAGCGGCTGGTGCGAGTTGGAGATCAGCGTTGTCGTGCCGCCCCCCTTTTGCGGTGCCACCGCAAAGGCGTTGGAGCCGAGCTGCTCGGCCTCTTCGCCTTGGGGCAGCACCAGCGTGCGGGCCTGCTTCGGCGCGGCTGAGGGAAGCGCGGCGGGCGCGGCGTCGGGCAGGGGCGGACGCGGGAAGCCGGGTATGTCGGGCCCGTGCTCCCGGCGCAGCGGTTCGCCCGCCACCAACGGGCCGATCACGCTGTCGAGCCCGAAAAAGAACGGCTGGCGCAAGGAAAAGCCTGCGGCGACGTCGGTTCCATTGACCGGAAACAGGTTGGCGAGCTTGATCTCCTCCGGGTGCTTCTCGGCGTAGTGGTTGAGCCCCGCCGCATAGGCCTCGAACAGCGCGCGGGTGTCGGCGGGGAGCTTCGGATACTCCCGCTCCGCGGTGCCGCGCGCGTCGATCAGGTGGTAGGCGTAATCGATCTTCGCCCCTTCAGCGCCTGCAATCGCGCCGTAGCGGCCCCGCGCCATGGCGACGACATCCTGAAGCGTGAAGAAATCATCCTGCGCGTGGGCGATTGCGACCCCGAAGGCGGTGTCGGCATCGGTCGCGCCGTAGATATGCGGCACGCCCCATTCGTCGCGGATGATCTCGGCCTTGTAGGTGCCGCCCGGCGCGGTCGCGGCGGAGCGGGCGAAAAACGGCTCCCAGGTGGCGAGCGTCGCCACCGCGAGCACAAGTACCCCGGCCAGCGCAATCGCGCCGCGTTTCACCCAGACCATGCTGAAAATCTCTCTCAAACCCTTAGCGGTTCCATCGCGCGGCACGGGGGTCAGGTCAAGGCCGCCGATACCCCCTTGCCTTGTGCGCTGCGCGAACCCACCTATTCGACTAATACACCTCGCAGGCGAATATTCGCACGGCGGGGGCTTGTGTTGCCATTGTGCAACACTACCTTGGGCGGGTAACCTTTGGAGGGGTTAGAGCAGATGAATCTCGAGAAATTCACCGACCGCGCGAAAGGCTTCCTGCAAGCTGCCCAGACAGTCGCGATCCGCATGAACCACCAGCGCATCACCCCGCTGCACATCGCCAAGGCGCTGCTCGAGGACAGTGAGGGCATGGCTGCCGGGTTGATCCAGCGCGCGGGCGGTCAGGCGCCGCTCGCCGCGACTGCGGTCGATGCGGAGCTTGCGAAGATCGCGGCGGTCACCGGCAGCGGCGCGCAGGCCACGCCGGGCCTCGACAATGATGCTGTGCGCCTGCTCGATCAGGCCGAACAGCTCGCCGACAAGGCCAGCGACGCTTACGTCACTGTAGAGCGGCTCTTGACCGCGCTCGCGCTGTCGCAAGGCGCCGCAGGGGAGGCCTTGAAGGCCGCAGGGGTCACCCCGCAGGCCCTCAATACCGCGATCGAGCAGCTGCGCGGCGGCAAGCGCGCGGACAGCGCGGGGGCCGAGAGCACCTATGACGCGATGGAGAAATTCGCCCGCGATCTCACCAAGGCCGCCCGCGAGGGCAAGCTTGATCCCGTCATCGGCCGCGACGAGGAAATCCGCCGCACGATCCAGATCCTCGCCCGCCGGACCAAGAACAACCCCGCGCTGATCGGCGAGCCCGGCACCGGCAAGACCGCGATTGCCGAGGGCCTTGCCCTGCGCATCGCCAATGGCGACGTGCCCGACAGCCTCAAGGGCCGCACCCTGATGAGCCTCGACATGGGCGCGCTGATCGCGGGCGCGAAGTATCGCGGCGAGTTCGAGGAGCGGCTGAAGTCGGTGCTCGACGAGGTGAAAAACGCCGACGGCCAGATCATTCTTTTCATTGATGAAATGCACACCCTGATTGGCGCGGGTGCCTCGGAAGGTTCGATGGATGCCTCGAACTTGCTCAAACCCGCCCTGTCGCGCGGCGAACTCCATTGCATCGGCGCGACCACGCTCGATGAATATCAGAAATATGTCGAGAAAGACCCCGCGCTCCAGCGGCGCTTCCAGCCGGTGTTCATCGCCGAGCCCAGCGTCGAGGACACGATCTCGATCCTGCGCGGGATCAAGGACAAGTATGAGCTGCACCATGGCGTGCGCATCACCGATGGTGCGATTGTCGCTGCGGCTAAGCTTAGCGACCGATACATCTCGAACCGCTTCCTCCCCGACAAGGCCATCGACCTGATGGACGAGGCGGCCAGCCGCATCCGCATGGAGGTGGAGAGCAAGCCTGAAGAGATCGAAGCGCTCGACCGGCGGATCATCCAGCTGAAGATCGAAGAAAGCGCGCTGAGCAAGGAGACCGATCAGAACTCCAAGGATCGCCTTGTCGCCCTGCGGGAGGAACTGGCGAACCTTGAACAGCAATCGGCCGAACTCACCACCCGCTGGCAGAACGAGCGCGACAAGATCGAGGCCGAGGGCAAGATCAAGGAGCAGCTCGATGCCGCCCGGGCAAGCCTCGAACACGCCCAGCGCGAGGGTGATCTCGCCAAGGCGGGCGAGCTGTCCTACGGCACCATCCCCGCGCTCGAGAAGCAGCTCGCCGAAGCCCAGGGCCAGGCCGCTAATGCCATGCTGCGCGAAGAGGTGACCGAGGAGGACATAGCCGGTGTTGTCAGCCGCTGGACGGGCGTTCCGGTCGACAAGATGATGGCGGGCGAGCGCGAGAAGCTGCTCCAGATGGAAGCGATCATCGGCAAGCGGGTAATCGGCCAGAGCCAAGCGATCGAGGCGGTCTCCAAGGCGGTGCGCCGCGCGCGCGCGGGTCTTCAGGACGCGGGCCGCCCGCTCGGCTCCTTCCTGTTCCTTGGCCCCACCGGCGTCGGCAAGACCGAGCTCACCAAGGCGCTCGCCGGGTTCCTGTTCGACGATGACAGCGCGATGGTGCGCATCGACATGAGCGAATTCATGGAGAAGCACGCGGTCGCCCGCCTCATTGGCGCGCCTCCGGGCTATGTCGGCTATGAAGAGGGCGGGGTGCTGACCGAAGCCGTGCGCCGCCGCCCCTATCAGGTGGTATTGTTCGACGAGGTCGAGAAGGCGCACGCGGACGTGTTCAACGTGCTGCTTCAGGTTCTCGACGATGGCCGCCTGACCGACGGACAGGGCC
>JAIYAL010000088.1 GCA_027489095.1 Erythrobacteraceae bacterium
AAAGAGCACATCAAGACCATCGGGCTGTTCAATTCCAAGGCCAAGAACGTGATTGCGCTCTCGCAGCTGCTCGTGGACGAATATGGCGGCGAGGTGCCGGGCACGCGTGAGGATCTCGTGCGGCTGCCGGGCGTCGGGCGCAAGACCGCCAATGTCGTGCTGAATTGCTGGTTCGGGCAGGAGACCTTCGCGGTCGATACCCACATCCTGCGGGTCGGCAATCGCACCGGGATGGCCAAGGGCAAGACCCCCGATCATGTCGAGGCAAAGCTCGAAAAGCGCGTGCCCCAGCCGTTTCGCCTGCACGCGCATCACTGGCTGATCCTCCACGGCCGCTATGTCTGCAAGGCGCGCACGCCCGAGTGCTGGCGCTGCAACGTCGCGGACCTGTGTTCCTATCGCAAGAAAGTGGTCGAACCGCCCAGGGGCCGGGCCATGGGCGCTGCCGAAACCAACCTGGATTAAGCCGCAGTTCAAGCGCAGGGGCCATGATCGAGCACCTTGCCGGTGGAGACCCTCGCCATGACCCTGCGCTTCCTCGCTTTAGCTCCCCTGCCCCTCCTGATCCTCGCGGCCTGCGCTCCGTCCGATCCGGCGGGTGACGCGGTGCGGGTTGCGGCAGAAATCGCCAAGGCACCCGCCGCGACGGTGACAGGCACCGGGCAGAACTGCATCAACCGCTCGCAGGTGCGCCATACCGTGGTGCGGTCTGACCGGGTGATCGATTTCCAGATGGCGGGCGGCAAGGTCTATCGCAGCACCTTGCGCAACAGCTGCCCCGGCCTCGGCTGGGACCGCGCGCTCACCTACGAAACCTCGATCGACGAGCTGTGCACGCAGCAGATCGTCTACAGCATGCAGAACATCGGCGGCATGTTGCAACGCGGCGCCGGGTGCGCGCTGGGCGAGTTCGTGCCGGTGGAATATGTGAAGGCGCCGAAGGGCTGACTCTTCGCCATCAAGCGGGGCGCCATCATGCGGGGCGCCGCCAGAGCGGCAGGGGCGTTTCGTGGATCAGGATCTGCGGGTGGCGCGGATGATCGCCCTTGAGGTGCTTGAGACAATGCAGCGGCTTGCCCGCGCGATCGAGGATGCCGACCACCGCGCGCCAGCGGTTCTCGTGGCCGCGCGGTAGCTTCCCGGGTGCGCCCCACGCGACCACGATCCTGTCGCAATCACGGGCGATGGCGGCAAGGTGCGCATCGTTCTGCGGCCCGATCGGGTCGGCGATACGCGTCAGCTCGGCAACGTCGGGCGTGCGCCAGGCGAACAGGTTGCCGATGACCGCTTTGCCGAACCCGAGCCGCGCGCACAGGGTCTGCACGCTGCCGATGGTCTGATCGTCGCAATCCTCGGTCGCTGCCGAGGGGTTCATCATCACGATCCCCAGCGTCGGCCCGGGCCCCATGATCCGTTCGAGCCTGTAGCGGTATTGCTGGCAGGGGGAATAGACCGCCGGGCCGGGATGACGCGTGCGCCAGCGCCGGCCCGCAGCGGGCCCGTCTGACGGCATCGCCGCCTAGCCCCGCCCTTCCTCGAAATTGCTCGGATCAAGCTCCAGCCCCGCGCGGCCATCGGCGGCGGTGTGGGCGGGGGCGTGGGGGTGCTCCACCACCTCGGGCTCGGGCGCCTCCAGCATCCCTTCCCACTTGGTGATGACCGCCGTCGCCACCGCGTTGCCGACCACGTTGGTCGCGGTGCGGCCCATGTCGAGGAACTGGTCGATCGCAAGGATGATCGCCACGCCCTCCACCGGCAGGCCGAACATGGCGAGCGTGCCGGTGATGACCACGAGGCTCGCGCGCGGCACGGCAGCGATGCCCTTGGAGGAAATCATCAGCGTCAGCAGGATCATGATCTGCGTGCCGATGCTCAGATCAATGCCGTAAGCCTGCGCGATAAACAGCGTCGCAAAGCTCATGTACATCATCGAGCCATCGAGATTGAAGGAATAGCACAGCGGCAGCATGAAGCCCGAAATGCGGCGCGGCACGCCAAAGCGGTCGAGCTGTTCGAACAGCTTGGGCAGCGCGGCCTCGGATGATGCGGTCGAGAAGGCGATCATCAGCGGCTGGCGGATGTAGCGGATCAGCGCGAAGATACGCTTGCCCAGGAACAGGGCCCCGGCGCTCAGCAGGATCACCCACAGCAGCAGCAGCGAGAGATAGAACTCGCTCAGGAGCTGCAGGTACGTGCCGAGGATCGCCAGGCCACTTGCGGCGACGACATTGGCGAGCGCGCCGAACACCGCGATCGGCGCATAGCGCATCACGTAGCCGGTGACCTGCAGCATCATCTCGGCCAGCGCGTCCGCGCCCGTGACCAGCGCCTTGCCGCGCTCGCCGATGGCGGACAGGGCCACGCCTGCGAAGATAGAGAACACCAGAATTTGCAGGATGTTGTTGGTCGCCAGCGCCTCAACCGCGTTCTTGGGGAAGATCGAGAGGATGAACTCGGTCGCCTTCAACTCCTTGACCTCGCCGACCGCGGCGGTGGCCGCAGCGGCATCGGGGATCGGCGCGCCGATGCCGGGCTGGAAGAAATTGACCAGCAACAGGCCCAACCCGATCGAGACGAGGCTGGCGGTGATGAACCACGCCAGCGCCCGCACGCCGATGCGGCCCAATGCTGCGCTGTCGCCCATGTGGGCGATGCCGACGACGATGGTGGAAAGCACCAGCGGGGCGACCAGCATCTTGATGAGATTGAGGAAAATGTCGCTCAAAAGCTTGAACCACGGCGCGATGTCCGCCTTGATTACGTCTGCGGGCACCATCTGGTTGAGCGTCTGCCCGACCACCACGCCGAGCACCATGCCGATCAGGATATAGAGGGTAAGCTTGCGATCCATGGTTTCTGGTTCTCTCCCGCCCGCGTTGGGCGCTAGCTTTCGGTGTCGGCGAGCACGAGCGCGTCGCTGGCGATGCGGGCGTAGATGCGCGCGAGCGCGGCGAGATCGGGAATGGCCACGGCCTCATCGCGCTTGTGCATGGTGGCATTGCACAGGCCGAATTCGATCACCGGGCAGACCGCGCGCAGGAAGCGCGCGTCAGACGTGCCGCCGGTGGTGGACAGTTCAGGGGTGAGGCCGGTCTCGGCCGCGACTGCCGCTGCGACGAGCTTGGAGAAGGCCCCCGGCTCGGTCAGGAACGGCTCGCCCGAGATCACGGGGCGTGCCTTGCCGCCGTGCTTTTCCGCGATCGCCATGACCCGCTCGGACAGGCTGTGGCCCGTGTGCAGGTCATTGAAGCGGATCGAAATGCGCGCCGCGCCGCTCGCCGGGATCACGTTATGCGCCCGGTTGGGAGCGGTGATATCGGTGATCTCAAGGTTGCTCGGCTGGAACCATTTTGTCCCTGTATCCAGCGTCAGTGCATCCAATTCGGATAAAATCGCGACCAGCTTGGGCAGCGGATTGTCCGCGAGGTGCGGATAGGCGACGTGGCCTTGCGTGCCGGCCACGTCGATGAAGATGTTGACCGACCCGCGCCGCCCGATCTTCACCATGTCGCCGAGACGGTTGACGCTGGTGGGTTCGCCAACAAGGCACAGGTCGGGCTGGTGGCCTTCTGCCGCCATGAAGTCGATCAGCGCACGGGTGCCGTGGAGCGCGGGGCCTTCCTCGTCGCCGGTGATGATGAAGCTGATCGTGCCCATGTCCTGCGGCACCTCGGCGACAGCGGCGACCATCGCGGCAATCGCCCCCTTCATGTCCACCGCGCCGCGCCCGTGGAGCAGATCGCCCCTTACCAGCGGTTCGAACGGATCGGAGGCCCAGCCTTCTCCCGGCGGGACGACATCGAGGTGTCCGGCAAAGGCAAAGTGCCGCGATCCCGCAGGCCCGGCGCGCACCGCAAACAGGTTTTCGACCGGCGCTTCGTCGGCGCCTTCCGGCCCGTCGCCCCGCGTGAAGCGGTGGACCGCGAAGCCCAGAGGTGCCAGCATGGCTTCCAGTTCAGCGAACACCGCACCGGTCGCAGGCGTCACACTGGGCGCGGCAATCAGGCGCTTGGCAAGGTCGAGCGGATCCAGCATCGTCCAAGGCCTAGCAGGAGTTGCCACCCATGAGAAAGCACGATTGTCGTCCCATCCCCCGCAGCCATGCGGCGCGATGGAGCAGGCGCTGGCCGTGATCGACATTATCGGATTTGCCTTCGCGGTGCTGATTGTCGAACTGACCCCCGGCCCCAACATGGCGTGGCTGGTAACGCTGACGCTGTCCGAGGGACGCCGCGCAGGCCTTGCCGCGGTGGCAGGGGTTACTGCCGGGCTTGCTGCCAATGCGGCCGTGAGCGTGCTCGCGGCAAGCATGATCCTCGAAACTGACGGGCCACTGGGTCGCGCCGTGTCGTTGCTGGCGGCGGCGATGATGATCTGGCTCGCGTGGGACGCATGGAAGGGCTCGAGCGACATCTCGCAATTCGAGCGCGCAGGCCGAGGCGGACGTCACGCGCTTGCCGGGTTCGTGCTCAACCTGTTCAACCCCAAGGCCGCGCTGTTCCTCGTCGCCGTCATGCCGCAGTTTATCATGGGCGGACACCCTACGGTGACGCAGGGCCTGATCTTCGGCGCGATCAGCGTCACCATTGCCACCATCATCCATCTGGTGCTGGTGCTGGGTGCAGAGCGCGCGCGCGGCACATTGATGGCCGAAGCCCGCGCCCGCGTGGTGCGCCGGGTGCTGGCGATCACCATGCTCGGTGTTGCGGCGTGGTTCGGGATGAAGGCTTTCGGCTAGTCGCTGCGGCGGCGGCGCTCGTCCGGCACCACCAGCGGCCCCGGCGCGAAGGCGCTGTCCAGCAGGTCGGCGATCCGCAGACCCGCCTGTTGCACCCGCCGCTTGGCAATCGGCACGCCGCGCGCGATGTCATCCTGCGTGAGCGCCGCCGTATCCGGCAGCGGGCCGGGGCAGACGTTCTGGGTATCGAAGGCGGTGGGATAGACGAAGCTGCGCGCGATCTCCCAGCTTTCCCGCCCCCAATCGTCAGGCTTGCCCCCGGCAAGCTCGGCGCGCTCGGCCGGCGTATAGGGCCGCACCACCGGATCGGCCGGATCGCTGATCGCGCGTTCGGCCAGCGGGCCATCCCAGATCGAATGCAGGTTCAGGCCCCGCTTGATCCCGTAATCGGCCTCGCGGTCATTGCCGCCCTTGTCGTCCTTGTCGCCCGAATGGAGCGGCATGTGCACATCGCCCGCAAAGTGGACCATGAAGGCGAGCGCTTCCAAGCGCACCGCTGCCGGCAGGCTCTCGTCGGCGAGGACGCGGTGGGCGCGGGTGATCTGCGCAGTGACGCAATTGCCCCCGGCGCAGTTGGAGCGCGGATCGAACACCTCGCAGATCGGCGCGGTGCGGTAATGCCAGGCTGCGGTGTAACCCCAGCGCCAGCCTTCGCTGCGCACGCAATCGGCCCAGACCGCCGCGTCCTCGAGCGTTTTCAGCGGGCAGAGCGGCGTGCCCAGCGCCTTCTCATGGGCGAGCAGGGCGTGGATCTTGGCGCGCACTTGCGGAGAGACATTGGCGAGTGCGATGGCTGCCGTCTGGCGGTGGGCATAGGCCCCCCACGCGCTCGCCTGCACCGGCGCGAGCAGCGTGATGAGCGCCGCGAGGGCGAGGACCAGCCGCCTCATCGTGCCATCTCGAACTGTTCGATCACCCATTCTTCCTGGCCCGCCGCGCCAATCCATTCCGCCATCCAGTCATGTTCACAGATCGCCTGCATATAGGCCTGCGCAAAGCCGGGGACGCCGATGCCGTAGGTGACAAAGCGGGTGACGATCGGGGCGTAGAAGATATCGGCGGCACCGAATGTTCCGAACAGATAGGGCCCCGCGCTGCCATGCCGCGCGCGCGCCTCGGCCCACAGGCCAAGAATGCGCACGATATCATGCTTGGTCGCGTCGGATAGGCCCGGCAGCTCGACCCGGCGGCGGATGTTCATCGGCAGTTCGCGGCGCAGCGAGAGGTAGCCCGAATGCATCTCGGCGACCATGGCGCGGGCCATCCCGCGCGCGGCTTCGTCCTTGGGCCAGAACCGCTCGCGCCCGACCTTGTCGGCGCAATATTCCATGATCGCGAGGCTGTCCCACACCACCGTGTCATTGTCCCACAGGATCGGCACCTTGCCGCTGGAGGGCTGGACTTCGCCCATGTCGTGCTTCAGCCGGTCCCACTCCTCGCCCATGATCGGCACGGTCAGCTCTTCGAAATGGAGCCCCGACTGCTTGACCGCGAGCCAGCCGCGCAAGCTCCAGCTCGAATAGTTCTTGTTGCCGATGATGAGTTTCATGAGGCCCTGTTCCTGTTCTCGGCCACCTTCGGTGGCGCAGACCCCCCGCCCCGCCTCCCCACCCGGCCACCATAGCGTGATGGTATCATTGGTGGCCGGGCGGGGAGGTGGGGCGGGGGGTCTGCATCGCGCGCCAGCGCGACAAAAGACGCTCGTAGGTATTAAGGCTGGAACTGTCGAGGCTGAACGGGTTATCCTGCCCATAAGGAGACCCGCATGAGCCTGCCCCCCTTCCACCTCGCCTTCCCGGTCGACGACCTTGCCGCCGCCCGCCGCTTTTACGGCGAAGTGATGGGCTGCGCGGAAGGGCGCTCTTCGGACGAATGGATCGATTTCGACTTCCACGGCCACCAGATCGTCGCGCACCTCGCGCCGGGGCAAGCGGGCGACCGGGCGAGCAACCATGTCGACGGCCACGGCGTCCCCGTTCCGCATTTCGGGCTGGTGATGGAGATGGCAGCGTGGGAGGCGCTGGCCGAGCGGCTCCGCGCGGGCGGCTGCGAGTTCGTGATCGAACCCACCATCCGCTTCAGGGGCCAGCCGGGCGAACAGGCGACGATGTTCCTGCGCGACCCATCCGGCAATGCGCTGGAGTTCAAGGCCTTTGCCGACATGGGCAAGCTGTTTGCGACCTGATGGCAGGCCAATCCAGCGGCATCAGTAGATGCCGCAGAATTGCCAAAGCGTCAGAAACATTATTCTTTTTTATTCGTGTCTAAGCAGACGAATTCCATCTGAAAATCAGCAATCTTTGTAGAATATTGACGACGCCCTTCAGGCTGCAGGTCTTGCAAACACATGACTGGCCTATCATATCATTCTTGCCCCCTGATCTCCAGTAAGAGCAATTTTGTCTGGCGGCGTCTCTTCGCAATCGAAAATTCTTTTGATTGGCCTTCCCGAGACTGGAAAATCACGCGCCGCATCCTGCCAGGTGACAGCCGGACAGGGGCGACTTCGAAGGGCCAGCGACCATGCCAGCAGCAATTCCGGCGCACATCCTGCCGCCACCGCCGACGACGACAATCGCTTACTTCCTGCTCGTGCATCGCTTCCCCGAACAGTTCAAACGCTTGTTCCGGGCGATCTACGATCCGGGAAACCAGTATGTCGTGCATATCGACAAAAGTTCCGGCGCGGCGCTTGCCGATGATCTTTCCGCCTTTCTCGCGCCCTATCGGGGGGTCGAGATTCTGCCTGCGCAAGATGCGCTGTGGGGGGGATACAGCCTTGTCGATGCCGAACTGCGCGGGATGGCCCGCCTGATCGCGATGGATGGCGGGTGGAGCCATTATATCAACCTGTCAGGCCAGGATTTCCCGCTCAAAAGCCAGAATTACATCCGCCAGTTCTTTGCCGCCAATCCGGGCAAGCAATTCATCCGCGCGCTCGACCAGCGCAAGGAACGGCCCGATACCATGAACCGGATCAGCCATGTCTTCACCGAAGGGAACGGCGTGATGATCCCGACCGGAATACCGCGCAGCTACCTTCCCGGCGATACGCCGTTCATCGGCACGCAGTGGAAAGCGGTGACACGCAGCTTCTGCGAATATGTCTGCCACGATCCGCGCGCCGACCGCTTCAAGGCCTTCTACCGCGACAGCTTCATCGCCGATGAGGCATTCTTCCAGACCGTGATCATGAACAGCGGCGATCAGGGCATGGTGATGAACGATGATCTGCGCATGATCGACTGGGTGCCGGATGGCGATATCAAGCTGCGCCCGCGCGACTATGACGTCGCGGATATCGAACAGCTATGCAGCAGCCCCGATCTGTTCGCGCGCAAATTCAACGCCGAGAACGATCCGGATGTTCTGACACTGCTCGAACAGCATTTGCGCTCGCCCGAAGGCAGCATCTATCGCAAGGCCGCCCGGCTGGCCGGAGCCGATCTTTCCGCGCGGCGGACAGAAGCGGTCGCTGCCTGACCGGGTCTGGCTACCCTTCCCAGCCTTCGCCCAGCGCATCACTCACCACGGCGGCCCTCAGCGCGTCGATCCCCATGCCCTTCTCGCTACTGGTGAGGTGCAATTCCGGGTAGGCGGCAACATGCTTGCGCACTTCGGCGGCGGTCTGTTCGGCGACCTTGTCCAGCTCGCTCGCCTTGATCTTGTCGGTCTTGGTCAGCACCACGCGGTAGCCCACGGCCGCTTCGTCGAGCATCTTCATCATCGCCCGGTCGACATCCTTCAACCCGTGGCGGCTGTCGACCAGCACCAGCGTGCGGGCCAGCACCTGCCGCCCGCGCAGGTAGGAGTTCACCAGCGCCTTCCACTTGTCGACCACCTTGATCGGCGCCTTGGCAAAGCCGTAGCCGGG
>JAIYAL010000185.1 GCA_027489095.1 Erythrobacteraceae bacterium
AGAGCACGTCGATCGCACGATAGCCCTGGGTGGTGCGCATCGCGACGCGGCCATCGACCACGCGCAGGTCGTGTCCCTCGACCAGCTCGGCCCCCATCTGATCGGCGAGGAAGGCGTGCTCGAAATAGGCCGAGTTGTAGATGCCCGGCGTCAGCACCGCGACCGTCGGCTTGCCTCCCTCGAACGCGGGCGGGACGCAGGCCGCAAGGCTACGTGCCAGGCGGCGCGGATAGTTGGAGACGCTTTCCACCCCGATCCGGCTGAACAGATCGGGGAACATCCCCATCATCGTCTCGCGGTTCTCCAGCATGTAGGAGACGCCCGAGGGGGTGCGCGCATTGTCCTCGAGCACGAAGAACTCGTCAGGCCCCGTGCGCACCAGATCGATGCCGACGATGTGGGTGTAAATGCCCCCGGGCGGCGTGAAGCCGACCATGTTGGCGAGCCACGCCTCGTTTCCGCGCAGCAGACGTTCGGGCAGGCGTCCGGCGCGCACGATCTCCTGCCGGTGATACAGGTCATAGAGGAAGGAATTGATCGCCCGCACCCGCTGCTCGATCCCGCGCGAGAGCTTGCGCCACTCGTTCGCGGTGATGATGCGCGGCACCATGTCGAAGGGGATAAGGCGCTCTTCGGCCTCGTTCTCGCCATAGACGTTGAAGGTGATCCCGGTGCGGCGGAAAGTGTCGTCGGCCTCGCGGTTCTTGCGGCGCAGGAATTCGGGCGGCTGCGCATTATACCAGCGGCAATACTCGGCATAGGCGGGCCGGGTGTTCCCCGAACCGTCGAACATCTCGTCAAAATTGCTGCCCCGCCCCTGCATCGACCCCCGAAATCCCCTTAGGTTCTGCGCGAGAATCTAACTGGCTTGTCGGAAAAGGAAAGCGGCTGCGTCATTTAACGTAGGCACAGCCTGCAATGCGCCTCAGGCGCGGGTGGATTCGAGCTCGGTGAGCAGGGTCGCGATCACCTGCGGGTCATAGGTGAAACCCATGTGCGTGCAGCGCAGCGGGATCGCCCGGTCACGTTCGCCGGGGCGGCCCGCAGCGCAGCGCGGCGCGATCACGCCGTCATTGCCGCTCCACAGCGCGACGGTTTCGACCGGGGGCTTGATCGCAAGCTGGGCATCGATCGGAGGGGCGTCGACCGAATGCCCGGTGATGAACTGGTAGGCGCGCCATACATTGTTGGCGCGCGGGGAGCCCGAGAAGGGCGAGCCCATCGAGATCACCTTCGCGACGGCGCTGGGCTGGCGCTTGGCGATCTCGCGCGCGTAGAGCCCGCCGAGGCTCCAGCCGATCAGCACCACCTTGCGCCCGTGGCGCGCGTGCAGTTCGAGCAGCCGCGCTTCAATCGCGTCGAAGCGGTCCGGGTCGGGGCCCCAATTGCGCCCCAGCCCCCAGCGCTTGGTGACGTGCCCCGCCCGCTCAAGATGGCGGGCGAGATAGCGCATCCGCATCGGGTGCGCACCGAAGCCGGGGAGAATCATCACAACCTGCCGGTTGGCGGCAAGTGCGACCGGGACCTTGCGGCGCGCGCGGCGCAGCGGTTCGAACAGCACCTGCGCCTCGCCCAGCAGGCGCAGCAACCTGGGCTTGCCGAGCTCGAACTCCTCGGGACAGACCTCGCGCGCCAGAGAGACGCGGCGTGCAAGCTCGGTGCCGGCATAGGCCTGCTGCGCCTGCGCGCCAGCCGCCGTCGCCGCCGCAAGGAGCGGTGCGGGGAAGCGAGGACGGTCGAAGGCGAAGCGCGAAGCCATGCCGCGACCTAGCCACAGTCAGGATGAATATTCAATGAAGTGTAACACTTGTAACAATTCCGACACACTTCACTTGGCGGGCTTCCCGGCTGGGCAGTCCCCAATCCGCTCGTGCTTGGTTGTGAAGTTCATCGTCCCCTTGCCTGCGCCTTCGAAATCCATCGCCATCGCGGCGGTGATCTCGGCACCGGTCTTGGTGGTGGTGCCTGCCATTTCCATCCGGGTGCTGCGCCCTTGCGCCTTGCACGCCATCACCGCGTCGATCTTGCCGCCTGCGACATCGAACCGCTCGAAGATGCAATCGCCGTTCTGGCCTTGCTTCACCATCTCGCCATAGCCGTTAGCGACCGCCTCTTTGGTGAGGCAGTTCTCGGTCGTTGTGGTGAGCCCGGCGCCATGCCCTTCCATCTCCGGCGGGAGCCCCGGGATCTTGAGCCCGGTCATGGTAACGGTGGTCCGGTAGAGACCGGGCTCGGGCCGGGGCATCTCGGACTTGGCCTTGGCGGCGGCGTCCTTGACGCTGACCTTGCCAGCGGCCTCGCCCTCGGTCTTGTCCGCTGCGGAACAGCCAGCGAGCAGCACAGCCCCGGCGGCAGCGATGATGGCGAAAGGCTTCATGGTTGCGTCTCCTGATGGCTCCCACCACCATAACAGCCAATGCGGCAAAGCGTGCCCCGAAAAGCACTTCCACAACGCCTCGACTCCTTGCACGTCCCCGCTTTGTTCCCCATACATCCATGATGGCCCAACTCGTGATCCGCCGCGGACTGGACGAGCCCGAGACGGGCGCCGATTTCGTCCCGCACCGCCCTGCCCGCCCCGACAAGTCGATGGGCGGCATCCCCTTCAAGCTGGTCTCGGAATATGAGCCGGCGGGCGATCAGCCGACTGCAATCGCGGAACTTACGCAGAGCGCGCTTGGCGGCGAAAAAACGCAGGTGCTGCTCGGCGTGACGGGCTCGGGCAAGACCTTCACCATGGCCAAGGTGATCGATACGCTCCAGCGCCCCGCGCTTGTGCTCGCCCCCAACAAGATCCTCGCCGCACAGCTCTATGGCGAGTTCAAGAGCTTCTTCCCCGAAAACGCGGTCGAGTATTTCGTCTCCTACTACGATTACTACCAGCCCGAAGCCTATGTGCCGCGCTCCGACACCTACATCGAGAAGGAAAGCTCGGTGAATGAGGCGATCGACCGGATGCGGCACTCGGCCACCCGCGCGCTGCTGGAACGCGATGATGTGATCATCGTCGCCTCGGTCTCGTGCCTCTACGGCATCGGCTCGGTCGAGACCTATTCGGCGATGATCTTCGACATCAAGGCGGGCGAAAGTGTCGATCAGCGCGAGTTGATCCGCAAGCTTGTCGCGCTGCAATACAAGCGCAACGACGCCGCCTTCACCCGCGGGTGCTTCCGGGTGCGCGGCGACAGTCTGGAAATCTTCCCCTCGCACTACGAGGATAT
>JAIYAL010000069.1 GCA_027489095.1 Erythrobacteraceae bacterium
ATTGGGATCGTCCGCGCCGGTGGCTTGCGGCACCACCAGCCGGTTCGGCGCCACGAACCGCGCCAGATTGTCGACATGGCCATCGGTGTGGTCGTTGATGAGCCCCTCGCCGAGCCACAGCACGCGGGTGAAGCCCAGCCTTGCGGCCAGCTCTGCTTCGATCTCTGCGCGGCTCATCTGCGGGTTGCGGTTGGGGTTCAGGAGGCACTGTTCGGTGGTCGCCACCAGCCCCGTGCCGTCGCCGTCGACCGCACCGCCCTCGAGGATCATCGGCGCAGCCTCGATGGCGAGCCCGGCATCGCGGGCCAGCTCAGCGCCGATCTCCATGTCTCCCGGCATCAGGTACTTCCCACCCCAGCCGTTGAAACCGAACCGCCGCGCCGCGCGCCCGCCGCCCTCATGCACCACCAGCGGCCCGGTATCGCGCAACCAGACGTCGCCATAGACCCGCCGCTCCAGCGTGACCTTGCCGCTGACAAGTTGGCGCGCGCGGGCTTCGTTGGCCTCATCGCGAACCAGCAGCCGCACCTCCTGACCGCTCTCCGCCACCGCAGAGGCGAAGGCCGCCATCTGCTCCTGCGCGGGTTCGAGCCAACCGGGCCACTCCTCGGCGAGGTGCGGAAAGCCGATCCACAGCCAGTCCTGCGGCGCCCATTCGGGGGGCATGATCATCGTCATCGGTGGAATCAGCAACCCTTCTTGCTGCCCGCGCAGCTTGCGTCGCGAATCGCGCGGAATTCGTCGCCATCGTTCCAGTTGGGCCAACTCGTGCTGGTGCCCATCATCCGGCCAAGGCGGTAGTAAAGCTGGAGATCGGCCATCACGCCCGACCAGTCCCAGCTCGCGTCATACTCGTCCTTGGGGCCGTGGTAGCGGTTGTCGGTATAGTCCTTGGCAACCGCCTCGCCCGCCGCGCGTCCGCCTTCGACGAGGTCCTGCCCGCCGTCGATGTAAAGCATCGGCACGCCGAGCTTGGCAAAGGCGAAGTGGTCAGAGCGGTAGTAATACCCAGCTTCGGGCTTGGGATCGGGGGTGACGGTGCGGCCGTCGGCCTTGAGCGCGGCGTCAAGGAACTGGTCGAGCGCCGACTTGCCCAAGCCGACTGCGGTCACGTCCTTGGCGGGGCCGGCCATCTGCAGCGCGTCCATATTCACCCCGCCCACGGTCTGCGCGAGCGGAAACACCGGGTTGGCCGCATAGTAGTCCGCGCCGAGCAGACCGGATTCTTCCGCGGTCACCGCGAGGAACACGAGGCTGCGGCGCGCCGCGCCCGCCTTGGCATGGGCCTCGGCCAGCGCGACCAGTGCGGCTGTGCCGGTGGCGTTGTCGACCGCGCCGTTGCAGATGTCGTCGCCATCAGGTGCAGGCGTGCAGCGGCCGAGGTGATCCCAATGCGCGGTGTGGAGCACATATTCGTCCGGCTTGTCGGTGCCGGGCAGGATGCCGATCACGTTGCGCGACTTGAAGCTGCGAACGTCACTGGCGAAGCTGGCCGAAAGCTTGAGGCCCAGCGGCACGGCCTTGAAGCCCTTGGTCTGTGCGGCCTTGCTCAATGCATCGAGATCCTGACCCGACGCCTTCAGCAGCTGGCGCGCCGAAGTCTCCGTCACCCAGCCGTTCATCTGGGTAAGCGGCGGTGCGTTCGGCCCGCGCTGCGCATAGGCCTGCGGGCCGGTCCACGAGCTTTCGACGACGTTCCAGCCATAAGCGGCAGGCGCAGTCTGGTGGACGATCAGCGCCCCTGCCGCGCCCTGGCGGCCGGCTTCCTCGAACTTGTAGGTCCACCGCCCGTAATAGGTCATCGCCTTGCCATTGAAGGTGCCTTCGAGCCCGGCGGTCTGCCAGTCGGGATCATTGACGAGGATCACCACCGTCTTGCCCTTCACGTCCGCCCCGGCATAGTCGTTCCACCCGCGCTCGGGCGCGTTGATGCCGTAGCCAACGAACACCAGCTCACTGTTCTCGATCGTGGTCGCGGCCTGTTCGCGGTAGGTGACGCCGACCCAGTCCTTGGCGAAGTCGAAGCTCAGTGGCTCGCCCGTTTTCGCGCCGGTCACGGTCAGCGGCGCGTAGTTCTTGCCGGTGATCTCGATCAGCGGGACGTCCTGCACCCACGATCCCGCGTTGCCCGGCTTCAGCCCGGCCGCTTTGAAGCGTTCGGAGAGGAAGGCGATGGTCTTGTCCTCACCCGCAGAGCCGGGCGCACGGCCCTCGAACGCGTCGCTCGAAAGGGTGCGGGTCACGTCCTTCATCGTGCCTTCGGCGATGGCGCCAGCGGGAACCTGGGGAATATCGAGCGACGCGCTGGCGCTCTCCACTTCCGGCAGGTTTTCGCAGGCGGCGAGCACGAGGGTGCCTGCCAGCAATGCACCGAGCGCGACGTGAATGCGTGCCATGCGAAGTCTCTCCCAAATCGTGAGGTCAATTCGGCGCTTCCCATCGCAGAGCCGCAACCGGCGTGCAAGCTTGCGCCCTTGCCGCGCGCCGCAAGCCCGGTCAGAGAGGCGGGCGATGGGAGAGAACCGGCGAGAGGGCAGGGCCAGCGGGGCCGATTGGGGCAGCGCGCTGCACCGCGCCCGCGCCCACGCGCCGTTCCTGGCACGCGCGCTCGAGCGCAATCCGGAGCTTGCCGCGTTGCTAGCAGCGGGCGAGGGCGAAGCGGCGCTCGCCTGGGCGCGGGCGCAGGGCGAGCACCCCGATGCAGAAGTGGCCCTGCGGCGCGAGCGGCTCGCCATGGCGGCGGCACTGGCGGTGGGCGACCTTGCCGAGGCCTTCCCGCTCGCCCGCGTGGTGGGCGAGCTCACCGCCTTTGCTGACCGAGCGTTGGACCGCGCGATCCGCACCGCGATCGCCGAACGCTGCGATAGCGACTCGGCGGATGGCTTCATCGCCCTTGCGCTCGGCAAGCAGGGCGCGCGCGAACTCAACTACTCCTCCGACATCGACCCGATCCTGCTGTTCGACCGTGAACGCCTTTCCCGCCGCGCTTCGGACGATCCGGGCGAGGCCGCGCAACGCTATGCGCGGCGGGTGGTGGCACTGCTCGCCGGGAACACGGCAGATGGGTATGCCCTGCGGGTCGACCTCAGGCTGCGGCCCGCCAGCGAGGTCAGCCCGCTCGCCGTCCCGGTCGGCGCGGCGCTCACCCATTATCAGGGGCAAGCGCTGGCATGGGAGCGCGCCGCCTTCACCCGCGCCCGCGCGGCGGCGGGGGACATCGCGGCAGGCGAGGCGTTTCTTGCCGCGATCCGACCCTTCGTATGGCGCAGCCAGCTCGATTTCGGCGCGATCGAGGAGATCAGCGCGCTCACCCACCGTATCCGCGACAGCCACAAGGGCCCGCCCGCCCCCGGCCCCGGCTTTGACGTGAAGCGCGGGCGCGGGGGCATCCGCGAGATCGAGTTCTACGTCCAGACCCACCAGCTGATCCACGGCGGCCGCGACGCATCGCTTAGGGTGAGGGGCACGCGCGCGGCGCTCGATGCCCTGGCAGCCGCAGGCTGGATCGCGCCCGAGCATGCCGTGACTCTCGGCGAGGCCTATGACCGGCTCCGCATGATCGAGCACCGCCTGCAGATGGTCCACGACCGCCAGACGCACACGCTCCCCGTGGGCGAGGCGCTCGATAATGTCGCGCGGCTCGACGGGCTGGAGGACGGCGCGGCGCTGGTGGCGGAGCTGTCCGCACTCACGCAGGCCACGGGCCGCATCTATGAGGAACTGATCGGCCGCCGCGACACCGCGCCCGTCACCGTCGCCATGCCCGCCAGCGCGCTCGCCCAGAGCCTCGCCGCATGGGACTTCCCCGAACCCGAGGTGCTGGCCGAGCGGATCGAGAGCTGGCGTGACGGGCGGCACGCCGCGATCCGTTCCCCGCAGGCGGTCGAGGCATGGGACCGGCTCGCCCCGGCCCTGCTGACCGCGATGGCCGCGAGCGACGATCCGATGCGCGCGATCACCCGCTGGGAGCGCATCATCGAAAGCGTGCCCTCCGCCATCACCACCTTCCGCTTGCTGGCGGCACGGCCCGATCTGATCGAACGGCTAGTGGCAGCCCTCACCCTCGCCCCGGCGCTGTCGGACGAGCTGGCGCGGAAGCCCGAATTGCTCGACACGCTGATCGATCGTGACGCGCTCGACCTGCCGGGCGAAGTGCCCGCGATCATGGCGCGGATGCAGGGCGCAGCCGCGCGCGAGGATTACGAGGCGCTGCTCGACGCGATCCGCATCGTCACCGGCGAGATCCGCTTTGCCTTGGGCATCCAGCTGATCGAAGGGCTGGCCGATCCGCTCGCCATCGCCCGCGCCCTGTCCCGCACCGCCGAAGCCGCGCTGGAATTGGCGGCGGAGGCGACCGTCGCGGAATTCGCCGCCAAGCACGGGCGCATCCCCGATAGTGAGCTGCTGATCCTCGGGCTCGGACGGCTGGGCGGCGGGGCGCTGACCCACGCTTCCGACCTCGATATCGTCTATCTCTTCACCGGCGATTTCGCCGCGCAGTCGGACGGCGAGCGGCCCTTGGGGGCGACGGTCTATTACAACCGCCTCGCCAGCCGGGTGAGCGCGGCATTGTCGGTGCCCACCGCTCAGGGCGCGCTCTATGAGGTCGACACGCGCCTCAGGCCGCAGGGCAATCAGGGGCCGCTCGCGGTGAGCTGCGAGGCTTTCGGCAAATACCAGCGTGAGGCGGCGTGGACCTGGGAGCATATGGCGCTCGCCCGCGCGCGGGTGCTCTACGGCTCTCCCGCCGCGCGCACGCAGCTGGGGGCGGTGCTCGCCGAGGTGCTCGGCGCACCCCGCGACAGGAATGCATTGCGCGAGGCGGTGCTGGAGATGCGCGCCGAGATGGCCAAGCACAAACCACAGAGCGGACCCGTCGATGCTAAGCTCGCACGGGGCAGTCTCGTCGATATCGAGTTCCTCGTTCACTACCTGCAATTGAAGGGCGAGGCGGCGAATGGCAGCGCCCTTTCCGAAGCCGCACCGCAGGCGCTCTCTCCGGATTTGGCCGCGGCGATGGGCGGCCTGGCCGAGGCAGGCCTCGTCCCGGCCGACCTTGCCGAACCGCACGCACTGATGAGCCGGATGCTGGTCGCCGGCCGCCTGCTCGCCCCCGACGGCCGCGAGCCGCCGCCTTCGGGCGCGCGGGCGCTTGCGCGGGCCTGCGGGTTCGATTCCTACGCGGGCCTCGAGGAAGCCTTCGCCGCAGCGCGTCTCAGGGTCGCGCAGGTGTGGAAGCAAATCCTCGGCACAGACATTCTCGCAGACGAACAGGAGACCCCAGCATGAGCAACTTCCCCGGCGCCGGTGACGCCATCCCCGATATCGGACTCGAAACCCCCGAGGGCGGGAGCGTGAAGCCATCGGATTTCGCGGGCTCCAAGCTGGTGATCTTCTTCTATCCCAAGGACGACACCCCCGGCTGCACCACCGAGAACAAGGATTTCTCCGCGCTGAAGGACGCATTCGAAGCCGCGGGCACCAAGCTGCTCGGCGTAAGCAAGGATCCGGCCAAGAAACACGCCAAGTTCATCGCCAAACACGGCCTCACCGCGCCGCTCGCCACCGATGCCGAGGAAGGCGGGCTGTCTGACGCGCTCGGCGTGTGGGCGGAAAAGCAGATGTACGGCAAGACCTACATGGGCATGGTTCGCGCGACTTATCTGATCGGCGCCGACGGCAGGATCGCGCGCATCTGGGACAAGGTGAAGGTGGCCGGCCACGCCGAGGACGTGCTCGCCGCAGCGAAAGCGCTCTGACCTAACATGACAACCGTCGCCCGTGCCATTCGCGCCGCGCTGCTTACGCCCGAGCCGCGCGCCAAATGCTTCGCCGCCCGCGAAGTGGCGCGGGCGTGGCGGCGTGGGTCGCTGGCGTGGGCGTTCGACGTCGCCATGCCCGACCAGCCGGCCTGGCCCGACTCGCCCGCGCTGCTCGCGCCGAATCAGATGCCGAAGCGCGGCAAGGGCGGATCCGAACGCGGCAGGATCGCGCTGTGGCACAGCCTCGCGCATATCGAATTCGTCGCGATCGACCTTGCGCTCGACATGGCCGGGCGGTTCGGCGGCGAGATGGGCGAGGAGTTCGTCACCGATTTCCTCGCCGTCGCCGCGGATGAAGCGATGCACTTTGCGCTGCTGGCACGGAAGCTATCGAGCCTTGGAAGCCAATATGGCGCGCTCCCCGCCCACGCGGGTCTGTGGGAGGCGGCACACGTGACCCGTCACGATGTCGCCGCGCGGCTTGCCGTGGTGCCGATGGTGCTCGAAGCGCGCGGGCTGGACGTGACACCAGGGACCCTCGAAAGGGTTGCGGCGGCGGGGGACCATAGCGGAGCAAAAATCCTCGCCCGCATACTTGACGACGAAATCCGCCACGTCGCGGCAGGCACCAAGCACTTTTTGCGCTGTGCCGAAATGGCGCGGGTGGAGCCCGAATCCCTGTGGCAGAACCTCGTAAAACGGCACTTTCGCGGTCATGTTAAGCCGCCGTTCAACGACTCAGCGCGTCTTGCAGCCGGTTTGTCGCGCGGTTTTTATGAAGAGATTGCGCTTTAGCGACTCACCTGGGTAACCAACATGCAGCAAAGGCGCGCATCAGACGTGCCGGATTATTCCAACGGCGAAGAGCCGCAATCGGGAACCGGGTCGCATATGAAACTTGCCTTGCAAAACGCGCTGAAGCTTGCGGCCTCCGCTTGCACAGCCGTTCTGGTTTCCGCCGCCGCGCCGGCTTTCGCCAACAGCGCCAATTCTGCCAGCACCGCAAGCGCCGACATGGCTCAGCCGGTTCGCGAGGCGCAGGGCGAGGTGGTCGACAATGGCGATGCGCGCTTCAAGTCGCTGTTCGCAAGCTGGACCGCGATCGAACGCACATCGCCCACCTCCGGCGCTGGCTTCGGCGAGACCGTTACCGCCTATTCTTCGCCGGTTCAGCTGCGCGGCATTTCGGTGCCGTCGCGCATGCCGCTTGAAGGCGCGGCTCTGACCAGCGGCTTCGGGATGCGCTATCACCCGGTCATCGGCGGCCGCCGTCAGCACCAGGGCATCGACCTCGCCGCGCCGACCGGTACGCCGGTTTATGCCACGGCCGACGGCGTCATCGGCCGCGCCGACCTTTATTCGACTTACGGCCTCTACATCAGCATCAACCACGGTGCCGCGATGGAGACCCGCTACGCCCACCTGTCGCGGCTCGCGGTAACTGCGGGCGACAGCGTCAAGAAGGGCGACCTGATCGGCTATGTCGGATCGACCGGCCGTTCGACCGGTCCGCACCTGCATTATGAAGTCCGCGTCGACGGGCTTGCAGTCAATCCGATTCCGTATATGGTGGAAAGCGAAGCACAGCTTGCTTATGCCCGCGACGCCCGGATGACTGGCCAAGGCGGCGACTAAGCGGCTCAAGAAATTGCCCGTGCAAACGGGCCGGACATTGGAGAGGGTGTCCGATCATGGCGGCGGGTTATCCCGCCGCCTTTTTTTCTTCCCCGCAGGCGCCGCGTGCATCGGTAGCAATTCCCATACTGTTTTCGCTTGCGAGCGTTTCCGCTCTCGCTAGATTTTGGCGAGAGAGAACGTCGGCTGCGCCCGCTTCCCTGTGAGGCGCAGTCGCTTGGGAGAGTAACCATGTCGATGCATCCGATCGCGCACGCCGCGAACCGTCCCGATCATCCCGCGGTCATCATGAGCGGCTCGGGCCAGCAAATGACCTATGGCGAGATGGACGCCGCTGCGAACCGCTTTGCCCAGCTGCTGCGTGGGCGCGGGTTCCAGCCCGATGATGCCTTTGCCGTGCTGCTCGAAAACCGGATCGAGTTTTTCACCCTGATCTGGGGTTCACAGCGCGCGGGCACCTTGCTCGTGCCGATTTCGACCCGTCTGACCGCACCGGAAATCATCTACATCCTCAAGGATAGCAACGCCAAGCTGCTGATCACCTCACCCTATTTCGACGGGGTGATGGCCGATATCCGCCGGGAGTGTCCCGAGATCGAAGTGCTGGTGACAGATGGTGGCGGAGCGGAGGATTTTGCCGCCACCCTGGCCGCGCACCCGACCACGCCGATCGCCGATCAGCGCGCCGGGCTGACGATGCTCTACAGTTCGGGCACCACCGGGCGGCCCAAGGGCATCCGCCCCGCCCCGCCCGCCGATCCCGATCCGCAGGCGATGATCCCGTTCCTGGGTCTGGCGACGATGGGCGCAGGCATGCCAACCGATGGCTCGATGGTCTACCTTTCGCCCGCACCGCTGTATCACGCCGCGCCGCTCGCGTGGTGCTCGGCAGCGCAGCGGCTGGGGGGCACGCTGGTGGTGATGGAGAAATTCGAGCCCGAAGCCGCGCTCGCCACGATCGAGAAGTACCGCATCACCGATAGCCAATGGGTGCCGACCCATTTCGTGCGCTTCCTCAAGCTCGATCCGGCGATCCGCGCCAGGTATGACCTGTCGAGCCACAAACGCGCGCTTCACGCCGCAGCGCCGTGCCCGGTGCCGATCAAGCGCGACATGATCGAATGGTGGGGCCCCATCGTGAACGAGTATTACGCCGGGTCTGAAGGGATCGGGATGACGATGATCCACTCAGGCGATTGGCTCACGCATCCCGGCTCGGTCGGCAGGGCGATTTACGGGACGGTGCATGTATGCGGCCCCGATGGCGAGGAAGTGCCGCCAAGCGAGGACGGGCTGATCTATTTCGAAAATGCGCTGCTCCCCACCTACCACAATGACCCCGAAAAGACGCGCGAAGCGATGCACCCCAAGGGCTGGATGACGCTGGGCGATATCGGCCATGTCGATGCCGACGGGTTCCTGTTCCTGACCGATCGCAAGAGCCACATGATCATCAGCGGCGGGGTCAACATCTACCCGCAAGAGATCGAGAACCTGCTGGTCACCCACCCCAAGGTGATGGATGCGGGCGTGATCGGCGCGCCCTGCCCCGACCTCGGTGAAAAGGTTGTCGCCGTGGTGCAGCCGCGCGACATGGCCGACGCTGGCCCGGCGCTGGAGGCGGAACTGCGCGACTTCCTCTCCGCGAGCCTCTCCAAGATCAAGATGCCCAAGCTGTTCGATTTCCGCCCCGATCTCCCCCGCGAAGCCAACGGCAAGCTCTACAAGCGTGAGCTGCGCGATGAATTTGCCGCCAAGGCGCGCGAGGGGGCGGAAGCCGCGTGAGCGGTGAGGCAATCCTCCCCGGCGACATCGCGCGCCGGGTGATCGACCCCCACGCCTATGCCGAATGGGACGGGCTGCTCGACACCTTCGATGCCATCCGCGCGACCACCCCGGTGGTCAAGGTGCAGCCCGATACGCCGGGGCTGTTCGATCCCTTCTGGCTCGTCACCTCCTATGACGACGTGATGCGCATCTCGAAGGACAATGCCGCCTTCCTCAACAACCCGCGCCCGGTGGTGTTCAGCTTCAACGAGACGATTCGCTTCAGCCGCGCGGCGACCGGATCGAACATTCTGGTCGATTCGCTGGTGGTGTTCGATGCGCCGGTCCATCCCAAATACCGCAAGCTGACGCAGGAATGGTTCATGCCGAGGAACCTCGCGCGGCTTGAGGATGAGCTGCGCGCACTCGCCGCGCAGACGGTGGACCGGATGCTCGCAGGCGGCACCGACGAGGTCGATTTCGTCAAGGAAGTCTCCGGCCCCTACCCCTTGCGCGTGGTGATGCAGATCCTCGGGGTGCCGCCTTCGGACGAATTCCGGATGCAGATGCTCACCCAGCAATTGTTCGGCGGGCAGGACAAGGACCTCTCGGGCAGCGGGCTCGACAAGATGACCCCTGAGCAGGTGGTGCAGACTGTCGCCGGAGCGGTGAAGACCTTTGAGGACTACTTCGCTGGCATCGCCGAAGACCGGCGCCGCAACCCCACCGATGATGTCGCCAGCGTCATCGCCAATGCGCTGGTCGATGGCCAGCCGCTCCCCCCGCGTGACATGGCGGGCTATTACATCATCGTCGCCACCGCCGGGCATGACACCACTTCGGCGAGCACGGCGGGCGCGATGCAGGCGCTTGCCGGTGACCCTGCGCAATACGCCCGCGTGCGCGCCGACCGCTCGTTGCTCCCCGGCATTGTCGAGGAGGCGATTCGCTGGACGTCACCGGTGCAGCACTTCATGCGCACCGCGGCGGAGGACTGCGAGCTTGGCGGGCAGCAGGTGAAGGCGGGCGACTGGCTGATGATCAACTACGTCGCCGCCAATCATGACCCCGCGCAGTTCCCCGATCCGCGCCGCTTCGATGCCGCGCGCTCGCCGAATCGCCACCTTGCCTTTGGGGCAGGCGCACACCAGTGCCTGGGCCTGCATCTGGCGCGGCTTGAGATGAAGATCCTGTTCGAGGCGATCCTCGACCGGGTGGCGGCGGTGGAGCCGGCGGGCGAGGCCAAGCGCGCGAGCAGCACCTTCGTTGGCGGATTGAAGACCCTGCCGCTGAAGGTGACGCCAGCCTAGAAGCTACTTCAGCAGATCCAGTGCGATCGCCCGCACCTCGGCGCCCATGTCGGGGCGGGCGAGCGCGATCGCCAATGTCGCCTCGACAAAGCCGACCTTGCTGCCGCAATCGTAGCGCGCGCCGTCGAAGGTCACGGCGTGGAACGGCTGGGTGCCGATCATCTTCGCCATCGCATCGGTCAGCTGGATCTCCCCGCCCGCACCCTTGCCCTGGGTCTCGAGCACCCGCATCACCTCGGGCTGGAGGATATAACGGCCCGAGACGATCTTGTTGGACGGCGCGGCGCTGACCGGCGGCTTTTCGACCAGACCCTTGACCTCTGTCAGGTTGCCGCGAGCCTCGCCCGGAGCGATCACGCCATAGGCGGAGACCTGCTCCATCGGCACTTCCAGCACCGAGATGAGGTTGCCGCCGACCTCGTTGTAGGCCTCGACCATCTGTTTCATGCAGCCGCTGCCGCCCTCGCGCGCGACCATCAGTTCATCGGGCAGGAAGATCGCGAAAGGCTCGTCCCCGACGATCGCCCGGGCGCACCAGATCGCGTGGCCAAGGCCGAGCGGCACCTGCTGGCGCACGGCGATGACATCGCCGGGCGTCGCGCGGGTGCATTCCAGCACGCTGAGATCCTTGCCGCGCTCAGCCATGGTCTGCTCAAGCTCGAAGGCGATATCGAAATGCTCGACGATCCCGGTCTTGCCGCGCCCGGTGACGAAGATCATCTGTTCGATCCCCGCCTCGCGCGCCTCGTCGACGGCGTATTGGATCAGGGGGCGGTCGACCACCGGAAGCAGTTCCTTGGGGACAACCTTGGTGGCGGGGAGAAAGCGGGTGCCGAGCCCCGCGACAGGAAACACGGCTTTACGAATGGGCTTGAGAGACATCAGGGACCTTTGGCTGTTGATTAGCGAGACGGCGCACCCGTTATGTTTTGACATTGTCGTGCCGCGCCACTCCCGCGCGGTCAATCGTTGATCGGTGACTGCGCGCGCGAGTTGCGCCGAATGCACTTTTCGCTAAGGCAAACGCATGGACAAGCTGATCATCAAGGGCGGCAACCGCCTCCAGGGCACGATCCCGATCTCCGGCGCGAAGAATGCGGCACTGACGCTCATTCCCTGCGCGCTTCTGACCGAGGAGCCGCTGACGCTGCGCAACCTGCCGCGCCTGGCGGATATCGACGGGTTCCAGCACCTGATGAACCAATTTGGCGTCACCACCGTGATTCAGGGCACGCGGCCCGAAGATTTCGGCCGGGTGATGAGCATGGAGGCGACCCGCATCACCTCCACCGTCGCGCCCTATGATCTGGTGCGCAAGATGCGCGCCTCGATCCTGGTGCTAGGGCCAATGCTGGCGCGCAGCGGCGAGGCGACCGTCTCGATGCCCGGGGGCTGCGCGATCGGCAACCGTCCGATCGACCTGCATCTGAAGGCGCTGGAAGCCTTCGGCGCGAAGATCGAGCTGGCCGCAGGCTATGTGAAGGCGATCCAGCCCGATGGCGGGATGCCGGGCGGCGATTTCGACTTCCCCGTCGTCTCGGTCGGCGCGACCGAGAATGCGCTGATGGCTGCGGTGCTGGCGAACGGCACCAGCCGGCTGTTCAGCGCCGCGCGCGAGCCGGAAATCGTCGATCTGTGCAATATGCTCGCCGCGATGGGGGCGGAGATCGAGGGCGTGGGCACCTCCACCCTCACCATCCACGGCGTCAAGCGCCTCCACGGCGCGACCTACCGCGTAATGCCCGACCGGATCGAGGCGGGTTCCTATGCCTGCGCTGCGGCAATCACCGGCGGCGAAGTGCGGCTCGAAGGCGCCAAGGCCGAGGACATGATGGCGACGATCCACGCGCTGCAAGCCATCGGCATCCATGTCGATTGGGACGCCAAGGGCATCAATGTCGCCGCGAATGGTGCATTGAAGCCCGTCGACCTCACCACCGCGCCCTACCCGGGCCTCGCCACCGACATGCAGGCGCAGCTGATGGCGCTGCTGGCGAAGGCGGATGGGACAAGCGTACTCAAGGAAACGATCTTCGAAAACCGCTTCATGCACGTGCCGGAACTGGCGCGGATGGGCGCGAACATCACGACCGAAGGGCGGACTGCTGTGGTCAAGGGCGTCGACCGCCTGACCGGCGCCGAAGTGATGGCCACTGACCTGCGCGCCTCGATGAGCCTTGTCATCGCAGGCCTCGCCGCCGAGGGCGAGACTACGGTGCGACGGCTGTACCACCTCGACCGCGGGTATGAACGGTTGGAGGAAAAACTCCAGCTGGTCGGCGCGGATATCGAGCGGGTGGACGATTAGGCCCACCCCTCGTCATTGCGAGCGAAGCGAAGCAATCCATGGCCGGAGTTCGCCGCAGGCAGTCGGCCCATGGATTGCCGCGGCCTTCGGCCTCGCAATGACGAAGATCAGGTATTGATGACGAGCCACACCCGGATCGCACTCGCCAGCCCCGGGGGTGTGGGCGACTTGATCCGCTCGGCATCGATACGGGCCACTAAGGCCGCAACCGCCAGCCCCTCGCGCGACGCCGCGGCTTTCAGCATGTCCCAGAATATCGGCTCGAGGCTAATCGAGGTCTGGTGGCCCGCGATGCTCAGCGAGCGCTTGACCGGGGGGTGATAAGGCGACGTCATCGTCACCCACTAACACTCAAGCCGCTTCGAAGTCGTCCACATATTCGGGGAGGAACACCGGCTCGCGCTCGGACCAGCCCGGCGCGGTGGCGGCGGCTTCGCTCAGCGACTGGAGCAGCAGCTTGCGACGCTCCGGGCGGATCGAGGGCAGCGCGCTCGCGGCACAGAAGGCGGCCGGAAGATAGGGCCGCACCGCCGCGCCCAGCAGGCGTTCGTAGAGGAAGCGGAATGCCGAAAAGCAGGCCAGCCGCTCCTGTTCTAGATCGAAGGCGGCAAGGCGCACCAGCTTGCCGAGGAAGCGCTCGACCTCGTAGGGCGTGTCGTCCTGCGGGATCAGACCGCGCAGCGCCTTCAGGTCCTGATAGGCGACATATTGCCGGCGGATCGCGGTGTTCTCCGCCTCGGAGCGGCCCCAGCGCCTGAAGGCGTCGGTGCGGGCGAGGCCGATGTCGAGGCTGCGCTTGATGTAGCGCTGCTCGGCAGGGGCGAACCCGGCGAATTCCCGCATCTCGGCAATCGGCATCATCA
>JAIYAL010000128.1 GCA_027489095.1 Erythrobacteraceae bacterium
CCGTTCGCTCTCCCCTCCGGCACTGCCTCGGGGGAGCCTCGGAGTGCCATGCGGGGGCCGCGGGGGCGCGTGGCGCTCCATTCGTCCCTCGCTTGTCCACGGAGCGTGCCCATGTCTTTCACCCCTCCGCCCCACCCGAACTCCCGTCCCCGGCAGGCGGCGGCGGAGCCTCGGGATGCAGGCGCGCGGGAGTTCGTCGCGGAGTGGCTCGCCCATGTCGAGGCGGGCCGCCTTGGCAACGGTCCTAGTGGGCCTACCGCTCCGCTACTTGAGGCCGGGGCCCTGACCCCCGAAGAGATCCGCGCCATCGTGCTCGCCAATGAGCGGTTGATCTGTGGACGCCGGCGCTCGCCCCCCGCATAAGGGCGCGTTGAGGGCGGGTTGAGGCCGCCTTTGTGGGCTTGCCGAGGCCGCCTTTGAGGGCTTGCCGAGGCCGCCTTTGAGGGCCCGGTGACAGCGGCTGAAAGGCCGCCAGGCCCCGCGATTCCCCCGTTTGGGCGTGCGGTGGGGGCACAAATCTCTGATATTCCGGCCAAACGGGCGAGAACCACGGTGTTCCAGCCCCCGCTTTGCCGCGTCCAGCCTCGCGTTTGGTCCCGGTTAGACCCCCCTTAGACCCCCTCCAGACCCCCCGTAGACCCCGCCCAAAACGGCATGATACGCGCTCCCGCCGCGCCTCGCCGGGTCGCCGCCTTGACCTTGCCCATCAGCCAAGCCATGCCACCGGGCACCGGCCGGGTCCGCTGCGGACAAGGCCTCGGCACCATGCAGGCGGGGGCGTGCGCGCGACATGAAGCAGGCTTGGGCAAGGCACTCTCCCGAAGCAGCGCTCGCCCTGCTCGCGCTGGCGGTGTGGGGGGTGATGCAGGGCATGGTGCTGCCCGACGATGTCGGCTGGCAGTTCTGGATCGCGCGGCAAATGCTCGGCGGAACAAGGCTTTACGATCAGATCTGGGAGGTCAATCCGCCGCTGTGGTTCTGGTCGGCAATGCCGCTGGAATGGCTTGCCGAGCGCACCGGGCTGGCGTGGGACGCGTTGCTGACCGGGGCGGTGGTGATGCTGGGTGCGGTGAGCGCGTGGCTGACCGCGCGCCTGCTCGAACCCCGCTCGCCGCCTGAGCGCCTTGCGGTGCTGGTGTTGGTTTTCACCATGGTGGTGATCCTACCTGCAAGCCTCACCGGGCAGCGCGAACAGCTCGCCCTGATCGGCGGCTTGCCCTACGCGGCGCTGATCGCGCGGCGGCGGGCGGCGGTTGCGACGGTGCCCGGGTTGGCGGTGGGCGTGGCGGTGCTGGCTGCCTATGGCTTTGCATTGAAACATTATTTTATCGCGGTGCCGGTGCTGCTGGAGGCGTGGCTGATGCTCGATCAGCGCGCCCGCTGGCGGCCGTGGCGGCCCGAGCTGCTGGTACTGGCGGGCCTCGCGCTCGCCTATGCGGCGGCGGTCGTCACCCTCACGCCCGGCTTTGTCACGGTGATGCTGCCGATGGTCGAGGCCGCCTATTTCGGATCGCAGCAGAGCTTAGGGTTCACGCTGGTCAAACCCTACGTGTTGTTCTGGCTCTTGGCGGGATTGTTCCTGTGGCTGACCCGGCGCGAGCCGCTGCGCAACGCGAGCCCCGTGGCCCAAGCGATTGTTCCGGCGCTGCTTTTGGCGTGGCTGGGGTTTGCGCTTGGCTATGTGCTGCAGAGCCGGGGGTGGAACTATCACAGCATTCCCGCGACCGGGGCGATCGGGGCGGCGGTGGGCCTCAGGGCCTTGCGTTTGCGCGGCTGGCCGGGCGCCATGCTGGGCGGGGCCATGCTCGCGGGCCTGACCTTGCTCATGTACCCCTACCGCCCCGAGCCTGCGCCCGAGGACGCCTTGCTGGACCGCGTTGCGGCGGGGGAGGGGGTGTTCGCCGCGAGCTTTGATGCGAGCGCGATCTTCCGGCGGGGGCGTGAGGATCTGGTGTGGGTGTCACGCGCCTATTCGCTGTGGATGGTCCACGCTCTCGCCAAGGTCGAGGCGCAAGGGCAGAGCAGCCCCGCGCTCGCGCGGCTTGAGGCGCAGGTGCTTGCCGCCGTGTCGCAGGATGTCCGCTGCAACCCGCCGCAGCTGATCGTGATGCAGGCCACGCCCGGCGTGCCCGGCGGGCAAGGCACCGCGTTCAGCTTCGAGGCATTCCTGCTGCGCGACGCGGCACTGCGGCGCTTCATCGCCGCGCACTATGCGTCCGAGCGCCGCGAGCCGATCGGCACGGTCTACTGGCGCCGCGGGCCGGTGCCCCGGGCGGCGGGGCTCGCCTGTCGCTCCATCCGCTAGGGCGCGGCGCTTCCGGCCTGCTCGGGCTTGCGCGGCCGGTCGAGCCATGTTGTGGCGGCGAAAGTCGCCGCCCCGCTCGCGATCATCCAGAGGAAGGCGCCGGGCACGCCCATGCCCCAGTCGAGCACGCCCAGCACGCCCATCTGCACCAGGATCGCCGCCAGCGCCGCGCGGCCCGAGCGCGTCCATCCTGCAAGCCCGGCGATGATCGGCACAGCCAGCACCGCGGCGATCGCACCGGCGTCAAGCACGAGGTTACGCAAGGACTCCCCCTGCATCGCCAGCCACGCCGCCACTGCCGCCGCGCATACGGTTGAAAACCTCGCGGCGCGCAGCATCGCGAGCGGGGAGGCTTCGGGGCGCAAGCGCCGGTAGCCGCTTTCGGTCACCACTGCCGAAACCGCGAGAAGCGCGGAATCGACCGAGGAAAGGATCGCCGAGACCAGCGCGCCGGTGAACAAGATCATCAGCCAGTCGGGGAAGAGTGCCGCAGCAAGGCTCGGCAGATAGGCCTCGTCGGTGCCGAGGGTGACACCGAGACGCACGGCGAGCTGCGGGCCGAACAACCCGAGGCTGACCGGGATGAGACCTGCGGCAAGGTAGATCGCCGCGCCCCACAGCGCGCCGCGCCGCGCCACTTCGGGTGACTTGGCGGCAAGGGTGCGGGCGAGCGCCTCCTGGCTCACCATCGTGCCGGCGATCGGGATCAGCCACAGCTCGACCCGGTCGATCCAGCTTTCGCCCGGCGCGGTGAAGCTCCACGCGGTGGCGGGAGCGGCGGCCCACATCGCGCTCATGCCCCCCGACGCATCGACCATCAGCACGAACAGTATGAGGATTGCGACGATGATGATCGCCCCCTGCACGATGTCCGTCATCACGTCGCCGGCAAGCCCGCCGAACATCGTGTAGGTCATCACCAGCAGCGTCGCGCCGACCAGCGCGGTGGTGAAATCGAGCCCTGAGGCACCCGCGATGATCGTTCCGAAGGCAAAGAGCTGCGCGGCTGACCAGGTGGTTGCGGAGAGAGCGATCACGACAGCGGCAAGCGGCTCTGTGCCGCCGCCGAACCGATCGCGCAGGAAATCGGCGACCGTGATGAAGCCGCCGCTCCGCAGGCGATGGGCGAAGAACAGCGCAATGGCGAGGATGCCGACGGCATAGGCGAAGGGTTCAGCCCTAGCGCCCGCTAGGCCGTCGCGTGCGACCTCGCCCGAGGTCGCGATCAGGCTTTCCGAGGCGAACCAGGTGGCGAACAGGCTCATCGCGACCGGGAAGGTGCCGAGCGAGCGACCCGCCACAAGGTAGTCCGCATCGGATGTCGCGCCGCGCCCGGCCCACACCGCAAGCGCGATCTGGGCGGCAACATACAGCAGGATAAGCGTGAGCGTGATGGCTTGGGTTCCCCGGGCAGATCCGCCAAAAGCCCCCTTGCGGCATGGAAATGCGCCTCGGCGTCTAACGGGCAGGGCGGGTGATGTGCAAGAGGCCAGTGGGCGCCATGCGTCCGCCGCGCCGGGGGCCGCGTAGCTTGAATGCGCGGGCTAGCGCGAAGGAGCACCTTACGATGCTGTTGACCACAAATCTTTCCAACCGTCTGTTTACGGCCGGACTCGCGCTGGCGGTGCTCACCGTCCCGGCGGCTGCCGGGCAGATCAATTCGAACCTCCAGATCGATCCCGGCCAGACCTTTGAACTTGGCGGCGGGCAGAAGGGCGGGTTCACCGTCACGGGGCGCAACACCGGCCCGGTCGCGGTGGCGGTGTACGCGCAGGCCGAGGGTGGCGAGACGCAGGCTCTGCGCGGGACAGTGGAGCCGGGCCAGAGCGTCGAAGCCGCGTTTGGGCCAGGGGACATGGCGCTGCTGCGCAACACCTCGGGCAAGCAGATGGCGCGGCTCAAGCTGAAGATTACGGGCGATACCTCCGCGCTCGGGATGACCTATTCGGCCAATCCCTGAGCAGGCACGCTCAGTCCTCGATGAGGGCGATCTCGACCGTGCCGTGGCCGCGCGCGACGAGGCCGAGGTCTTCGGCGGCAGCGCGGCTTACGTCGATCATCCGGCCCGCGATGAACGGCCCACGGTCGTTAATCCGGACCACCACGCTCTTGCCGCTAGCGACATTGGTGACCCGCACCAGACTGCCAAAGGGCAAGGTGCGGTGTGCGGCGGTCATGTCGCCATTGTTGAACCGCTCGCCGCTGGCGGTGCGCCGGCCGTGGAACTTTGCGGCGTAGTAGGAGGCACTGCCGCGGGCGAGGACGGTTTCCTGTGTGGCCGAGGGACCTTGGCCGGGCACACCAAGTTCACCCGGCACCGGGGCAGGGCCGGTGACTTGGGTGGCTGGCTGAACTGGCATGAGCTCAATCATTGCGGCGCTGTGTTCAAGCGTCGCGCCGGAGGGCGCATCCGAGGCCTGGGCGGTCGAAGCCGCGATCGGGGCGAGGCCGACGAGCGCGATGATGGTCAGCGCTTTGAGGCTTCGGGGCGTAAAGCCGTGGGTTGGATTTCCCGTCCGCATGGTGGGGGTCGGATAATCGAGACTGCTTCAGGAAGGCAAACCAGGTTACCAATTCGTCGCCGACAGGCTTCCGATCGTGAGCGAGCCGTGGTGAAAACACGACGAACCGTGGCAACGCGAGGGGCCCAAAAGCGTGTCCCGGCAGGAATGGCGGAGGCGAATCGGAGGCGGGCACATGCGCAAAGCAAATGGGGCCGGCATCGCTGCCGACCCCACTCTCACCGGCGTGTGGACGAACTGACCTTGCTGAATCTTCCGGCTAACCTTCGATTCCGCATCCGTCAGCGCATACTTTCGCGCCCGATGTCTAGCCTCTTGCTGCCCGGTCTTGCGACTGGCCTTGCCAGAGATTTGTCACCGGCGCTCGCGCCGGCATCCGGCTTTCGCTCCTGAACCGGCCTGCATCCACCGCCTGACCGAAGTCCGCGCATTTCCGCCACCCTGCCCAGTCGCCTGGCCGAGACCGCGTCCCTTTACCGGTCACAAGAGCTGCGGCTGGGGGCTTTCGCCGTTTCCGCTGCACTCGCCATCCGGCCAGGTTCTTGGCCTGTCCGGTGTCACCGCGTCGCACTTTGCCGTTAGTGAGCCGACTTGCCTTTGGCCGAAGCCTTCTGCATGCCGTCTCCGACAAGGCGCGTGGACAGATGTCACCGCCATCCTTGGGATAAAAACCCCGGTAACTTCAAGGCCTTGCGGCCTTCCGTTCCGGTTGCTTCGTGTCCCGAAGACAAGTTGAAGGTGCGCCTGAATCGGCGATCTGACAACATTCCGGCGGGCGAGTTTTCCACTTCAGGCGATAAGGCCTGTGGACACGCGTGGATAAGTCAACGGCTCGTCGCTTTTGGCGCGTTGCGGATGCGCGGGCGGGAACGAAACCGCCTTCCAACTGTCACGTTAACGGGGCCAAGCCGCCACGCCAGACGCAGCGACTCGGTTTTCCCCGATCTCTGGAAGCGCTCAAGCGTCGCGGTTGCGGCGCGACAGAAGGCGCAGGCGCAAGCCGTTCAGCTTGATGAAGCCCTCGGCGTCCTTCTGGTCATAGGCGCCCGCATCATCCTCGAAGGTCACGTGCGCTTCCGAATAGAGCGAGAAGGGCGATTTGCGGCCGACCACGCTGGCCATTCCCTTGTAGAGCTTGAGGCGCACGGTGCCGGTGACCTTGTCCTGGCTGTGGTCGATCGCCGCCTGCAGCATCTCGCGCTCGGGGCTGAACCAGAAGCCGTTGTAGATGAGCTCGGCGTATTTCGGCATGAGCTCATCTTTCAGATGCGCCGCGCCGCGATCCAGCGTGATCTGCTCGATGCCTCGGTGGGCGCGGGCGTAGATCTCGCCGCCCGGGGTTTCGTACATTCCGCGGCTCTTCATACCGACGAAGCGGTTCTCGACCAGATCAAGCCTGCCGATCCCATGCTTGCGGCCCAACTCGTTGAGCGCAGCGAGCAGCGTCGCCGGGCTCATCGCCTCGCCGTTCAGCGCCACGCCGTCTCCGCGCTCGAAATCGACGGTGATGTATTCGGGCGTATCGGGTGCGTCCTCGGGATTGACGGTGCGCGAGTAGACGTAGTCCGGGGTCTCCTCCCACGGATTCTCAAGCACCTTGCCCTCGGACGAGGTGTGGAGCAGGTTCGCGTCGGTCGAAAACGGGCTGTCGCCGCGCTTGTCCTTGGGCACCTGGATCTGGTGCTTTTCGGCCCATGCGATCAGCGCGGTGCGGCTGGTCAAATCCCATTCGCGCCACGGAGCGATCACCTTGATATCGGGATCGAGCGCATAGGCCGAAAGCTCGAAGCGCACCTGATCATTGCCCTTGCCGGTCGCGCCATGGGCGATGAAATCGGCGCCAGTCTGGTGCGCGATTTCGACGAGGCGCTTCGAGATCAGCGGCCGCGCGATCGAGGTGCCGAGCAGGTAGTCGCCTTCATAGCGCGCGTTGGCGCGCATCATCGGGAAAACGAAATCACGCACGAATTCCTCGCGCACATCCTCGATGAAGATGTGATCATCGGGAATGCCCATGGCGCGGGCCTTGGCACGCGCGGGTTCGATCTCCTCGCCCTGGCCGAGGTCGGCGGTGAAGGTCACCACCTCGAGGCCCCGCTCCACGCTCAGCCATTTGGCGATCACGCTGGTATCAAGGCCGCCCGAATAGGCGAGGACGACTTTCTGGGGATGGGCCATGCGTGTTCCTTGGCAAGTGATGTGCGCGGGGGCCACTAACAGTGCAGGGGGGGCGGAGCAATCGGGCTTGGGCTGTCGGCGCGCTGCCCGCAGCTAATGTGTTATTGTCTCATCGTTTTTCCATGTGACTTGCGCCCGGAACAAGTGTAGGGGCGACGCGGGATCGTCGCATCTGGAGGGCATAATCATGCACCGACCCCTGTTAATCGCCGCACTTGCACTTCCCGTTTTTGCTGCTCCTGTTCAGGCGCACGATGTTCTGCATGCCGGGCATAATGCCCATGCCCACGGCAAGGCCTGCGGCCATCAGGCGCTGGATCATGACGGGCATGTCGATTTCCTCCATGACGGGCACCTGCACCACATGGATGGCGGCCATGTCGACGAGCATACCCTTGAAGTTACCACCACCAATCCCGAGGCCGAGGAACTGGTCGCGCGGGTGACGACTGACGAGCACCCTCACGGCCATCCCGGTGAGGAGCACATGGCCGTGCAACATGGCGCCCATGTCGACTTTGTCCACGCCGGAAGGCTGCATCACATGCACGGCGATCACTTCGACGATCACGGTCTGGTAAAGCTCGTCACTGCGAGCTGAATCACGGCCGGGGATCGCTGCGAAGACGGCAATTCTCCTTTCAGGTTTAGATGGTAAGCTTCTGCCCGCGGTGCCAATCCGCCGGGGCAGGGGATCATCATGCTGACAATGTGGAGCAAGGCGCGCGAGCTGGCGGTGATGACCCCGCCGGCGCGCAATCGCTGGGTCGATTTTCTGCGCGCGGTCTCGATCATGGCGGTCGTGATCGGCCACTGGCTGATGGCCGGGCTCTATGTCGACGGCGCGGGCGAGCTGCGGCGCGGCGACCTGCTCTCGATCGCGCAGTGGAGCCACTGGCTGACCTGGGGCTTCCAGGTCATGCCGGTGTTCTTCCTCGTCGGCGGCTATGCCAATCAGGTGAGCTGGGAGGCGACGACGCGCAAAGCTCCCAAGGATCGGGTCGGAGTCTACCGCGACTGGCTGGCGAGCCGCGTGCAGCGCCTGATCACGCCGACTTTCCCGGTGCTGCTGGTATGGGCCGCGCTCGCTGTGGTGATGACGCAGGTCGGCCTGCCGCGCGCGCAAATCCGCATGGCGACCGAGGCCGCGCTGATCCCCGTATGGTTCCTTGCGGTCTACCTGCTGGTGACGGCCTTCACCCCGATCGCGCAGCGCGCGTGGGAGCGGCTCGGGTGGGGCAGCTTTGCGGTCTTCATCCCGCTTGCCATGCTTACCGATTGGCTGACCTTCTCGGCCAAGGTGCCGTGGATCAATTTCACCAATTTCCTGTGGGTGTTCCTCGCGCTCCACCAATTGGGCTTCGCGTGGCGCGCGGGCAAGTTTGCGCGGCCGCTGTTTGCGTGGGGCTGGTTCGCGGTGTCGCTGGCGATCCTCGTCAAGATCACGGTCTTCGGCTTTTATCCGGTTTCAATGGTGTCCGCGCCGGGAGGCTTCTCCAACTCGCTCCCGCCGACGCTGGCATTGTTTGCCTTGGGGGCGATGCAGGTTGGGCTCGTGCTCGCGCTCGAGCCTGCGGGGCGCAAAATGCTTGCGAGCGCCCGCGTCTGGACCGCGACCGTGCTGATGAACGGCATGATCATGACCGTCTTCCTGTGGCACCTTACCGCCTTTGTGCTGGTGATGACGGCGGACTGGCTGCTGCTCGGCGGCTGGGGACTCGGTTCGGTGCCGGGGACGGGCGAATGGTGGGTGACGCGGCCGCTGTGGATCGCGATCTATATCGCTGCGCTGCTCCCGATGATCGCGATCTTCGCACGGCATGAGAGGAGCTTTGGACCGATACGCGGCGGGCGCACTGTCCCGCGCCTGCGTGCGGTGCTCGGCGTGCTGGCGATCTGCGCCGGGCTGGGTGCCACTGCGGGGCTGACCATCGCGAGCCCCGACTCTGTCTCGGGAATCCGCTGGTGGGTGGTGGCGCTTCCGCTGGTGGGCGCGGCGCTGATGGGCTTTGGCCCGGTCTACCGCCCGCGCAACCGCCCCGGATCGAGCGGCGAGCCGGCCTAGCCTTTCAGCATATACTCCCGCGTGATCGGCACCGCGTCGCGGCTGCGGATGTACTGGATCTGGTAATTGCACATCCCCCCATGCTCGAACACTGTGGCCGCGCCGGCGAGGTAGAAGGTCCACATCCGGAAGAATGTCTCGTCATAGAGCGCAATGATCGCCTCGCGGTGCGTCATGCAGTTGGCATACCAGGCGCGGATCGTCCTTGCGTAATGCAGCCGCAGCGTCTCGACATCCGCAGCGATCAGGCGGAACTTCTCGCTCGCCGCGAGCGTCTCGGACAGGGCCGGGATGTAACCGCCCGGGAAGACATATTTGCGGGTGAAGGCATCGGTCGTGCCGGGCCCGCCGAAGCGACCGATGGTGTGGAGCAGCATCACGCCATCGTCCGCAAGGATCTTGGCGCAAGCTGCGAAGAAGGTCTCGAACTGCGCGCGGCCGACGTGCTCGAACATGCCAATCGAGACGATCCGATCGAAGCAGCGGCCCGAGATGGCGGTGTCGCGGTAGTCTTCGAGGAGGATCGTCACCTTGTCCGCCACGCCAGCGTCGCGCACCCGCTGGCGGGCGAGCGCCGCCTGTTCTTCGGACAGGGTGATGCCGGTCACGCGCACACCGTGGGCCTGCGCAAGGTGGATCGCCATTCCGCCCCAGCCGCAGCCGATGTCGAGCACCTCCTGCCCGGCCGTGAGGTGCAGCTTCTTGGCGATATGCTTCAGTTTCGCTGTCTGTGCCTCGCCCAGCGTCGAGATGCCTTCAGGCCAATAGGCGCAGGAATACTGCCAGTGCTCGGGATCGAGCATCAGCGCGTAAAGGTCGTTGCCGATGTCATAGTGATGCGCGACGTTCTGCTTCGATCCGACGCGGTTGTTGATCTGCTCGGCAGCGAAGCTTGCGTGGTTGACGAGGCGCTTCAGCGCGCTTGGCGGGCCGATGTCGCCGCCCTTGTCCCACGGGTTGTTGGCGCGCAGCAGGCTGACAAGGCCCATCACGTCGCCTTCCTCGATCAGCAGCCGTCCCTCGATGAACGCCTCCGCCGCGCCAAGCCGTGGATCAAGCACGATGTCGCGCGGCACCCGGTCGTCGGTGAAGCGCATCACGATCTCGGGAAAGCCTTCGGCGCTCGTGCCGTAGGTGCGGGCGCTGCCATCGGCAAAGACCACGCCGAGGCGGCCCTGCTTGACGGCGCGGGAAAGAAACCGTTCGAGGAGGGGCTTGCTCATGAAATTCCTTTCGTGAGGGGGCATTCAGGGATAATCTGACCGTCTTCTTTCGCAGTATCGCGACCGCGAGATCAGCGCCTTGCAGGGGAGGGCAGACCATGGCCGAGGCGAAGACCACGATCACCAGCGTGTCAGTCGAAGCGTTCATCGAAAGCATCGAGCCGCCGATGCGGCGCGAGGAAGCCCGTTTATTGGATGCATTGTTCCGCAAGGTTACGGGCACGGTGCCCAAGATCTGGGGGCCGAGCATCATCGGCTACGGCGAATATTCAACCACCCATGATAGTGGGCGCGCTGTGCACTGGATGCGCTCCGGGTTCAGCCCGAGGAAGGCCAAGCACTCGCTCTATCTGATGGGCGGCTATTGCGACGATATCACCGCAACGCACCGCGCCGAGGCGCTGGCGCGGCTGGGCAAGCATTCGGTGGGCAAAAGCTGCCTCTACGTGAACAAGCTCGCGGATATCGACATGGCCGTCCTCGAGGAGATTATCGCCACCGACTGGCAGACGATGCTGCGGCTGTTTCCCGAACGCTAGACCCCCGCATACCACTGGTAGCCAGCGACATCCTCCCAGAAACCGCCGCCGCCTTGGCCGATACTGTCGAAGCTGGTGACCGCCTCGATGGATTTCACGTATTTGGCCTGCTTGTAGCCCAGCTGCCGCTCGATCCGCATCCGCAAGGGAGCGCCGTTCTTCTCGGGCAAGGGCTCGCCGTTGAGGCTATGGGCGATGATCGTCTGCGGGTGATAGGCGTCGACCATGTCGATGCTCTCGTAATAGTCGCGCCCGTAGAGCGTGTCGGCGCAGCGGAAGACGATGAACCGGGCTTCCGGCTTCACCTTGGCGACATCGAGCAGGTGGGCGAGTTGTGGCCCCTGCCACTCGCCGATTGCGCTCCAGCCTTCGACACAATCGTGACGGGTGATCTGGGTTCGCTGCGGCAGGGCGCGGACATCGGCGAGGGTGAGGGCGAGCGGCTTTTCGACCAGCCCGCGCACTTCCAGCTTCCAGTCGGGAAAGCCCCCGGCGAGCTGCTGCTTGTAGAAGGGGTCGGCGACCGTCACCGAGCCGTTGCCGCGGAAGGTCGGCGAGCGTTCGGCGCGGGTGTATTCGGGTGCCAGTCCCTGCTTGCCCGCAAGCGCGCGGTGGACGGCGCGGTGCCCGTCCTCAGCAGCCTCGAACAGGCCGCGCGCGGCTTCGCTGTCGTTGATTTTCGAGCAAGCGGTCGCGCCGAGCGCAGCGATCCCGGCGAGCAGCGAACGGCGCGGCAGGTCAACCATGGGCGGGGGCCTCCATTTCGGCGGGGACGGGATCGGGCTGGGGCGGAGCGGGCGGCACAGAAGGCGCTTCGGGATGGGGGTCGCGCTTGCCGCCGGTGAACATCTCGAGGATCAGCCGCCAGTCGCTGAGCGCCAGCACGAGGTGGATCACGAAGAAAGCGAAGATCGCCCAGGCGGTGATGAAGTGCAGCGACCGCGCGCTCTGACGCCCGCCGAGCAGGTCGAGCAGCCACGGCGCGGCCGCCTGGAAGCCCGGGCTTATCGCGAGGCCGGTGAACAGCATCAAAGGCAGCAGCACGCCGAACACGCCGCCGTAGAGGATCTTCTGCACCGGGTTGTAGCCATGCACCGCGCTGGCTCCCGGAGCGGAGTGGGCCTTCAGCGAGGCGATCACCGCGCCCGGCGTCCAGTCCTTGGGCGAGGTCGTCAGGTCGCGTCGGAAATGGCCGTTCGCCAGCATCGCGACCCAGATGAACAATACGCCCAAGCCGAATGGCCATGCGGCGGTGATGTGCCAGTCACGTGCAAGCGCGAGGTTGTAATGCTGCGGGATTGTCGCCCAGCCGGGGAAGCGGATCACGTCGAGCCAGGCATCCGCTGGATCGAAGCCGTAGTCGCCCCAGTAAAGGTGGCGGTGGGCGTTGGAGATGTTGAGCCCGGTCATGAACAGCACGATGATCGCGGCCGCGTTCACCCAGTGCCATAACCGGGTGGTCGCTGCGTGTTTCTTGGTCATGCTGTTCCCCCTTGAGCCTGCTCGCGGGCAAGCCAGATCACGTCGCGCGGCTGATCCATCAGGTGCTGGCCGCTGTCGATAAACAGGCTCTGCCCGCTGGCAAGCGCGCCGCTGCTGAGGAACAGTGCCGCATCGGCGATCTCGTCAGCGCCGGTCTTGCGCTGGAGCAGGTTCAGCTTGTGCGAAATCTCGGTTTCCTCCTCCCGCTGGTCGTGGCTCGCCAACACGGCGCCTGGCGCAAGCCCGTAGACCCTGACGCGGGCATTTCCCTTGGCCAGCATCCCGATGGTGGCTGCCAGCGCGTGTTTGGACATGGTGTAACTGAAGAAATCGGGGTTCGTATTTTCAATTTTCATGTCCGTGACGTTGATCACGGTGCGCAGCGCAGGGCTTGTCGCCGTAAGGGCGATAAAGGCCTGGGCGAGCCGGGCTGGGGCAAGCGCATTGATCTGCATTGCCGTCCGGTTCGTTGCCGGATCGAGTTCGGTTACACCGTCATAATCAAAAATTGAGGCCGAGTTGACGAGGCTGCGCCAAGCGGGGAGACGTGCCGCCAGCATCGTGATGGCGGCGACCGCAGCATCGTCGTCGGCCAAGTCGAAGCCCAGCGTCTCGGCGGACGGGAGCTGTGCGGCGAGCGCCTGAGCGGCCTGCGCCGAGGCGCGGTAATGGATTACCACGTGCCATCCCGCAGCGGCAAAGCGGCGGACGATTGCGGCGCCGATACGCGTCGCCCCGCCGGTCACGAGAACGGCGGGGCGAGCATTGGGTTCAAGACTGTCATGAGAGGGCATGACAGCAGCGCTATCAGCGCGAGCAGCCCGCTTCAATCGGGGAGCGTTCTGCGGCCCGCCGGTGCTTGCGAGGAGACTAGCGGCAGCGAAGCTCGCCGCGATCGATCTCGCGTCCGAGCAGGCCCCCGCCGATCGCGCCGAGCACCGGGCCGACCGTGCGGTCGCCGCGGGTGTCGACCGTGCGGCCCAGCAGCGCGCCCACGCCTGCGCCGATCACGAGACCCGTGGTCCCATTGTCGCGGCGACAATGGTAACGATTCCCGTCCCGCCAGACCCGATCGCCGCGATCGAGGCGTTGCGGTTCGCAATAGCGACCGCGGTCGTCGTAAACGCGGTGGTGGTTCTTGGCACGCTTGCCCCAGGCCTTGGCGTGGTGCGGAGGATCGGCTTGCACCGGCGCGGCCATCGGCAGCGTCATGGCTCCGGCGGCGAGGATCAGTGCGAATGTCTTCATGGCAGTTCCTTTGGGTTCGGCCCCGTTGCGCAATCACGCTGTACGCGGATTGTCACACGGGGAAGCCGCGCAGCGACAGGGCGGGCCCCGGACACGCCGGGTGCCCGCCCGTCACCGCGAAGGCTTCAGCGGCAGCGGCCGCCGCCGCGGTCGATCTCGCGGCCGAGAAGCCCGCCGCCGACGGCGCCGAGAATGGTGCCGAGGGTGCGGTCGCCGCGGCGGTCGACCTGACGGCCGATCAGTGCGCCGACACCCGCACCGATCACGAGTCCGGTGGTGCCATCGTTGCGGCGGCAGCGAAGGCGGCCGTCGTCATCGCGCCAGTTGCCGCGGTCGTCAAAGCGGCGGTCGTCAAAGCGACGGTCATCCCAGCGCCCGCGATCATCGCGCCAGCGGCGGTCGTCACGGTAGCGGCGGTCATCCCAGCGGCGATCGTAGCTGGCAATGTCCGCGTAAGGCGAGGCGGCGACGGCGTGAGTGGCGACAACCGGAGCCGGGGCGGCGGAAAGCTCAAGGGCCTGCGCGGGGATTGCGGAAACGGCGACCGATCCGGCGGCGATGATCAGGGCAAGGTTTTTCATGGTCGTTATCCCTTGTGAGGGCTCCCCGATGGAGCACGACCTTTATTGTTCAGGTAAGTGGAACCTTAGCTGAACGCGTTGGTCAGCCAGCAGCAGGATTTGTTCAGATTGCGAGGCTAACGGATGAACCGTGGCTCAGCCGCGCTTGGCTGCGGCTTTCTCGCGCAGTCGCGGGGTGAGGGCGGTAAGATCGGCTAGCTGGGCAAGCTCTTCCGCGCTCGCCTCGCCCGCCACCAGCGCGCGAAACACCCGCGCTACGCTCCAGTCGGTCGCGCCCAGGCTCACCCGCTCGAGCGAGTCGCCCGCCGTGACTTGGCCCGTCTCGATGACCCGGAAATACCAGCCTGCGCGGCCGCTCTTGATGATCGCCGCGACCATGCCCTTGTGGCCGAAGCGGTGCTCGATCTTCCAGCACGGCTGGCGCGGCTGGCTGACCTCGATCAGCGCCCCGGTTTCCTTCGGGCCGAGCCGGAAGCGGTCGCCGATGTGGACCATGTCCTCGGTAAGGCCGGCGATGGCAAGGTTCGAGCCGAAGCCGCCCGGCTCGCCGAGCGCGGGATGGTCGCCGATTGCCTCGCGCCACCAACCATGGTGATCGAGCGGGTAGAGGTGGAGCGCCATTTCCGGCCCGCCATGGACGCGGCGGTCGGCCTGCTCGTCGGGGGCGAGGCCTTCACTGTGAATCTGCACCGGCCCCTCCTGCGCGCGCTTCTGGATCGCGCTCAGTTCGGCGCCGTTGAAAGGGCGGGCGGTGCCGGCGCAGACGGCTTCGATGGTCCAACGGGTCATGCTTTCCTCACGATGATATCGATCCAGTCACGTTCGACATTGTCGAAGCCGCCGGCCTGATAGTGGCGGGTCTCGACGACCTGCCAGCCCCGGATCGCGTCGTATTGCGCGGAGAGCCAATCGGCAGAGGGGAAATTGTAGAACCGGCCGAGCGCGTCGCGCGCTTCCTCCTCGCCCAGCTTGTAGCTGGCGAAGAACCAGCCGCCCGCGCGCAAAGCGCGGTCGATACGGGCGAAGACGTCGGGAAGCGTATCGCGGGGGCAGTGGAGCAGGCTGGCGTGGGCCCAGATGCCGTCATAGGCGGCCTCGGCCTCGAGCTGGTCGAAGGCCATCACCCGCGCGTCCACGTTCCAGCGTTCCTTGGCCTTGGCGACCATTGCCGGGGTGGCATCGGTGGCATCCACGGTGAACCCGCGCGCCTTGATCCGGCCTGCATCCTGCCCCCCGCCGCAGCCGAGTTCGAGCACGCTGCCGCCCGGGGGAAGCCGGTCGAGAAAGGGATCAAGCTGGTAGGAATGCGCCTGCCCGAACTTCAGCACGTAATGCGGCGCGCGGGCCTGATAGAAAGCGATCGTGTCGGGATCGGTGCTCAAGCTTGCTCTGCGGCGGCCACCGCCTCGCGGTCACGCTCGGCCCGGGACTTCTTCTCGGCGGCGGTCTTGAGCTGGCCGCAAGCTGCATCGATGTCGCGGCCCCGGGGGGTGCGCACGGGGGCGGAGAAGCCGCCCTCGAAGACGATCTCGGAGAAGCGCCGGATCCGTTCAGGGGCCGAGGTCTCGTAGCCAGCGCCCGGCCAGGGGTTGAAGGGGATCAGATTGACCTTGGCGGGCAGATTGAACTGGCGCAGCAGGCGGACAAGCTCGCGCGCGTCATCGTCGCTGTCGTTCTTGTCCGCGATCATCACGTATTCGAAGGTGATGCGGCGCGCGTTCGAGGCACCGGGATAGTCGGCGCAGGCCTGCAACAGGTCCTCGATGCCGTACTTCTTGTTCAAGGGCACCAGCTCGTCGCGCACGTCTTTGCGCACGCCGTGCAGGGACACCGCGAGGTTCACCCCGATCTCCTCGCCGCAGCGCTCCATCATCGGGATCACGCCGCTGGTCGACAGCGTGATGCGGCGCTTGGACAGGGCGAGGCCGTCGCCGTCCATCACCAGCTTGAGCGCATCGCGCACATGGTCGAAATTATACAGCGGCTCGCCCATGCCCATCATCACGATGTTGGTGAGCAGGCGCCCGTCAGCGGTGTAATGGCCGGCCTCGTCATCCTCGTCGATAACGTCTGCATCGCTGACCATCGAGCCCTTGGGCCACTCGCCCAAGGCGTCGCGCGCCAGCATTACCTGGCCGACGATCTCGCCGGGGGTGAGGTTGCGCACCAGCTTCATCGTGCCGGTGTGGCAGAACGAGCAGGTGAGGGTGCAACCGACCTGCGAGGAAACGCACAGCGTGCCGCGCGTCTCGTCGGGGATGAACACCATCTCGAAATCATGGCCGTCGGCGGTGCGCAGCAGCCACTTGCGGGTGCCGTCAACCGAGTGCTGGGCTTCGACCACGTCCGGGCGGCCGATCACGAACCGCGCGGCGAGCCATGGGCGCATCGGCTTGGCGATATCGGTCATGGCTTCGAAATCGGTAACGCCGCGGTGGTAGAGCCAGTGGAACACCTGCTTGGCGCGCAGCTTGGCTTGCCTATCGTCGAGCCCGGCCTCGGCAAACAGCTCGCGGATGCGCGCAGCGGAAAGGCCGATGAGGTCGACGCGCCCGTCAGCACGCGGCGTGATGTCGCGCGAGGCGGGGACCGGGTCAACGAGGCCCGGAATGGTCATGAGAGCGGTATCGGCCATGGAGGCTGCGCATATAGTGCCGAACGCCCGGTTTGGCGAGTCAGCCTCTTCTCGCGCATCCGACGGTTGCCGCATCCATCGCGGTGGCGACCCCGGCAAGGGTGTAGCTGTCGGTGAACGTGCCGCCCTTTGTGCCTTTGGCCGAAACGGTCATCCGCGCTGCGGAACGCAGAGCCGCGACGATTGCGGCATCATCGCGCGCGTCTTTCGCCCAGGCGTTGCGGCCCTTGGCGGCGAGCTCGAAGCGTTTGTCGCCGACCACCAGACGCACTGCGGACGTATCGGCGATGTCGCGCGAGAGCGCGAAATAGACCGCGCCGCGCACCTTCCGTTCGGGCCAGGTGGAGACCGTCGCATAGGAACGCGCAGCAGAGGTGCCTTGCGACTTGGCAATGGCATAGCAGCGCGCCGGTCGCGCGTCCTTGAACGCCGCCCAGCTTTCATAGACGCCAAGGCTTTCGCGTGCGCCCACGGGCGCGGCGGCTGCGAGCAGCAGGAGGGCAAGCGGGACGAGCCTAGTCATAATCTATCGCCAGCACTTCCCATTCGCGGCTGCCCGAGGGAAGGGTGACGACCCGCAAATCCCCGATACTCGCACCACGCAGGGCGCGCGCCAGCGGCGAGTTCCAGCCGATCCTTCCTGCGCCAGCGTCCTGTTCATCGTCGCCGACCAGCTGGACAACCTGTTGGTTGTCATCCTCGTCCGCGATGGTGACCTGCGCGCCGAAAAACACCCGCGACCGATCCATCTGTCCGCCGGGATCCACGACCCGCAGCGCCTTCATGCGCTTGATGAGATGCGCCAGCTCACGGTCGATCTCACGCATCTTCTTGCGGCCATAGAGGTAGTCGCCGTTCTCGCTGCGGTCGCCATTGCCCGCAGCCCAGCTGACGATCTCGACGATCGCCGGGCGCTCGGTGCCGAGCAGGTGGTCGTAGCGCGCCTTTAGCGCCGCCATTCCTGCCGGCGTGATCGGTGGGCCCTGCGGTTTCATGATGTCAGCGCAGGAAAGTGTCGACCGGGCGCGGCAAGCCGGCGACATCGGGGTACATATGCGAATAGCTCACAGCATTGCCGATCACGCGCATGATGTAATAGCGCGTCTCGAAATTGGCGGGGATCTTTTCGATCCAGGTCACCCAGTCGATCGCGCCTGTGCGCGGGTCGCCGTTCAGCCGCAGCCACTCGTTCACCCGGCCCGGTCCGGCATTGTAGGCGCCGACCGCTAACGGGTACGAGCCGCCGTAGTAGTTCATCATCCGCGCGAAATAGCCATCGCCCAGCTGGATGTTGTATTGCGGCGAATTGGTGAGGTCGGCGGCGAGATATTGCACCCCGAGCTTGCCCGCCTGCTCGCGTGCGGTGCCCGGCATCAGCTGCATCATCCCGCGCGCGCCGGCATGGCTTTCGCGCGTCCGGTCGAACTCGCTTTCCTGCCGCGCGATGGCATGAACCATCACCCAGTCGTTGACCACCGGCGGCGTGGGCACGGTGGGGAAGCCGATCCGCTCGAGCCCGGTGAGGCCGTTCTCGCCCGCCTTCATGCCCAGCACCACCGCCATCTCGTCCAGCCCTACCTCACGGGCTAGCATCGCGGCCATGAGCATTTCGGTCGGCGTGTCGGCCTCGTCCCCCAGCGCCTCGAAGAAGCGCCGCTCGGTGCGCCAATCGCGGCGGTTCTTGGCGAGCGCGCGGATCGCCTTGACGAGCGGACGCGCCTCGAACTCGGCGCGAACGCTGGCGTCCATCGCCGGTTGCGGGAGCCCGGCGAATGCGGGCATCGGCCGGCCGAGCGCCGACAGGGCCAGCTGGCCGTAATAATATTCGGGCCAGCGTGCGGCCATTTCGAAATAGCGCGCCGCCTCAGCCGGGTTACCCGCCTGCCGCGCCGCGCGGCCTGCCCAGAAATAGCCCTTGGCCTTGGTCAACGGGGTTCTGGCAGCATCGCCGTAACGCTGGAACAGGGGTGCGGCGGCCATGCCGTCACCGAGCTCCCACATCGCCTTGGTGCCGCCGAGCCACATGAGGTCGGTGTAGCGGTCGCGCAGGGCAAAGCTGGTGAGCGAGACATCGGTGCCCAAAGCGAAGAGATCGTCGGTCCGGGCCGCGATCCGCGCCGCATCGCGCGCGCCGCTCGCCTTGGCGAGCGACAGCAGCTCGCCGACAAAGGCCTCGGGGTCGAGCGCCGGGCGGCTGAAGGCGGGGCGACCCGCGAACACCTGCGCCGCCTCGCCCGATTGCCCGCTTGCCCGCAGGAACCTGACGAGGTTGAACACATAACCCGGGTCAGCCTCGGCCCCGGGGGGCACGACGAGCCCTGCATTCTCGGGCCGCGCGCCGCGCAGCAGCGCCAGCCGGGCGAGCGCTATCGGGCGCTGGCTATCAGGCAGATACATGATCTGCCGTGCGGCGGCGTCTGCCTTGCCCTGCCACAACAGCGCGTCGCTGCGCACCGCGTGATCATCGGGCGTGAACTGCGCGGCAAAGAGCCCCGCGATGGCAAGCTCAACCGGATCGGCCATCGCTCCGCCGCGCCATGCCTTGCGCGCCGTATCAAATGCCTCGGGACGCTGCGCACCGGCCAGCGCCAGCGCGTAGCGCGCGCGCGCCGGATTGGTAAGCGGCGGGTTGGCGTCGAAATAGCGTAGCACGTCAGCTTGCTGCGGCGCCTCGTTCTCGAGCGCGGCCTCGGCCCGGGCACGCAGAACGTCAGCGCGCGGGAAGCTCGGGTAGGCGAGCACGAAGCCGGCATAGTCGGCAAACGCGTTGGAGCGGTTCGCCTGCAAGCTCTCCCAGCGCCCGATCGCCGCGTCGATCGCCGTAGGCTGCCGGGCCACAAGGTCGCTGCCAGAGCCCCAGTCCTGCGCGCTCACCGGCGCGGCCGTCCCCAGACTCAGGCCGAGTCCCAGAGTGGCAGCATAAATCCGTGACGAAATCAGTATTTTACGGACCATGCTGGACATAGTGCCAATCGGCTCCTTATCAGGCGCTTAACGGTGGGAGGGAAGCGAGGGTGTGCCCTTCAGGCCCTTCTTCGATTACTAGCGTTCAAGTCAGGATAAAGGCAATGTTCAGCGGCTCTATTCCCGCTCTGGTGACTCCTTTTCGCGGCGGAGCGTTCGACGAGGCCGCGTTCCGGCGCCTGGTCGACTGGCAGATCGCAAATGGCAGCGCCGCGCTCGTCCCTTGCGGCACAACCGGCGAGGCCTCGACGCTCTCCAACGCCGAGCATCACAGGGTGATCGAGGTGTGCATCGAGCAGGCCGCGGGCCGCGTCCCGGTGATCGCGGGCTGCGGGTCGAATGATACGCGCAATGCGCAGCTGCACATGACCTTCGCCAAGAAGGCGGGCGCTGCCGCGGGGCTGTGCGTGGCGCCCTATTACAACCGCCCCAGCCAGCGCGGGCTGATCGCGCATTTCAGCTATCTGGCCGAAAACTGCGAGCTGCCGATCGTGCTCTATAACGTGCCCGCGCGCACAGTGACTGACATCCTCGACGACACGGTGGTCGAGCTGGTGCGCAAATATCCCGACCGGATCATCGCCATCAAGGACGCAAGCGGCGATTTGAGCCGCGTCGCCGATCACCGCATGGGGATCGGGCGCGAGTTCTGCCAGCTTTCGGGCAATGACGAGCTGTGGCTGCCCCATGCAGCGGCTGGCGGGCGCGGGTGCATCTCGGTGACCGCCAACGTCGCGCCCAAGCTGTGCGCCGAGTTCCACGAAGCGATCGCCGCGAACGAGCTGAAGAAGGCGCGGCAATTGAACGACCGCCTGTTCCCGCTGCACTACGCGATGTTCTCCGACGCTTCCCCTGCGCCGGTGAAATATGCACTGAGCCGGGTGCATCAGTGGATCGAGCCCGAGGTGCGCCTGCCGATGGTGGAGTGCTCGGACGAAGCGAAGCGCGCGGTGGATGAGGCGCTGGTGGTGGCGGGGGTGCTGGAAGCCTAAACCACCTCGTCCTCGTCCAGCAGCCGTTCCGCGCTGCCTTGCGGCTCGCTCGCCAGGATCGCCTCGGTGATCGAATCGATCTGCGCGCCGACGCGTTCGGGGTGGTCGATCGCGGCGATGTGGAACAAGGCGTCGCCCTGATACACCACCGGCAGGGTGGCGTGGCCGATGATGATCCCGTCAAGCGGGCTCACCAGCTCCTCCGCCTCCTCGCCGAACAGGCCTGCGACCCGGGCGAGGACATCGCCCTTGCGCACCGGATCGCCGGATTCGCGCACCATCTGCGCGACCCCGCCGCGCGGGGCTCGCACCCATACCGAACGGTTGGCGCGCGCGGGGATGCCGACCGCACTCAGCCCGTCGTCGGCTTCAATCATGCCCAGATGCGCGAGCACCCGCGTCACCCCCTCGACCCCGGTCTCGATCGACAGCCGGTCAAAGCGCAGCGCCTCGCCCGCCTCCATCAGCAGCATGTCGACCCCGTGTTTCTGCGCGAGATCGCGCAAGGAACCGTCGCGCAAGGGGCTCTCGATGATGACCGGCGCGCCGAAGGCCATGGCGAGCTCGACCAGCTTGCGGTTCCCGGCGGCGATGCGGATCTGCGGCAGGTTGTAGCGGTGGATCGCGGCCGAGTGGATATCGATGCCCAGCTGACAGCGCTCCACCACCTCACGGTAGAAGATGTGCGCCAGCTGCCCGGCGAGCGAGCCGCCTGCGCTCCCCGGGAAGGAGCGATTGAGGTCGCGCCGGTCAGGCAGGTAGCGCGAATGGGTGATGAAGCCGAAGATGTTGGCAACCGGCACCAGCAGCACCGTGCCCGCGAGCGTATCGGGCCGCAGTTCCTGCGCGAGGCGCTGGATCACTGCGGTGCCGATGATCTCGTCGCCGTGGATCGCGGCGCTGACGAACACGGCCGGGCCGGGCCTCGTCCCATGCAGCACACGCAACGCCAGCGATGAGGAGGCGCCGTTCGCCATGGTGGTGATCGGGAAGGCGACATCGGCCTGCGTTCCGCACGCGATGCTTGTCCCGGCGATGACGAAAGGTTCGGCCCTATCCATCGGCAATACCCATTGTCGCGTTCTCCCCGCTTGCCCCGCGCCAAGGTAGCCGCACCGCGGGAAAGCGCAAATCCCCTCGCTTTTTTGCGTGGGCGCGCCTACATCGCCCCGCCTTATGGCCCGTCCAAAACCCGTCACCTTCGACAAGCTCAAGATCGTCGCCGAAAACCGCCGCGCGCGGTACGACTACTATATCGAGGACAAATTCGAGGCCGGGCTCGCCTTGCAGGGCACCGAAGTGAAGGCGCTGCGGGCGGGCGAGGCGAGCATCGCGGAAAGCTATGCCGAGGTGAAGGACGGGCAGGTCTGGCTGATCAACGCCAACATCCCCGAATACAGCCACGGCAACCGCCTAAACCACGAACCACGCCGTCCGCGCAAACTCCTGCTGCACGAACGCGAGATCGAGAAATTCGTCGGCGCGGTGGAGCGCAAGGGCATGACGCTGGTGCCGCTGATGGTCTACTTCAACAGCACCGGGCGGGCGAAGGTCGAACTCGCGCTCGCCAAGGGCAAGCAGACCCACGACAAGCGCGCCAGCACCAAGGAGCGCGACTGGAAGCGCGACAAGGCCCGATTGATGCGCGATCGCGGGTGAAATTTTCTTGCAGGGACTGATTCACCACCTAGTCAGTTTTCGTGTGTTACCCATATGGGCATTGACCATGGTGCCATTCTCGATCTTCCGCGAAAGCGTCGCCCGCGCGAGCCTGCTGGGGCCGTGCGCATGAGCGCGTCTCAGTCCGGCGAGGCTAGCTTTGCCAGGCGCTCCGGTGCCTGGGCGTCCGACGTCATCCGCAAGAACACGCCAACGCGCGAACAGATGGCCGAAAACCGCTTTCTGGCGCCCGTCGCACACCGCGTGCTTTCGCCCGAATTGTGGCGCTTTACGCGTCGTTCGGTGCCGAGAGGTGTCGCTCTGGGTCTGTTCGCGGCCTTTATCTTCCCGCTCGGGCAGATTCTGATTTCCACTTTCCTTGCGCTGCCTGCTCGCGCGAACGTGCCGCTCGCGGCGCTGGTGACCTTCGTGACCAACCCGTTCACGCTGCCCTTCTGGCTGGTGGTTGCCAATCGTACCGGTGATTTCGTGCTGCACTTCGGCGCCGCCGCACCGGCAGTTGTCAGCGCCAAGGCCGGGAGCACCGCTTGGGCGATTTTTGCCGATGCCTATGAAGTCGCCGGGGCAACGCTGGTGGGCTACCTCATCCTGTCATTCGTCGCGCCCGTGATTGGCTATGTCTTGTCGGTCTGGGTGTGGCGGGCTGTGGTGTCGCGTAAGCGCGCCAGACGGTTGAAGGCGATGGAAGCGCGGCTCGACCAGCGGCTCGGAGCGCAGTAGGAAGGCTGCGACCCGTGCCGTTCTGGCGCGGGGGTCTGCCGCCGGGGCACAAGTCGCACAGCGATAGCCCGAACAATTACAGGAGCCCTGCCGCTTGTTCCGTCGCCCCGGCCCCCGATCAGAAACCGCCGAGAGCAAGGATGTCGCCTCGCCCGCTCCCGAAGCGCCGCCCGCGCGTCTGCTTGCCGGGCTTGGCGCCGCGCTGTTGGGGAGCGCAGGCGTCCTCTATTTCGCGACCGGAAGCGGCCTTGTTGCGCTGGCCTTCGTGCTGGCGGCAGCGGTGCTGCTGGGCGGTGTGGTGCTGATCGACCGGATGCGCGCGGAGCCCGCGGGCGAGGGGCCCGCCGCCGCCGACTGGAGCGTCACGGTTGCCGCCATCGAACGTGCTGGCGAGGCGATCGCGATCACGGACCGTGCCAACCGCATGGTCTGCGCGAATGTGTTCTTCCTCGACAGCTTCGGTGTCAATGCCGCGCCTCCGTCGCTGCCCTTGGAGCGGGAAGCATTGGAGGCAGTGACCCTGCTCGCCCGGACGGCGTGGCGCGACGGGTCGGCGAGCCTCGAGAAGGTCGAGACCGCCGACGAGACCCATTGGCAGGTTTCCGCCACCCGCGCCGGGCGGGGCGAGGATCATCTCATCTGGCGGCTGCGCCCCCATGCGCGCGAGGCAGCATCGAGCCTCCACGCGCTCGACCTTGCAGGCCCCTTCGGCAAGATGCTGAGCCGCGCAGGCATCGAAACTGCGATCACCACCGCTGACGGGGTGATCCGTTCGGTCAGTGCCGGCTTTGCCGAGCGCGCCGCGGGCGACGAGCGGGCGAGCCTGGTGGGGCAGGACTTCGTCAGCTTCCTGCGCTCCGACGAGCGCGACCGCATCTTCTTCGCCCGGGAAGGCCGCGGCGGCACGCCGCAGACGCTGGTCGACGTGCCGCTGGTTGACCCCGCCGAGCGCGCGGCGCCCGCAGGGCCGGACGAAGCCACCTCGCTGATGCTGCTGATCGATAGCGGGGTCGGAATCGGGAGCGGCTTCGATGGCGGGGCGCAGGCGGGCGTTGCGCAGCTCGACGCGCTGCTCGCGCAGCTTCCGCTCGGCCTTGCCATGACCGACCGCGACGGACGCTTCCTGTTCGGCAATGACGCGTTCCTGCGCTCCGTCGGGCGCGAGGGGCGCGGGCTCCCTGCGTTCCCGACCGACCTCGTGGTGCGCGAGGACAAGGCCGCTCTGTCGGATGCGGTGCGTCGCCACGGGCGCGGGCCTTCGACCAGCGGCGATGTTGCGGTGCGGCTTGCCAACAGCCCGGAAGAGCCGGTCTCGCTCGGTCTTGCAGGCGTGCGCGGCCTTGGCGAGGCGGCAGTGCTGCTGAGCCTTGCCGATACCAGTCAGGAGAACCAGTTGCGCCGCCAGGTCGCTCAGGCGACCAAGATGCAGGCCGTCGGCCAGCTCGCGGGCGGCGTGGCGCATGATTTCAACAACGTGCTCACCGCGATCATCGGCACCTGCGAACTCATGCTGCTGCGCCACATTCCGGGCGACAGTGACTATGACGACATTCAGCAGATCCGCGCCAATTCCAACCGCGCCGCCTCGTTGACGCGCCAGTTGCTTGCCTTCTCGCGCCAACAGACCTTGCGGCCCGAGATCATCCAGCTGCCGGACGTCGTGAGCGAAGTGAGCCCGCTCATCAAGCGGCTGCTGGGCGAGAAGATCACCTACTACGTCCAGCACGATCGCAACCTGGGCCCGGTGCGCGCCGATCCGCAGCAGCTTGAACAGGTGATCATGAACCTTGCCGTCAACGCCCGCGATGCCATTCAGGGCAATGGGGGCCCGTCGCGCGGGAACGGGCAGGGGCGGATATCGCTGTTCACGCGCAGCCTGCAGGCCAAGCAGGTGATCCAACTGGGCTCAGAGGTGCTTCCGGCCGCTGACTACACCGTGCTGATCGTGCAGGACACCGGTGGCGGCATCCCGCCGCACGTGCTGCCCAAACTGTTCGAGCCCTTCTTCACCACCAAGGAGCAGGGCAAGGGCACAGGGCTGGGCCTGTCGACCGCCTACGGGATCGTCAAGCAATCGTGCTGGTTCATCTTCGCCGACAACATCAATGATAAGGCCGGCCACCCGATGGGCGCGCGTTTCACGGTCTATTTCCCCGTCCACCGCGGCGAGGTGCCCAAGAAGCGCGAGGCTGCGCCGCTGGTGTCCTCGGACTGGTCGGCAGGCGGCAAGGTGCTGCTGGTCGAGGACGAGGACATGGTCCGCATCGTGGCGGAACGCGCGCTCACCCGCGCGGGGTACGAGATCACCGCCTGCGCCAATGGCGAGGAGGGCCTTGCCGCGATCGAGGAAGGCGGGGAGTTCGACGTGGTGGTCAGCGACGTGGTCATGCCGGGCATGGATGGCCCGGCGATGGTGCGCGCGATCCGGGCACTGAAGCCGGGGATGCCGGTGCTGTTCATGTCGGGCTATGCCGAGGAGCAACTGCGCCGTGACATCGACATTGCGGACATGCACTTCATCGCCAAGCCATTCAGCGTCGCCGCGATCGGTGACAAGGTTGGCGCCGTGCTGAGCGAGGCGCGGGCCGCTGCAGGGGCGGGGGCAGGGGCTTGAGCCGGGGCAGCTGGAGACAGCAATACCAAAACCAGATTCGCGCCGTTCACCTTGGATAAAGCCCAACAATCGTTCATCCTCTCCAACGACTAGGGAGGGACGACATGATCCAACGCGCAATCACCGCCATGGGTGCGGTATCGCTGGCAGCGCTACTAGCGACTGGGGCTGCGGCGCAGTCCACCTCAGCGCAGGGCGTGCCCGATCCCGACGCCTCCGCGCAGGGCGATGTCTCGCTCACCATCTACAACGATGATCTCGCGCTGGTGCAGGACGTGCGCCGCATCGACATTGCGGGCGGCAAGAGCCGGGTCGAATTTCCCGACGTCTCGGCGGTGATCCGGCCCGAAACGCTGAGCTTTGCGGCCGCCGATACCACGATCATCGAGCAGAATTTCGATTACGACCTGCTCACCCCGTCCAAGCTGATGGAAAAGGCGGTCGGCCAGATGGTGACGCTGCTGCGCACCAACCCGGCGACCGGCGCCGAGACCCGCGAGCGCGCCAAGGTGCTCTCCGTCGCGGGCGGCGTGGTGATCCAGATCGGCGATCGGATCGAGGTGCTGCGCGACGACGGCCTGCCTGTCCGGGTGATCTTCGACCGCGTGCCCCCCGGCCTGCGTGCGCGGCCGACTCTTTCGGTCAACCTCGATTCCACTCGCGGCGGCGCGCGGCCGGTCTCGCTGCGCTATCTTACCGGGGGACTCGGCTGGAGCGCGGACTACGTCGCGCTTTATAACGAGGCTGCCGGCACCATCGACATGCAGGGCTGGGTGACGCTCACCAACAACACCGGCACCACCTTCCGCAATGCCGATACCGTGCTGGTCGCGGGCAATCCCAATGATAATGGCCGGGGCGGCGGCTACGGCCAGCGCGGCATGACCCGCGCCGGGACCGAGGCAGCCGATCGCGAGCGATTGGGCGATTTCTATCTCTACCCGATTGCGGGGCGCACCACCGTTGCCAATGCCCAGACCAAGCAGGTGAGCTTCCTCGATGCGCAGGCTGTGCCCGCGCGCAAGATCTATGCGATCACCGTCGGCTGGCAGCAGAACGACGAGCAGCCGCGCAATGTCGAGAGCCGGATTGCCTTTTCCACCTCGCGCGATCAGGGCCTCGGCGACGCGCTCCCTGCGGGCACGGTACGCTTCTACCAGCGCGACCGCGAGGGCACCCCGCAGTTCATCGGCGAGAAGGGCATCGGCCACACGCCGATGGGCAGCGAGCTTTCGCTCGTCACCGGCGATGCCTTTGACATCACGGTCAAGGCCGAGATCGAGAAGCGCGAGACGATCACCTCGGAAGAGTGGGAGAAATCCGTCCGCTATCGCATCACCGAAAACGGCAAGACGACCACCACCGTCGAGGTGGAACGGCCCAAGACCTTCTACCGCACCACCATGCGCTACACCCTCACCAACGCGCGGGCTGCGCCCAGCGAGGTCGAGCTCACCCAGGCCGGGCTGATGCGCGGCTGGTGGGGTGACGATACCCGCGTGACGCTGGAGGACGTGAAGGGCGAACAGCTCAACGCCGACCGGCGCAAATACCGCGTCGTCGTGCCTGCGACAGGCGAACGGGTGATCCGCGTCACCTACGAAACGCGCTACTGAGGCGCGGGCCATGCGCCTCTCCGCATACCGGATGCTGGGCGCGGCGGTGATCGCCGCGCCGTTGGCGGTGCCGCTCGCCTCTCCGGTGTGGGCGCGCGAGGTGGTGGACGCCGCACCGCCCAGCGACCTCTCGGTCACGATCTACCGCGACCCCGACCGCGCGGTCGACGAGCCGCTGGAGCGCGATTATCCGCGCGGCCTCGCGATGATTTCCGAGACCCGCCGCGTCACCCTCCCCAAGGGCGAATCGACGATCCGCTTCGAAGGCGTCGCGGAAGGCATGATCGGGGTTTCCGCGATCGTCACTGGCTTGCCCGGCGGCACCATCGAGAAGAACCGCAACGCCCAGCTCCTCTCGCCCGCCGCACTGGTCGACGGGACGCTTGGCAACCGCGTCACCATCACCCGCACCAATCCCGCGACCGGCGAGGCCAAGGCCGAGCAGGCGATCGTGCGCACCCGCGCCGACGGCGGGCTGGTGCTCGCGACGTCGCAGGGCTTCGAGGCGGTGCGCTGTTCGGGGCTCCCCGAAAAGCTCACCTTCGCGCGTGTGCCGCCCGGCCTTTCGGCAAGCCCGGTGTTCTCGCTCGACACCAGCTCGCCGGAAGGCGGCGCCTATGACGTGACGCTCACCTACCTTGCGTGGGGCTTCGACTGGCAGGCGAACTATGTCGGCACCTTGCTGGATCAACCCGCCGGGAAGAGCGCGGGCGAGGAGTTCCCGCTCCACCTCTTGAGCTGGCTCACCCTCGTCAACGACAACGGCCAAAGCTTCGATAAGGCCAAGCTTCAGATCGTCGCCGGCAAGCTCAACGTCGAAAGCGATTACCAGAGCCTCGCCGATCCGCCGGTCGCCGCGCCGCTGCGGCTCGAATGCTATCCGCTGGGCAGCACGGCTGCGGGCACGGATGCCGAGGCGCTTTTGGTGCCGCCGCCGATGCCACCGCCGCCGCCGATCATGATGGAGATGGCGATGCCCGTTGCGGTCATGTCGGCGGACTCCATATCGGTCACCGGTTCGCGGATGAAATCAGCTGTGATGGTCGCCAGCGAAGAGAACCTCGGCGATCTCAAGCTGTTCCGCGTGCCGGAACGGGTCGACGTCTCGGCCAAGGGCATGAAGCAGGTCGCCTTCCTCGACAAGGACGCCGTCAAGGTGCGCTACCTCTACGAGGCCGCGTGCGATCCCTACGACTGGATCGGCGACGAAGGCGAACCGAACCCTGCCGGCCTGCTGCTGGTGACGAAGAACGAGACAGCCAAGGGCCTCGGCATCGCGTTGCCGCAGGGGCAAATGACGCTCTACGAGCCGACGCCGGATTCATCGGGGCGCGGCGACCAGCTCGCCGGCAAGACCACTTTGCGCGACTATGCCAGCGGGCAGGACATGGAGCTTGCGCTGGGCGCCAGCCGCCAGGTCTTCGCGCGCTGCGCCACCGTGAGCGAGAACGGGATCGCGGACGCGCGCAAGTGGAACGCGATGCGCGCGACGCTCACCAACGCCAACCCGCACGCCGTGACCGTGCGCCTGCAGCTCGCCGGGCCGGGCGTGGCGGTGCGTTTCCCGGGGCGCAAGGTGGTGGTGAAGAACGGCAACCAGACGGTCGAGGTGACGGTTCCCGCCAACCAGAGCCGCAGCTTCGATTGGCGACTGCGCGACGACCAAGGGTGAGCGCGCAGGGCCCGCGTAGGGAGTGATGCGTATTGCCCTCGAAATATTTCTTCGTTCCCTACTTGTTCCATGAGAACAAATGCGATACATAGCTCCTACAGGGCAGCGGAAAACTGATTTCGCACCCTAGGCAATCGAAGGAGCGCGTGCGATGGCTACCCAATTGAAATTGGTGGAAGAGGACAAGAAGGCCGTGGACCGTCAGAAGGCTCTGGAAGCCGCGCTCGCGCAGATCGATCGTGC
>JAIYAL010000097.1 GCA_027489095.1 Erythrobacteraceae bacterium
CTTGCTGTCCGGGTCTTCGGACTTGGCCATCACGATGCCGACTTTCGCGCCCTCGGCGCCGGTGATGAAGCACTTCTTGCCGTTCACCACCCAGTGGTTGCCATCCTTGCGGCAAGTGGTGAGCATCATCGAAGGGTCCGCGCCTGCGCCATTGAGCTCCGCCGGTTCGGTCATGAAGAACGCGGACCGTGCGCGGCCCTCCACCAGCGGGGCAAGGAAGCGCTCCTTGAGGTCAGGGCTGCCGACCTTACCGATCAGGTACATGTTCCCCTCGTCCGGCGCCTGCGTGTTGCAGGCCAGCATGCCCAGCGGGGTGAGGCCCGACCTGATCAGGATCACCGCCGTTTCGCGCTGGTTGAAGTGGCTCCCGTCGGGCCGGATGTGCGGGGTGAGCACGCCTGCCGCGCGCGCCAGTTCGCGCATTTCCATGACCAGTTCGTCGGTCGGCGCACCGTGATGGTCGCGGCGCGGGTCCTGCTCGTAGGGAAAGATTGTCTCCCGAACGAAAGCCTCGACCCTTGCGGCCATCTCAAGCGCTTCGGCGCTGATCGTCATGTCAGTTTCTTCCCTTGTCGGCGGCGTGTCAGGTGCCTGACTCCCGTCCCTCTAAGGGGCCATAGCGACCAAAATGCACCTGCGCGAATTGCTAGAGCAACAAGTCCTTTGCGCCAGCTACAACCTTGCACAAAGTGGCCGCGGCAATACCCACGGCGGCGGAGAGTTTGATGGCAGGGCAATACACAACGATTGCGGTGGAGAAGCGCGGACAAGTCGACTGGCTGACGCTCAACCGGCCTGACGCGCTCAATGCGATCACCACCGAAATGGCGGGCGAACTCAATGACTATTTCGGTGCGCTCTATCACGACCGCTCGACCCGCATCGTGGTCCTGCGCGGGGCGGGCCGGGCCTTCTGCGCGGGACTCGACATCAAGGATCACTCCAGCCGCGATCCGGCCTCGGTGCCGTTTGGCGGAGGCTTCGGGTTTCAGGGTTTCCTCGCCGACGCATACGTCAAGATGCGGCGCTGCCCGCAGCCGATAATCGCGCTGGTGCACGGCGCAGCCTGCGGCGGCGGGTTCGCCTTCGCGCTCGCCTCCGACATACGCATCGCGGGCGAGACCGCACGGATGAACGCCGCCTTCATCCGCCTCGGCCTGTCCGCCTGCGACATGGGGTTGAGCTATTTCCTGCCGCGACTGGTGGGCGTGTCTCTGGCCTCGGAACTGATGCTGACCGGGCGATTTATCGATGCTGGCCGCGCGCTGGCGACCGGGCTGGTGAGCGAGGTGGTCGCCGATGACCAGCTGGAGACCGCCGCACAGGCCTATATCGATGACATGCTCGCCGCCTCGCCCATGGGCCTGAGGATGACCAAGGAAGGCCTCAACATCGCGGTCGATGCCGCCAGTCTTGAGGCGGCCATGGCGATCGAGAACCGCAATCAGCTGATGACTGCGGCCAGCCCCAATTTCGCCGAAGGCATGAGAGCCTTTCTCGAGAAGCGCCGCCCCGACTACATTCCCGACTGAAGGCCATCACCAACCATGACCCACCCCAAGTATCCGCACATCTTCAGCCCGCTGACCATCGGCAAGCAGGTGGTGAAGAACCGCATCATCATGGGCTCTATGCACACCGGGCTGGAAGACGGCCCCGAACCGGGCAAGCGGCTTGCCGCCTATTTCGTAGAGCGGGTGAAGGGCGGCGTGGGCATGATCATCACGGGCGGCATTTCGCCGCACCCCAGCGGCGGCTACGGCGCGAAACTTACCGGTCCCGAAGAGGTCGCCATGCACCGCGAGGTGACGGCGGCGGTCCATGCCGCCGATCCCGATGTGAAGATCTGCATGCAGATTCTCCACTCCGGGCCGCTTGCTGGCGTGGCCGGCGCGGTCGCACCCTCGCCTGTCAAGTCGCGTATCGGCCGCCATACGCCGACCGAGCTCGACGAGGAGGGGATCGAGGAACAGATAGAAGCCTTCGCCCGGTGCGCGGCGCTGGCGCAGGAGGCCGGCTATGACGGGGTCGAGATCATCGGTTCGGCGGGCTATCTCATCTCCACCTTCCTCGTCGAAAGGACCAACCTGCGAACCGACCGCTGGGGCGGATCGTGGGAGAACCGGATGCGCTTCCCGCTTGAAGTGGTGCGCCGGACGCGTGCGGCGGTGGGGCCGGATTTCGTCGTCATCTTCCGCATCTCGGCGATGGACATGCTCGAAGGCGGGCTGGCGTGGGACGAAGTGGCTAGCCTTGCCCGCGCGCTGGAAGCGGAAGGGGTCGACGTCATCTCGACCCACTTCTGCTGGCACGAAAGCTTCGTGCCGACGATTGCGACCATGGTCCCGCGCGCTGCCTTCGCGCAAGTGACGGGCAGGCTGCGCAAGGAAGTCTCGGTTCCGGTCATCACCAGCAACCGCATCAACATGCCCGATGTCGCCGAGGCGGTGCTGGCGCGCGGCGATGCCGATCTGGTGTCGATGGCTCGGCCGATGCTGGCCGATCCCGATCTGGTGAGGAAGGCCGCCGAAGGCCGCGAGGACGAGATCAACACCTGCATCGGCTGCAACCAGGCCTGTCTCGATCACACCTTCACCGGGCGCGAGACGTCATGCCTCGTCAATGCCCGCGCCTGCCGCGAGACCGAGCTAACGCTGACCGCGACGCAGGCTCCCAAGCGGATTGCCGTGGTAGGTGCTGGCCCTGCGGGCCTCGCCTATGCAACGCTCGCCGCCGAGCGCGGCCACCGCGTAACCCTGTTCGATGCCGCGGAAGAGATCGGCGGACAGTTCAACCTTGCCAAGCGCATCCCCGGCAAGGAGGAGTTCTACGAAACCCTGCGCTATTTCCAGCGAATGATCGACAGGCACGGGGTCGATCTCCGGCTGAAGGTCCGCGTGTCGGCGGACGATCTGATGGCGGCGGGTTACGACGAAATCATCATCGCCACCGGCATCGAGCCCCGCACGCCGGATATCTCCGGGATAGATCACCCCAAGGTGGTGCGCTACATCGACGTGATCCGCGGCATGGCCAGCGTCGGCCAACGGGTGGCAATCATGGGGGCGGGCGGGATCGGCTTCGACGTCGCCGAGCTCATAAGCCACGCCGGCCCCTCGGGCGCTCTCGATATCGAGGTGTTTGCGAAAGAATGGGGCATCGACTTCAAGAACCACCCCCGCGGCGGCGTCACCGGCGTTGAACCGGTGGTGCAATCCAGCGGCCGCGAGGTCTGGCTGCTCCAGCGCAAGACCAGCGCGGTCGGCAAGGGGCTTGGCCGGACGACCGGCTGGACCCACCGGTTGGCGCTCCAGCGGCGCGGGGTGAAAATGATCGCCGGGGTCGAATATGACCGTATCGACGATGCCGGGCTGCACCTGCGGATCGAGGGCGAACCGCAGGTGCTCGCGGTCGACACGATCATCGTGTGTGCAGGCCAGCTTCCAGCCCGCGCGCTGCACGACGAACTGGTGGCGAGGGGCGCAAGCCCGGTGCTGATCGGCGGCGCATTTGAGGCGGCCGAGCTCGATGCAAAGCAGGCCATCAAGCAGGCAACCGAATTCGCATTGGTCGCCTGAACAGGGACGATCGATGACAGCGTCGGCTCGTAGTGCCCGGCATCGCGGCCCGTAGCCAGGCATGGGATATCCTCATGCCGGTCAGCGATGCGTCCTCATTTCGGTCAGTGGGGCCCGCTCGGCGCTGTCGGCACCCTATCGATGCGCGGCGGCAAGGGGACGGCCAACAGCTTGCCCAAGGGTTGGGTGATCCGTTCCATCAAGCCAAGAGCGCGCGGCCAGCGCGGGCGCCTGGTGCTCGCGGTCGATTATCAGGCGGCAACCGCGACCGGATGGATTGCGTTGCCCAGTAGCGGGCTCGCATCGACGCGTAAGCTGGGTCAGGAAATCTCCTGAATAGGCTGCAACCGGTTGCGGCGGCCTGCGTGATGGTCAGGGCAATGTCATCAATCCGTGCCCCGTCGTCATCACCCATGGCGATCGAGAGCGGGTCGGAATCGGACCAAGTGCATTTGCGAGGAGCTGCGGCCCAGATTGTCCGTTTGTCAGCCTCGCCCGTGGCTCAGATTTTTCGCTGCGGCCGCGCAACCCTGATTGAATAATTTGTGCGCTTGTCGGTTTGCGCTAAGTGGTTTTCCGCAAGGGGGGAGCGGAATGAGCGAAGGCGGTCAGCAGGGTGCCCCAGTGCATGGAAAGGGCCTTGCCTACGCCTCGCTGTTCGGTCGCTTTGTGTTCAGAGCGCCGGACGGAGCCGAAATTGTCATTTCCAACCGCCGCGTCCGCGCCTTGCTGGCGATGCTGTGTCTGGTGCCCGACGAACCGCTCGAACGCGACTATCTCAGCGAGTTGCTATGGCCGGGACGCTTCAAATCACATGCCAAGGCCAGCCTGCGCCAATGCCTGCTCGAACTGAGTAAATCGTTCGGATCAGAAGGTCAGGACATTGTCCAAGTCACGCGGAGCCGGGTCAGCCTCCACGCTGCAGCCGTCAGCACCGACCTTGGCGAACTGGAAAAGGCGCTGAAGGGGGGGGACTACGAAGCTGCCGCTCGGCAACTTGCGATTAACGGCACGGCTCCCTTGCTTGAGCATATGGAATTTGGCGATGCCTTCGCCGATTGGCTGGCGCGCCACCGCGCCAAGGCCGAGCAGAGATTAGAGGCCGCAATTGTCACGGGCCTCGCCGCATTGACGAGGACTGGCGATCAAGAGTTGCACGATCGCCTTTACATGAGCTGGCAGCAGCGCAATCCATCCGGGCAAAGCATCACTGTAGACGATCGCGCGGCCGGCAAGACGCCGATCGCGGTCCTGCCGTTTCGCTCCGCGTCGCTGTCGGGGGATCAGGATTACTTCACCGACGGCATGGTCGATGAACTCATCACCGCGCTGAGCGGGGTGGCGGGGTTGCAGGTGGCAGGCCGGACATCCTCGTTCCATTTCCGCGACAGCACAATGACGCCGGCGCAGATCGCAGCGGAGCTGGGGGTCTCGCATCTGGTGGAAGGATCGGTGCAGCGTCAGGGCGAAAAGGTGCGCATCCACATCCATCTGCTTGACGGGACGAGCGGATTCGAACTGTGGGGCAGCCGGTTCGGCGGGGTACTGGACGACATTTTCGAACTTCAGGAAGCCGTCGCGCGCGGCGTTACCGAGGCGCTGGCAAGCGCATTGGGCATTGCCCTTCGGGCCCCCGTGGTGGGCAATCTCTCGAACAGCAAGGAGGCCTATGACCTCTACCTGCAGGGGCGCGCCATGAATGCGCGCCTGTTCGGCGACGGGGTGCTGACCCGGGCGGCCGAATTGCTTGAACAGGCGCTGGCGATCGATCCCGAATTTGCCGAGGCGTGGGTGCTGCTGGGCGATGTGCATCAGCGCATGGGCATCTATCTGGCCGGAACCGATCAGACAGAAGCGTCCGCGAAAATGGCCGATTGCGTGCGCAAGGCCTTGGCGATCAAGCCCGATCTGGGGCAGGCCTATGGCTTGCTGGCATTGCACGAATTCACCCGGAACAATATCGTCGGCGCGCTTGATCTGGCGTTCAAGGCGTATGAAGTTGAGCCGGGCAATTCAGCGGTGGCGATCAGGCTTGGCACCATGCTGCTGTTTTGCGGGCTGACCACCAAGGGGATGCGCCATCTCGACGAGGCGATTGCCCAGGACCCGGTTGATGGGCGGCATTACATGTGCCGTTGTCCGGGACAGCTTAACCGGGGCGATATCGCTGCCGCAATCGCTGATGGCCAGCGCTGCGTCGATCTTGGTTTCCCCTCGATGTGGCTGGGGGTCGCGCTGGCGGCGGCAGGGGAGCATGAACGGGCGGTCGAATGCTATCAGCAGACCCGGCACATGCTGGCGCACAGCATTCCGCCGCCCAGCGGTACCGGTGCGATGCCCCCGGCCATGATTGATGCCTATTGGCTGACTGCGGCCAAAGGCGTTTGCAGCGGCAAGGCCGAGGACCGCGAGACCTATTGCCGCACGCTCGATTTCCTCCATCTGTCGATGGAGGACAAGCAACACCTCGCCATTACTCTGCCCGCAGTGCTGATGGGCCATGCCGAACTCTTCTTTAAAACGATGGGCACGCAGATCACGCTGCAGAACCTTGCCTGCCTGATGTCGATCTGGACCGAGATCGAACCGATGTGTCACATCTGGCAGCACGAAGAATTCATCCCCTTTGCCCAACGCATCGGCATGGCCGAGGCGTGGGACAAGTATGGCTGGCCCGATCTGCTGCCAATGCCCAGCAACCGCGCCTGAAGGGCCGGATTGACGCTTTTTTCACGCTTTATTGACGATCCGCCGGATTGACGTTTGACGCTACGGCACCGCATTCTTCCGGGCAGGGTTTAACGCAGCAATCGAGGGGTTTTCAGACGCATGGAACCGAGGGTTCCAGCGCCTGCCCCGCTGCGTCCGGCTCCGGGGGAAGAATTGATGGCAGCGACGGGCGAGCACCAGACGGCAATCGGCGCTGCAGCGATGCGCAAGGCGTTCTGGCGGATCATTCCGCTGATCCTCCTTGCTTACCTGTTCGCCTATTTGGACCGGGTGAACGTCAGCTTTGCTGCGGCCGACATGAACGCCGACCTCGGCTTCAGCGCGACCGTCTATGGGCTGGGCGGCGGGCTGTTCTTCCTCGGCTATGCCTTGTTCGAGATCCCCTCCAACCTGATGCTGGTGCGGTTCGGCGCGCGCCAGTGGATCGCGCGGATCATGATCACCTGGGGGCTGCTGTCGGCCGGCATGATGTTTGTGCAGACGGCCGAGCAGTTCTACATCCTGCGCTTCGCGCTCGGCGTGGCCGAGGCGGGGTTCTATCCGGGCGTGATCTATTACTTCTCAGGCTGGTTTCCGCCCTGCCACCGCAGCCGCGCGGTCAGCCGGTTCTACATCGCCGGGCCGCTAGCCTCGATGGTGATGGGGGCGATGTCGGGCTGGCTGCTGGGATTGGACGGCACCGCCGGGATGCATGGCTGGCAATGGCTGTTTCTGGTGCAAGGCCTGCCCACGGTGCTGGTCGGGTTGGTGGTGCTGCGCTTCCTGCCGGACAGTCCGGATAAGGTGGACTGGCTCAACCCGGCAGAGAAGGCGTGGATCGCCGATGAGCTGGCGCGCGAGCAACGCCTGATCGGCGGGCCGGTGAGCCACAATGTCCTCGCCATTTTCCGCAACCCCAAGGTGCTGCTCTTCGGCGCGATCGGGTTTACCGGCATCGGCGCGTTCATCACCTTCACGCTTTCGGCCCCGATGATCCTGAA
>JAIYAL010000091.1 GCA_027489095.1 Erythrobacteraceae bacterium
AGATAGAGCGTGTCCCAGGGCTTCTGGCCCATGTTGTAAAAGCCCATCATCATCATCCGCGCATCCCAGAAGAACAGGATGTCGAAGCCGGAGATGAGGAGCGAGTTGGGGAAGTGCTTTTGCAAAAGCGGCGCATCGCCGTCCGGCCAGCCGAGTGTGGCGAACGGCCACAGGGCGCTAGAGAACCACGTGTCGAGGACGTCTGGGTCTTGCACCAGAACAATCTCCGCCATGCGGCTCTCGTCGCCGGCAACCTCCAAAGACAAAGTCTCGAGATTGCGGCCCACAAAATCTTGGTAAGTGCCTGCAATAACGAATTTCTTGTCTGATCCGTAGTAGGCAATCAGCTGTTCCCGAAGTGCGTCGGAGCTTTCGGCCACGAAGACTGCATTCTTAGACATGTCACTGATGTCGGTCGAAATCGTATCATTCTCGACCTTTGGCCCAAACCAAGCCGGAATCCGGTGCCCCCACCACAATTGGCGGCTGACGCACCACGGCTGGATGTTCTCCATCCAGTTGAAGAAGGTCTTCTCCCAGGTCTTCGGCACGATCCCGATATCGCCCGAGCGCACGGCTTCGATCGGCTTCTTCGCGAGTTCCGCGGCGTTCACATACCACTGGTCGGTCAGCCACGGCTCGATCACCACGCCGCCGCGGTCGCCAAAGGGGGTCTGGATCACGCGCGGCTCGGCGTCGTGCTCGACGTCTTCGCCGTCCTTCGACTTGGTGATGTGGGGCACGAGGAACCCGTCGGCCTTCAACCGCTCGACCACGGCCTTGCGCGCATCGAACCGGTCGAGCCCGACGAACTCTGCCGGGATCAACCCATCGGCCACCTGCGTCACCGCCGCATCGGCATCCAGCATGTTGAGCATGTCGCCCGCCGCGATCCCGGCACGCCGCCCCACCTCGAAGTCGTTGAAGTCATGCCCCGGGGTGATCTTCACGCAGCCCGAACCCAGCGCCGGATCGGCGTGTTCATCAGCGATGATCGGAATGCGCCGTCCGGTGATCGGCAGGATGATGTGCTTGCCTACCACGCTGGCAAAGCGTTCGTCCGCGGGGTTCACGGCCACCGCCATGTCGGCCAGCATGGTTTCGGGCCGGGTGGTGGCGACGATCAGGTGATCGTCCCCGGCATCGGTCTTCACGCCGTCAGCCAGCGGATAGCGGAAGCGCCAGAAATTGCCCTGAATCTCGCGGGTCTCGACCTCAAGGTCGGAAATCGCGGTCTTCAGCTTCGGGTCCCAGTTCACCAACCGCTTGTCGCGGTAGATGAGGCCATCGTTGTAAAGGTCAACGAAGGTCTTGATCACCGCGCGGGTGAAGTGCGGGTCCATCGTGAACTGTTCGCGGCTCCAGTCCATCGAGCAGCCCAGCCGCCGCAGTTGGTTGGTGATGGTGCCGCCGCTTTCGGCCTTCCACTCCCACACCTTCTCGACGAAGGCCTCGCGCGAGTAGTTGGTGCGCTTGTCCTGCCGCGCTTCCATCTGGCGTTCGACCACCATCTGGGTCGCGATTCCGGCGTGATCGGTGCCGACCACCCACAGCGCGTCCTTGCCGCGCAGGCGCTCGTAACGGATCACCACGTCCTGCAGCGTATTGTCGAGCGCGTGGCCGATGTGCAGGCTGCCCGTCACGTTGGGCGGCGGGTTGACGATGGTGAAGGCCTCGGCGTCAGGCCGCTCGGGGCGGAAGCAGTTGTTCGCCTCCCAATGCGCGTACCAGCGCGCCTCGATCTCGGCGGGGTCGAAAGTGGTCGGCAGAGTGGGGGGCAAAGTGTCGCTCATGATGGCAGCGCCCATGCCAGCACCCATGTTGCGATGCAATGATGGACAGGCGCCAAAGACCGAGGCGCGCTTCATCGAGAGAGCCTTGCGACGGGGCAAAAATCACCCCATACCTTCAAATCGATGCATAGTGCCGCGCAACATTCGCTTGAGGATAGGGGCGCGGACGGCACCCGGCTGGTGCTGTCGGGGCAGCTCACGCTTGCCACCATCGGCCCGCTCGAAGCCGCGCTCAGGGCCATGGACGGGCCCATCCGCATCGTCGACCTTGCGGGCGTCGACGAGATCGACACCGTCGGGGCCTATGTCGTGTGCCGGTTGGCGCGTGCGCAAAACAGCGACATTACCGGGGCGAGCCCCGAAGCCGAGCGGCTGCTGGCCGCGGTGCGCGAGATCGAGACCGCGGGCGATACCCATCCGCACCGCCTGCCGGTGTGGGAGCGGGTGCCGACCGCGCTGGGAGAAAAGGTCTTCGGTGCAGGCGGCGGCATCTACGGGGTGGTCGCCTTCCTGGGGCAGATCGTGCTCGGCGCGGGCAGCCTGCTGCGCCACCCGACCCGCTTCCCGATCAAGGCGCTGGTTCACCAGATGGAGCTGGTCGGCGTCACGGCCCTGCCGATCATCGGCTTGATGAGCTTTCTGATCGGCATCGTCATCGCCCAGCAGGGATCGGTGCAATTGGAGCAGTTCGGCGCGGAATCGCTGACGGTGAACCTCGTCGGCCGGATCACCTTGCGCGAACTGGGCGTGCTGATGACGGCGATCATGGTCGCGGGACGTTCGGGCAGCGCCTTTGCCGCGCAGCTCGGCACGATGAAGCTGACCGAGGAGATCGATGCGATGCGCACCATTGGCATCTCGCCGATCGAGGTGCTGGTGATTCCGCGGATCATGGCGGCAACCTTCATGATGCTGCTGCTGGGCTTCTATGCCTCGGTGGTGGCGATCATCGGCGGGGCGGTGGTGGGGCAGGTCTCGCTCGGCATCCCCTTCGTGACCTTCCTTCTGCGCATCCAGGAAGTGGTGCCGATCCACGACGTGTGGGTGGGCCTGATCAAGGCACCGGTGTTCGGCCTGATCGTGGCGCTCGCCGGGTGCTACAATGGCCTTCAGGTGCGCGGCGATTCCGAGGAAGTCGGGCGCCGCACGACGATGGCGGTGGTCTCGGCGATCTTCGCGGTGATCGTGCTCGACGCCTTCTTTGCGGTGTTCTTCACCGAGATCGGGTGGGGGTGAGCTGATGCGGATGAACCAGCATCCCGATGACGATGGCCCGGTGATTGTGGTCGAGGGCCTCGTCAACCGCTTCGGCGATTTTGCGGTCCACGAGGGCCTCGACCTTACCGTCCGGCGCGGCGAGATCCTCGGCGTGGTCGGCGGCTCGGGCACCGGCAAGTCGGTGCTGATGCGCTCGATCATCGGCCTCCAGACCCCTGAAGCCGGGCGGATCACGGTGCTGGGACGCAACCTGTGCGGAGAGAATGCCGAGAACGACCTCGTCGTGCGCGAGCGCTGGGGGGTATTGTTCCAGGGCGGGGCGCTGTTTTCGACCCTGTCGGTGGGCGAGAACGTGGAAGTGCCGATCAAGCAGTTCTACCCCGATCTCGATCCTGCCTTCCGCGCCGAGATCGCGCGCTACAAGGTGATGCTGACGGGCCTGCCCGAGGACGCGGTGCCAAAATACCCGGCCGAGCTTTCGGGCGGCATGAAGAAGCGCGCCGGCCTCGCGCGGGCATTGGCGCTCGACCCCGAGCTCCTGTTCCTTGACGAGCCGACCGCCGGGCTCGATCCGATCGGGGCCGCCAAATTCGACCGCCTGACGCGCGAGCTTCAAGAGACGCTTGGCCTCACGGTGTTTCTCATTACCCATGATCTCGATACGCTCTACGAGATCTGCGACCGGGTGGCGGTGATCGCCGACAGGAAGATCATTGCGGTTGGCACCATCCCTGAACTGGTGGCGACCGGGCATCCCTGGATCGAGGAATATTTCAACGGTCCGCGCGGTCGCAGCGCGCACGCCGCGCACCTCAGGGGCGAGGCGTGAGCAGCACGATGCGCCGGGCCAAGCGCGAGAGAATATTGGACAAGCGCGCCCGCAGGGCCGCATAGGGAAGACGCATGGAGACCAGAGCCAATAATCTGTGGGTCGGTGTGGTGACGCTGGCGCTGCTGGCGGCGCTTGCGGCATTCATCGTCTGGATCGCGCGGCTGGGCGAGGGCCGGAAGGACGAATACGATATCTTCTACAGCCAGTCGGTCTCCGGTCTTGCCAATGGCAGCCAGGTCAGCTTTGCCGGGGTGCCGGTTGGCCAAGTGACCGAGATCGCGCTCGCCAAGGACAATCCCGAATTCGTGCGGGTGCGCATCAAGGTCAAGGATGATGTGCCGATCCTCGTCGGCACCCAGGCGACTATCCAGGCAAGCTTCACCGGGGTCTCGACGATCCTGCTCGACGGTGCGCGCAAGGACAATCCGGCGATCACCTGCGAGACCACCGCCTGCCCCGAAGGGCGCCCGGTGATCCCACCGGGGCGCGGCGGCTTTGGCGAGATCGTCGCCAACGCGCCGCTGCTGTTGGAACGGCTGGCGACGCTGACCGAGCAGCTCAACGTCATCCTCGGGCCGGACAATCAGCAAGAGATCGCAGGCATCCTGCGCAACACCAACCGGCTGACGGCGGGTCTTGCCGATGCGAGCCCCGAACTGACCCAGAACCTCAAGGATTTCCGCACCACACTGGTGGAACTGAACCAGACGTTGGACGCGGTCGAGAAGCTGGCCGTGACCACCAATGGCGTGCTCGACAAGGAAGGCGCACCGCTCGCCCAGGAGCTGCGCGAGACGCTCAAGAGCGCCAACGGGGCGCTCGCTTCGCTGGCGGCAACGCTCGAGGACACGCGCCCCGCCGCGCGGCAGCTGCGCACCACCACCTTGCCCGCCGCCGAGGCCACGCTCGAGGACCTGCGCGCCACCACCCGCTCGCTGCGCTCGCTTACCGAGAAGCTCGAGAGCGAAGGCGCCCGCTCGCTGGTGGGCGGCAAGTCGCTGCCCGACTATAAGCCGTGACGTTTTTGGCCGTGAGGATGACAATGCCATGCCGCGCATGACCCGACCCGCCCTGTTCGCCCTTCCGATGATGCTCGTGCTGAGCGGCTGCATCAGCCTCGGCGGCGAACCGCCTGCGAGCCTTCTCACCTTGAGCCCGGCAGCCAGCGCGCCGGTGGGGTCAGCCAGCGCCTCGGCACAGCCCGTGATCGCGATCCTGACGATCGATACCCCCGCCAAGCTCGACGTGCTGCGCGTGCCCGTCGCGGTGAGCGATACCGAGATCGCCTATCTCCAGGAAGCCTTCTGGGTCGAAAAGCCTGCGCGCCTGTTCCGGCGGCTGGTCGGAGAGACGATCCGTGCGCGCGGCAAGGCCATGGTGATCGACGGCGACAACACCGCGATGTTGGCGAGCCTCACTGTGCGCGGCACGTTGATGGAAATGGGCTATGACGCGCCCAGCGCCTCGGCAGTCGTGCGCTTTGACGCGGTGCGGATCGACAACGAGGGCAAGGTCACCACCCGCCGCTTCGAAGCGCGCGAGACCGGCGTTCCAGCCGAGGCTCGCGCGGTCGGCGCAGGCCTCAATGCGGCGGCGAACACAGTCGCGGGCGAGGTGGCGGACTGGGTCGCGGCGGGCTAGAGCCTACCCAATAGCCATCCGCGCAAACGCACAGGCGCGCAGGAAATCGGCCTCGCGCCGGGTGCGGCGTTCTTCGGCCTCCCAGTCGCGGCCCCACAGATCGGCCTGCCATTCCTCTTCGAGACACGCCGCCTGCCACAGCGCCAGCGGCTCCTCCTCGTGGGCGGCATCGAACGCGGCGAGCGCTGTGACCAGCGATGCGGCGAGCTTGGTCATCGCCTCCACCCCGGCCAGCACAAAGGGATCGAGCGCGATAAGCCGCGCCTCCAGCACCGCGAGCGCTTGTTCAGGCTGCGGGCGGTGGAGCACGCCGCTGACCCGCACCAGCCTGATGCCGTGCGCCGTCTCGAAAGCGGTAAGCAGCGGCTCCCACACGGCGTGCTGGCGCGCGTGGAGCGGCTCGTCCGGGTCGGCGCGGTAGCAGAGGGTATCGGTCTCGGCATAGGTGACAAGGCCGCGCGCCGCCGCTGCCGGGTCGGGCGCGACCATGTCGATTGCGTAGTCGGCCATGTCGCGCAAGGGCAGGCTGGCGGGGTCGATCATCTCGCCCTGCCGCCGCCATTCCGCCGCCAACGCCTCGCCCAGCGCCTCGGTCGGCACCACCTGCGGCGCACCGCCCACGGTCTTGATCCCGCGGCCATCGAGCTGCACCTGCCAGCCGCCGCCCGGTTGCGCCCCGAGCGTGACGTCCTTGTAGAACCGGCGGATCATTTTTGCGTCTTGTCTCCGGCGTTCCAGCGGCGTGCGATGAAGCGCGGCAGGAAGAAGATCTCGAAGAAGCCCGCCACCGCGACAAACGCCCCCACCGCGTAAGGCAGGTCGATGATCCCGCGCACGATGGCGAAACCGAGCATCACCATCGCAACCCCGCCGAACCGCACCGCAGTGATGACAAGGAAGCCGCTGCGGGCCCGTGCCTCGGCAAGTTCGCGTTCGGATTTGCTCACGGTAGCGTCTCCTCCAGGGCTGCGGCCAGTTCGGCGGCGGTTGCGACCACCTTCGCGGCCCCGCTCGCCAGCAATTCCTGCGCGCCGTGATAGCCCCAGCCGACCCCGATCGCGGCGACCCCGATGCTGCGCGCCATCATCATGTCGAAGCTGGTGTCGCCGATCATCACCGCCTGTGCGCGGCTCGCCCCCGCCTCCAACAAGGCGGCTTCGAGCATCGCCGGGTGGGGCTTGGAAGGGTGGCGGTCGGCCGTCTGGAGCGAGACGAACAGATCGGCGATGCCGTGCGTGGCAAGGCAGGCGGCGAGACCCCGGTCGGACTTGCCGGTGGCGACCGCGAGTTGCCAGCCGCCCGCGTGAAGATCGCGCAGCAGATCGGCGATGCCGCCATACAGCGGCTCGTCGAGCAGGCCTTCCTCGCGCCGCGCGCGAAAGCTTGATCGGTAGAATTCGGTGACGGCGCGGTTCTGGTCGTCGGAGAGGCCGGGCGCGAGCGCGCGGACCGCGGCCGGAAGGCTGAGGCCGACGATGCGGCGCACCGCGTGGTTGTCCGGGGCCGCGAGGCCAGCGCGGGTGAAGGCGCGCTCCATCGCCCAGCACACGTCGGCCTGCCCATCGACCAGCGTCCCGTCGCAGTCGAACACCGCGAGACGGGTCATGGTGTGATGTTCCGCACAAGGTGGGCAAGGGCGGCATGGCCGGCGGCTTCCAGCCCCTCGGCGATCGCGGCGCGTTCGTCGGCGGACTTGTTCTGCGAAAGCTTCATGGTGGGGCGCCACGCCAGCACCTCCATCTCGAAGCCGACAATGCCGCGGAACAGCCCGCTCCAGACCTTCTCGGAGGACTCCTCGGCGCGCCACGGCTCACCGCCTAGCCGGCCCTCGTGCATGTGGATTGCGGCGTGGAGGAAATCCTCAAGGCCCTCGTCGGCCATCCGCCGCACCCGTCCTTCGAGCTCAAGGGCGATGTAATCCCAGGTCGGCACGGTATCGCGATTGGCGTACCAGCGGGGCGAGACATAGGCATCAGGCCCGTTGACGACGATCAGGGCGCTCGCCCCGTCGAGATGGCGCGCCAGCCCATTGCCGCGCGCAAGGTGGAACTGCACCGCCCCGTCGCCGGTCGAAATGAGCGGGGTGTGGGCGACACGCGGCCCATCCGGTGTAGCCGCGAAGACCATGCCAAAGCCGATTTCCTCGACAAGCGATTCCATCAGCCCGCGATCATCGGTGCGGTAGAGCGGGTTGGGATGCATCAGCGCCGCGGGCCCTTGGTGCCGCCTTTGAGTCCGGGGGCTTTGGGCTTGGTGGGCTTGCCGGGCGCCTTGCCCTTGGGTGGGGCCTTGCCCTTGGGCGGTGCCTTCGCCTTGGGCTTGGCACTCGCTGCCCCGCGCGCGCGGCGGGGGGCACGGGTTTCCTTCCTCGCCTGCTTGAAGTGGCGGCGGGCGGCCTGCTTCTTTTCCTCACCGGTCTTTTCGGGCGTCTCCTCGCGCAAGGGCGAAGCATCCGAGAGCCCCTGATCGAAGCCCAATACGTCCATGCTCATCGCGAAGTGCGGCGGCAGTTCGGCGGTGACATCGAGCTTGTTCGAGCCTTCTTTGGCGGAGCCTTCGCCCGCTTTCGGCTCGGAGATGATCAGACGGCGCGCGTGCAGGTGCATCTTGCGGCTCACTGCGCCGGTCAGGAAGGCATCCGGGCCGCCATACTTGCCGTCGCCCACGATCGGGTGGCCGATCGCCGCCATGTGGACACGCAGCTGGTGAGTGCGTCCGGTGAGCGGCTCCAATTCGACCCAGGCGGCGCGCTGGCCGGCGCGCTCGACCACGCGGTAGCGCGTCTTGGCGGCCGCGCCGTTTTCCTCGTCGATATGCATCTTCTCGCCGCCGGTGCCCGGCTGCTTGGCGAGCGGTGCGTCGATCACGCCTTCGGATAGCTGCGGCACGCCGACGACCAGCGCCCAGTAGACCTTTCGCGCCGAACGGCTGGCGAACCGCTTGGAAAAGCTCGCCGCGCTCCCCGGCGTGCGGGCGATCAGCAGCACGCCCGAGGTATCCTTGTCGAGCCGGTGGACGAGGCGCGGGCGCGGCGTCTTTTCGTCGGTCACGAAGGCATCGAGCAGCCCGTCGACGTGCTTGGTCGTCTTGCTCCCGCCCTGCGTGGCGAGGCCGGGGGGCTTGTTGAGCACGATTGCGCTGGGCGTTTCGCGGATCACCATGTCCTTCGCCTCGGCGATCTGTTCAGGACTGAGCGTGCGGACGCGCGGGGCGGCCTTCTTGGCGGTGGGCGCATCCTCGCCGCCGGGAGGGACGCGCAGCACCTGGCCCTGCTCCAGCCGATCTTCCGGCTTGGCGCGCTTGCCATCGACCCGGATCTGCCCCGTGCGCGCCCAGCGCGATACGGTCGCAAAGCCGATCTGCGGCAGGTTGCGCTTGAACCAGCGGTCAAGCCGGACGCCGTCGTCATCCTCGCCGACGGTGAACTGGCGGACGTTATCTGCGGGCGGGGCGGGGTTATCGGTCATTGGACGCTCTGCGCGGCGATGAGGCCGATGATCACCGCTGCCATCCCGGCGGCGAGAGAGGCGGCGATATAGCCTGCGGCCATGCCCGCCTGCCCGCGGTGGAGCATGGCGACGAGTTCGGAACTGAAGGCGCTGAAGGTGGTGAAGCCGCCAAGCAGCCCGACCCCGATCAGCAGGCGCGCATTCTCGGCGGCCTGATCGGCGAGGGTGCCGCGCGCCAGCCAGCCGACCAGAGCGCCCATCATCAGGCTCCCGGCGATATTCACCGCCAGCGTCCCCCACGGGAAGGCATTGCCCGGCCCGGCAAGATCGCCCACGAAGCGCCCCGCGTGATAGCGCAGCACCGAGCCCACCGCGCCGCCAAGAGCGACGTTGAGGCTTGCCATGAGGGGGGAGATTTCACCGGCCATGGCGCGGCCATAGCGAGGGCAGGGCGATCTGCCTAGCGCAGCCGCGCCGTGCATGTGCAGGGACTTGCGCTCAGGCGGCTTGCCTTCGGGGCGCTGTTGGACTATCGGGGCGCGGTTTCAAGGGCGACTCCCCTGTGGGAATCGCCCGTATTCCATTGGAAATTCACCGCGCACCCCCGCGCAGAATCAAGCGGGGCTCTGGGCGTTCGAAAATGAGGTATTCGTCGTTTATGCAAATCATGGTTCGCGATAACAATGTCGATCAGGCCCTGCGCGCGCTCAAGAAGAAGCTGCAGCGCGAGGGTGTTTATCGCGAAATGAAGCTGCGTCGCCACTACGA
>JAIYAL010000040.1 GCA_027489095.1 Erythrobacteraceae bacterium
CAGACCGGCTCGGCGGGGTCTTCGACAAGCTCAAGCGCCGCGGCGCTCTGCGCGAGCAGGACGTGCGCGACGCCATGCGCGAGGTGCGCATTGCTCTGCTTGAAGCCGATGTCGCACTGCCGGTCGCCCGTCGTTTCATCGACGCCGTCACCGAGAAGGCCGTGGGGCAGGACGTGCTGCGTTCGGTCACGCCGGGCCAACAGGTCATCAAGATCGTCCATGACGAGCTAGTCGAAACGCTCGGCGGGATGGAAGTGGAGGGCCTCCGGCTCGACGCCAAGCCCCCGGTCGTGATCATGATGGTTGGCCTGCAAGGCTCGGGCAAGACCACCACCACCGCCAAGCTCGCCAAGCTGATCCGCGAGCGGCACGGCAAGAAGGCCTTGATGGCCTCTCTGGACGTCAACCGTCCGGCGGCGCAGGAGCAGCTTGCGGTGCTCGGCACCCAGGTCGATGTCGCCACCCTGCCGATTCTCGCGGGCCAGCAGCCTGTCGATATCGCGCGGCGCGCCATGGAAGCGGCCAGGCTCCAGAACTTCGATGTCCTGCTGCTCGATACCGCGGGCCGCCTCCACGTCGATGATGCGCTGATGGCCGAGATGAAGGCCGTCGCTGGCGTCTCGGCACCCAATGAAGTGCTGCTGGTGGTGGACTCACTCACCGGTCAGGATGCCGTCAACGTAGCTCAGAGCTTCTCTGGCGAGGTTCCGCTCACCGGCGTGGTGCTGACCCGCATGGATGGCGACGCCCGCGGCGGCGCGGCGCTTTCGATGCGCGCGGTCACCGGCAAGCCGATCAAGTTTGCCGGCACGGGCGAGAAGCTTGACGCGATCGAGCCGTTTCGCCCGGGCTCGGTCGCCGACCGCATCCTCGGCATGGGCGACGTCGTCAGCCTCGTCGAAAAGGCGGCGGCCACGATCAAGGAAGAGGACGCCGAGAAGCTCGCGCGCAACCTCGAGAAGGGCAAGTTCGACCTCAACGATCTCGCAATGCAGCTCAAGCAGATGCGCGCCATGGGCGGTCTGGGGATGCTTGCGGGCATGATGCCGGGCATGAAGAAGGCCAAGGCGGCGATGGCCAACTCGGGCATGGACGACAAGGTGCTGGTCCATCTTGAGGCGGTGATCTCCTCGATGACCGACAAGGAGCGCGCTAACCCCGACCTGATGAACGCCAAGCGCAAGAAGCGCGTCGCGGCGGGCAGCGGCACCGACGTGCAGACCGTCAACAAGCTGCTCAAGATGCACCAGGAAATGGCCCGCGCGATGAAGCAGATCAAGAAGATGGGCGGCCTCAAGGGCCTCGCCGCGATGTTCGGCGGCGGTGGCGGCGCCGGTGGAATGGGCGGCATGGGCGGCCCCGGCGGCGGGTTAGGCGGCTTTGGGGGCGGCGCGGGCGGGTTGCCCGGTCTGGGCGGACCCGGTGGAGGAATGGGCGGCCTGCCCGGACTCGGCGGACCTCCACGAATAAAGAAATAGATTCCGGTTCAGTATTTTAGATTCCACGTTTCAGATCAATTCCAATCGAAAGGTAACTACTCATGTCGATCTCCATCCGGCTCTCGCGCGGCGGTGCCAAGAAGCGTCCCTATTACCGCATCGTTGTCGCCAACAGCCGCAGCCCGCGTGACGGCAAGTATCTTGAGCAGATCGGGACCTATAACCCGTTGCTCGCCAAGGACAGCCCCGAGCGCGTGAAGCTCAACGACGAGCGCGCCCGCTACTGGCTCGGCGTCGGCGCCCAGCCGACCGACCGTGTCGCTCGTTTCCTCGACGCCGCCGGCGTCCAGGAGCGTGCGGCCCGCGTAAACCCGAAGAAGGGCGAGCCGGGCGAGAAGGCCAAGGAGCGCGCCGAGGAGCGTGCCGCCAAGATCGCCGAGGCCGAAGAAGCTGCGCGTACTGCCGAGGAAGAAGCCAAGGCCGCTGCGGCCGCTCCGGCTCCGGAAGAAGCGCCCGCCGCTGAAGAAGTTGCTCCTGAAGCAGCACCTGCTGAAGAAGCCGCTGCCGAGGAAGCGCCTGCCGCTGACGAAGCCGCCGAAGAGCAGGCCGAGGGCTAAGCCGCAATGACCAAACCCGTCACCCTTGCTGCCATCATCGGCGCGCACGGGGTGGCGGGCGAGGTGCGTCTCAAGCTCTTCGGCGAGGGTGTAGCGGCGCTCTTGCGCCACAAGAGCTTCAACGACGGCGCGCTCACCCTTCTGAAACTGCGCGACGACGGCAAGGGCGGGGCAATTGCCCGCCTTGCCCAAAGCGCCTCGCGCGGCGATGCCGAGAAGCTGCGCGGCACAACGCTGAATGTCCCCCGCGAGGCGCTGCCGTCGCTCGCCGAGGGCGAATTCTACCACGCTGACCTGCTCGGCCTGCCCGTCGTTACCGACGCGGGCGAGACCGTCGGCACTGTCCTTGCCATCGAGAATTTCGGCGCGACCGACATCATCGAAATCATCCGCGATCCTGCGCCCGCCAAGGGGCCCAAGACCTTCATGGTGCCGATGATCCCCGCCGCCGTGCTCGGCTGGGATGAAGAGCGGCTTGTGATCGGAGCCGCTTTCGCCGAAGACTAGGGCCGTGAGCCCGCCCTGCGATGATCTCTGGCAGCGCATCGCCGCGCACCGTATCGGTCCGGCGGACGCATCGCTCACCTTCGCCGCCCGCCTCGCTCGCGAGAACCGCTGGAGCCTTACCGAGGGCGAGCGGGTGATCGAGGAATACCGGCGGTTCTGCTATCTCGCCGTCACCGCCGGGCACGAGGTCACGCCATCGGACGCGGTCGATCAGGCCTGGCACCTCCATCTCACCTACAGCCGCGACTACTGGGAGGTGTTCTGCCCGCTCGTCTTGCGCAGCGATTTGCACCACGGCCCGACCAGCGGTGGCCCGATCGAGGCCGGGCGCTACTACCGCCAATATGCCGCGACGCTGGCCGCCTACGAGGCCGCCTTCGGTCACGCGCCGCCGGCCGCGATCTGGCCGGCTGCCAGCAGGCGCTTCAAAGTAGATCCGCGTGGAGTTCGTGTTAACCTTTCAGGCGTTATCGTCGTCTCTCGCCGGGTCGCGCTGGCGCTGGGTCTGCTTGCCGCGATGGTGGGCTGGCTCGCGGGAAGGATGATGTGATGCAGCTGTTCTCGTCCTGGACGGGCAGCGACTTCCTGATTTTCTACAGCGCCCTGCTTTTTGCAGGCTGCTTTGCTGCGTGGTGGATACCGTCGCAACTGCGCGGCACGGGAAGGCGCGGCGAAGCGCTTGATGCCGAGAGCGTGGCCTTGCTTACGGGTGGTCGCGATCGATTCGCCGATGCAGTGCTCGCCGATCTCTTCGTGCGCGGTGCGCTTGAGCGTTCGGGCAAGGACCGCCTCGCGGTCGTGCGGGGCGACATCGCTTCGGGCGCGGCGGGCAAGGCCCTGCTGGCGGCAGGAGGACCGATGACGCGCGGCGAAGCGCGGCGCATCATCGATCTTCATGCCGAACGCATCGCGGTGCGGCTTCGGCGCAGTGGGCTGCTGATGTGGCCCGAGCAGCATGCGCGTCTGCGCTGGCTGTCGATCACGCCTTTTGCAGCGCTGTTCGTGCTCGGGCTCTATCGCCAGCGGGCCGGAAGTGCGCTGGATGAGCCGACTGGTTTCCTCCTGATCCTGATGGGCTTGACCGCCATCCTCGCGGTGATCCGCTTCGTGCAAAGCGATCCGCGCACGGCGTCCGGCCTTGCCGCAGTCGGCGACCTCAGGACGCGCAGCAGCCGTATTGCCCACGCTCCCCGGCCCGAGGAAGCATCGCTCGCTGTTGCACTGTTCGGCACCGGCGTGCTGGTCGGGACACCGTGGGAGCCGGTCCACGCGCTGCGCCAGAGGGGCGGCGACAGCGGCGACGGCGGCGGTGGGAGCAGCGATAGCAGCGGCGACAGCGGTTCGGGCTGCGGTGGCGGTGGCTGCGGCGGTTGCGGGGGCTGAAGTCCCGGCGTAAGCGCACGCCATGACCTTCGCCGCCACCATCCTCACGCTCTATCCGGAGATGTTCCCCGGGCCGCTCGGTGTCTCGCTCGCTGGCCGCGCGATGACGGACGGCAAGTGGTCGTGCGAGACGGTCCAGATCCGCGACTTCGCTCAGGACAAGCATCGCACCGTCGACGATACCCCCGCAGGCGGCGGGGCAGGGATGGTGCTCAAGTGCGATGTAATGGCGCGCGCAATCGACAGTGCACTTGCTGCAGGGCGTCCCATGCTTGCCATGACCCCGCGCGGGCGGCCCATCACCCAGGACCGCATCCGCGAGCTCGCCCAAGGCCCCGGCGTGATCATCCTGTGCGGCCGCTTCGAGGGCTTCGACGAACGCCTGTTCGAGGCCCGGCCAGAGATCGAGCAGGTGAGCCTCGCCGACATCGTGCTATCCGGCGGCGAGATGGCGGCGCTGACCATCCTTGACGCTTGCATTCGGCTGCTTCCCGGCGTAATGGGCGCGCCTTCTAGCGGAACCGAGGAAAGCTTCGAGACGGGGCTCCTTGAATATCCGCACTATACCCGACCTCAGGAATGGGAAGGGCGCACGATCCCCGAAGTGCTGCGATCGGGGGATCATGCGAAGATCGCGGCGTGGCGAAAGCAACGTAGCGAGGATGACACACGGTCACGCAGGCCGGACTTGTGGGAGCGCTATGAGGGCGCTCGGGTCCAACCTGCCTCTGGCGCGCGGCGTGAAACTAATGAACCGGACCAGTGAACCTGATCCAGCAGATTGAAGCCGAAGAAATCGCCAAGTCCGGCAAGGACATCCCCGAATTCCGCGCAGGCGACACCGTCCGCGTCGGCGTGAAGGTGAAGGAAGGCAACCG
>JAIYAL010000170.1 GCA_027489095.1 Erythrobacteraceae bacterium
GAGGATATTCGCGGCGCGCTTGTAGCCGGCGAGGAGATTGGTGCCGTCCTCGGTGGTGACGAAGGCCTGGAGGGCATGGACGCGGGCGAGCAGGCGGACGAGATCGTCCTCTTTGCCAGTTCCACCATCTACAAATTCGACCGAACGAACGAGTCCGGGCGCAATTCCATCATCCTTCAATGCCACCTGAACTCGCTCAAGCAGGAAATCCCTGACCGAAGCTCCAACCTTGACGGCTTCTATGAATTCAGGTTGCGCCTTCTTCCTAATTTCTCCTTCAAGCGAGTAACCTTCAAGCGTTGGCACCCAACCCTTGAGGGCCCCCATGGCGGCGTCGACGCCTAGCTCATCGAGGACTAGATTTAGCGCTTCAGCTTTTCGACCCTGCTCCGCGATAACTGCTTCGGAAACGTTGCTCGCATTCATGCGGGCTACGAACGTAGCCATGACCAAGCTTGTCCGCAGCCCGTTCGCGGCAATCAATCGGAATATGCCCAAAGCCGCCCGTCTCAACGCAAACGGATCCTTCGAGCCGGTTGGCCTTTCATCGATTGAAAAGAAACCTGCGACAGTATCCAGCTTATCCGCCAGCGACACCGCCACCGTCACCGGAGCCGTGGGCACATCGTCCCCCTGCCCGACCGGCTTGTAGTGATCGCGGATCGCCTCGGCGACCTCTACGGCCAAGCCTTCCTTCGCGGCGTAGTAGCCGCCCATCAGGCCCTGCAATTCGGGGAACTCGCCGACCATTTCGGTGACGAGGTCGGCCTTGCACAGGCGTGCGGCCTGTTCGGCCAGCGCGGGATCGCCTGCGACAATCCCCTCCTCGCACAACCACCGTGCCAGCTTGGCGACGCGCTCAACCTTGTCGGCGACGGTGCCGAGTTTCTCGTGGAAGGTGATCCGCGCCAGCTTCTTCGCGTGGTCCTCAAGGGACGTCTTCTGATCCTGCTCCCAGAAGAAGCGCGCATCCGACAGCCGCGCGGCGAGAACCTTGCGGTTTCCGTCGACGACCACAGCGGGATCGTTCGGCTCGATATTGGCGGTGCAGACAAAGGCGTTCGCCAACTTCCCGTCCGCGCCCTCGCACACGAAATACTTCTGGTTCACCCGCGCGGTCAGCTGGATCACCTCGGGAGGCACGTCGAGGAAGGCCTCGTCGAAGCGGCCCAGCAGCGGCACGGGCCATTCAGTCAGGCCAGCGTTCTCGATCACCAACCCCTCGTCGGCAACCAGCGTCAGGCCCGCCTCGGCTGCGGCCTTGGCCGCGCCCTCGCGGATCAGTTGGCAGCGTTCGGAGAAGTGGACGATCACATGGGCCGCACGCAGGGCTTCGATATAGGCTTGCGGGTTGGCGATTTCGACCGGGCCGGAATGATGGAACCGGTGGCCCATCGTCGTTCGCCCGCTGACGATGCCGTCAATTGCGCAAGGGACCACCGCGTCGTCCAGCAGGGCGATGATGCCCGAAAGCGGGCGCACCCAGCGCAGCGACTCCGTGCTGAGCGAGGCTGCGCCCCAGCGCATCGATTTGGGCCAGGGAAAGGCGCGGATGATCGCAGGGATCGTTTCGGCGAGCACCGCAGCGGTTTCGCGTCCGGGCTTTTCGACCACGGCGAAGTACACGCCATCACGCTCGACAAGCTGCTCGGCGATCAGGCCAACCTTGCGCAGGAAACCCTCGAGCGCTTGCGGCGGCGCGCCGACCTTTGGCCCCTTGGTTTCCTCGCTCACAGCGGCGGTCGCCAGCGGCAGTTCCTTGGCGATCAGGGCCAGACGGCGCGGCGTGGCAAAGGTTTCGACCGAACCGGCCGTCAACCCGGCCTTGGCCAGCGCATCGGCAAAAAGCCGCGCCAGATCCTCTTTGGCCTTCGGCTGCATCCGGGCGGGAATTTCCTCGCAGCGCAGTTCGAGCAGGAAGTCAGCCATCAGAAATTCCGTTCGTGCTGAGCTTGTCGAAGCACTGCACTTCTCTTGCTTGCGTCGGTCAAAAAGGAGGACGGCCCTTCGACAAGCTCAGGGCGAACGGGGTTGAGATTGCGGACCATCACAGCACCCATCCGGGATACTTGGCCTGCCATTCCGGCGTCATCTTCTCCGCATAGGCCTCGCACGACGAGCGCGCCAAGTCACGCACGCGGCCCATGTAGCTGGCGCGCTCCTGCACGCTGATGACGCCGCGCGCCTGCAGCAGGTTGAACACATGGCTCGCCTCGATCGCCTGTTCGTAAGCGGCGATGGGCACGCCTGCGGAAAGCGCATTGCGGCACTCGGCTTCTGCCTTGGCGAAAAGGTCGAACAGCGCCTCGGTATCGGCGACCTCGAAGTTCCACTTCGACATCTGGCGCTCGTTCTCGAGGAACACCTCGCCGTAGCTCACGCCCGAGGAATTGAACGCCAGATCATAGACGTTGTCGACGCCCTGGATGTACATCGCGAGGCGTTCCAGCCCGTAGGTCAACTCGCCTGCGACCGGCTTGCAATCGAAGCCGCCCATTTGCTGGAAATAGGTGAACTGGGTCACCTCCATCCCGTCACACCA
>JAIYAL010000220.1 GCA_027489095.1 Erythrobacteraceae bacterium
ATAGTTGTAGCCGAGCACGGCGGGCACGGCGACGGCGAGGCCGACTGCGGTCATGATCAGGGCTTCACCGACGGGGCCGGCGACCTTGTCGATCGAGGCGTTACCGGCGATGCCGATGTTGATCAGCGCGCGGTAGATCCCGATCACGGTGCCGAGCAGACCGACGAACGGTGCGGTCGCACCAACGGTGGCGAGGAACGGCAGACCGCCGGCGAGCACCGCGTTGATCGAATCTTCCGAACGCTGCAGCGAACCGTGCATGTAGTCATGCGATTCGAGGCTGTCGGTCATCTTGCCGTGGTCTTCCTGGGCCTTGACAGCATCGTCGGCGAGCTGGCGCCACGGGCTGTCCTTGTCGAGCTTGGTCGCGCCTTCCTTGAGGCTGGCCGCGCGCCAGAACTGGTTGGTCACGTTGCCGTACTGCTTCATCACCTTGTTCTGTTCGAACAGCTTGGTGAACATGATGTAGAACGAGCCGACCGACATGATGATCATGATGGCGAGGATCGACCAGGCAACCGGGCCGCCTTCCTTCATGGCTTCGACGAAGCCGAACTTGCTTTCGGGCGCTTCGCCGGCGGCGGCAGCGAGAAGATAAAGGTTCATTGCGAAAGTCCTCTTAAAAGAATGGGTCGTGAGGGTCCGGCAGCGCGGGGCTGCCGGCCCGATTGATCAGTTCAGCTTGTAGGTAATGCGGGTCGACCAGCCGGCGCTGATCGGAGCGCCGTCATCATTGAGCGCGGGATCGAAACGACCATAGCGTTCCAGATCTTTGCAGGCCGCGTCATCAAGGATGTTCGAGCCGCTCGACGAGGTCACCGAACAGCCGGTCGCCCGGCCATCAGCGGTCACGGTGACGCGCACGCCCACGGTGCCCTCGATCTCTTCCTGCGCGGCACGGCGCGGATAGTTTTCCTGGATGCGGGCCGCCCAGCTGCGCTGGTTCTTCGGCTGCACACCGCGAGCCTTCGACGGGCCCTTCACCGGCGGTCCCGGATCAGCCTTGACGTTGGTGCTGGGCCGCGGATCGGTCTGATAGGTTGGCGGCGGGTCGGGACGGGTCTCGACCTGCGGAGGGTTGGGCGCGATGTTGAACGGCGGCGGCGGCGCGACCGGCGGTGGCGGCGACGTGACCTTCGGCTGTTCCTCGGGCGGCGGCGGCTCTTCCGGTGGCGGCGGCTCTTCCTCCTTGACGTCGACGGTGGTCACCCGCTCGATCGCCTCCTTGATGCCGTCGACGGCGAGGTAGATGACCATGCCCGTACCGACGAGTCCGACAATCGACAGCGCGATTATCATTGAGACTAGCTTGGGGCCGGTCAAACCTTGTTGTTGGCTAGCGTAGGACATCCAGCGCTTTCTCTCCAAATACTCGCCGATCCTTGCGGTCGGCACATTTCCCACCCCTCAGCCGCGTGCGGCTGGCGAGCGGATCCCGGTCATTTCGGTCCTCCCACGCCGGAACAAACAAACGGGCGCGGCGCTGCGGCACGGCCCGTAGGTTATCCGGCTGGCACGCGCTGGACACTTGATTCCAGCACGCAACCTGAACTGTTCCCGCGGCAATGTCCCCAGTCCCGCGTGATCAGCACTAGGGGCTTTAACGGGCATCCCTTGGCCGATCAAACGCTTTTGCGGTTCATGGCGGATTCACTGCGAGCCGTGTGCAACAGGCTCTGCTACAGCCGTCGGGCAGGACAGCCCCCGAGGGCTCTGCCAAACCCACAGGTTAAAGAGGAATTAATGGCGAAATTCAAATCCCTGAGGGTTTGCGCGGCGGTGCTGGTGGGACTCGCTCTGGTGCCGCAGGCGGGCGCCGCGCAGTCCCCTGCGGTGCCGGCAGCCAACATTGTCGCCGGGCCCACCTATGCCGATCTTGCGACCCTTTCGGACGCTGCGCCGTTGGTGATCAGGGCACAGATTCGCCGTCAGACGGCCCTGAAGCCGGATCGGGCGCCCGGCCTCGCACCGGGATTCGCGCGGCTTTACATTCAGGCGCAGACGCTGGCGCTGATCGCCGGGAAGGCGGCGGTGCCGGCGACATTTGCCTACCTCGTCGACGTGCCGCTCGGCCCCAAGGGCAAGGTGCCCAAGCTCACCAAGCGCGAGTTTGTGCTGTTTGCGCGGCCGGTTTCGGGGCGGGCAGGCGAGGTGCAGCTGGTTGCGCCCGCCGCGCAGCTCGCCTGGACGCCCGAGCTCGACGCGCGGCTGCGGCCGATCCTCACCGAGCTCTACGCCGCCGAGGTGCCGCCGCGCATCACCGGGGTGAGCGAGGCGCTCGCCGTGCCGGGGACCTTGACGGGCGAATCGGAGACGCAGATTTTCCTTGCAACCGAAAATCGCGAGCCCGTCTCGATCACCGTGCTGCGCCGCCCCGGCCAGCGCCCGCAATGGGGTGTCTCGTGGGGCGAGATCATCGATTCGGCGGCGCGCCCGCCCGCGCCTCAAACCCTGCGCTGGTACCGCCTCGCCTGCGCGCTCCCCGCGCAGCTGCCGTCGGGCGCCAACCTTTCGCGCGATGCGACCGAGCGGCGGCTGGCAGCGGGCGATTATGCCTTCGTGCGCGAGGCGTTGGGGCCGTGCGAGCGCCGCATCACGCGGTAGTGTTCCTGCCGGTGATCCACCGCATCCGCGCTTGACCGCGTGAGCAGCACGGTTAAGCGCGGCTATTCCGTCACCCATGGAGGCCCGCTTGGCCGACAATGCCACCAAACCCCTGCGTATCGCTATCGCCGGCCTCGGCACGGTTGGCGCCGGGGTCATCCGCCTGCTCGACACCAACGGCGCGCTGATCGCCGCCCGCGCCGGCCGCGCGATCGAGGTTGTCGCGGTGAGCGCACGCGATCGCGGCAAGGACCGCGGCGTCGATATCGCCCGCTTCGCCTGGGAGGACGACATGATCGCGCTCGCTCGGCGCGATGATGTCGACGTGGTGGTGGAACTGGTGGGCGGATCGGACGGCCCGGCGCTGGCGCTTTCGCGCGCGGCGCTGTCGGGCGGCAAGGGCCTTGTCACCGCCAACAAGGCGATGATCGCCCACCACGGGCTCGAGCTTGCCGAGATGGCGGAAGCCGCGAACGCCGCATTGAAGTTCGAAGCGGCGGTGGCGGGCGGCATCCCGGTGATCAAGGGGCTGCGCGAGGGCACCTCGGCCAACGTGATCACCAAGGTCTACGGTATCCTCAACGGCACCTGCAATTACATCCTCTCCGAGATGGAGGCGACCGGCGCCGATTTCGCCGCCGTGCTCGCCGAGGCACAAAGGCTGGGCTATGCCGAGGCCGACCCCGCCTTCGACATCGAAGGCGTTGACGCCGGGCAGAAGCTTTCGATTCTCGCGGCGATCGGCTTCGGCACGCGGATCGACTTTCCGGGCGTGCGGATCAGCGGCATCACCGCGGTGCGCGCCGCCGACATCGCGCAGGCCGATGCGCTGGGCTTCGTGATCCGCCTGATCGGTGAGGCCGATGTCGAGGAGACATCGCAAGGCCCCCGCCTGCTCCAGCGCGTGCGCCCTTGCCTTGTGGCCAAGGGCCACCCGCTGAGCGCGGTCGACGGCCCGACCAATGCGGTCGTCGCCGAGGGCAATTTCTCCGGCCGCCTGCTGTTCCAGGGCCCCGGCGCCGGCGACGGGCCGACTGCCAGCGCGGTCGCCGCCGATCTCATCGATATCGCCCGCGACGAGGTGGGCGCGCCGTTCTCGATCCCGGTCGCCAACCTTGCCGCGCTCCCCCCAGCCGAGCCGGGCCACCGCACCGAGCGCACCTACCTGCGCTTCATGGTCAAGGACCGCCCCGGCGTGCTGGCGGAACTCACCGCGGCGATGCGCGACGGCGACGTTTCGATCGAGAGCCTCATCCAGCAGGGCCGCAGCAGCGGCGGGGGCGAGGTGATGGTGGCCATGGTAACGCACGAGGGCCGCGAGGCGAATGTCACCCGCGCGCTCGGCCTGCTCGAAGGCTCAGGCAGCCTCACCGCCGCGCCGCTGGTGCTGCCGATTTTGCCGCGTTAGGCGCTACTCTTCCGGGTTCGGCGCGGGCGGTGGTGCCTCGGGCAGGCCCAGCTCCGCCGCGATCCTCTTTCTCGCTTCGTCATCGAGCGGCGCGTTGTCGCCCTCGATCGGGAGGAGGCCCTGCGCCACGCGTTCGGCATCCGATCCGGCCGGGGGCGTCTCGATCGCTTCGACATCGATGATCAGCGCCGGGTCCTTGGGGCAGGGGGGAATGAAGCATAGCCCGCTCACGGTCGCGGGCCCGCGGAAGATACCCGGCCCGGCGACATCCGGCGGGGGCAGGGTGCCAGCGTTCTGGGTGCGCTCCGCATATGCCTTCAACCACGCCTCATGGCTGCCCGCGAGCATCTGCGAGGTGTCCTCCTCGGCCTTGCGGCATACCACGATCTCGCCCGAGACGATCCCCGCCTCGCGGCTGTCGGCGCATTCCTTGAGCGCGGCGGCGCTGGCGGCTTCGGACGGGGCCTCTTGGGCGAGGATGTCGATGCTTTGTGGTGGCGCCCCGGTCGGCGCGTCCGGGCCGAGGTCGATCGGCACGCGCGCGGGCACTGGCTTTGCGGGCCCGGCGGGCGGCGGCAGGCGCTCCGGCCCGCGCTGCGGACTTTGCGGCCCCCAGGTCTCGATCGTCCCTGGTGCGACCTGGGCGAGGCCTGCGAGCAGCGCGGCGGTCAGAATCGGGGTCAGCATCGGGGTCAGCAGGGGGCCGGCATCGCGCGCCTAGCCGCGCTTCTTGCGCGGCCGCGGCGGGACCGTGGTCTTGATCCCTTGCGCCTCGCGCCGCGCGCGCTCTTGCTCCTCGGTCAGTTCTTCTTCCCGTCCGGTCGGTGCGAGGCCGCGCGCGATCCGATCGGCGTCGGAGCCGGCGGGCGCGGTCGGCAGAGCCGCAAAGTCGACGGTGATCGCCGGGGGCGGGGCCTTGCCGAAGCCGATGCCCTTGCCGTTGTCGGGGATGCCGAACATGTCGGGCGCGGCGGGCTTGCCCTTGTTCATGGTCTCCTGCGCGTAACGTTTCTGCGTCTCCGCGCGGGTTCCGGTCAGCGCGCTCGCATCGTCGCCGGTTTCGCGGCACACCACGATCTCGCCGCTCAGCGTTCCGGCGTCGGCATCGTTGCGGCATTGCCTCAGCTGCGCATCATTGATGTCGTCGCGCGGCACGGTGACCATCAGGTTGACGCGCGGCTGCTGCGGGGTCGGTGCGGATGTCGGTTCGGATGTCGGTTCGGATGTCGGTTCGGGGCCCGGAGCAGGCGCCGAGACAGGGGGGGGCGCGGCGCTGTTGCTCGACTGTGCGGCCAACGCGGGCGTCAGGCCAAGGGCAAGCACGGAGGCAAATGTAGTCAACACGACACGAAAACCGGTCAGGACAGGCATGGCATTGCTCGACAAACCCGTCTCCATCCGCTTAAGCGCCGGGGGTATTTCCCATCCGGCTCCGACCGGCGCTGGCACCAGACCAACAGAGGGCTGAATTTCCCATGAACTCCTCGAACGATACCGACGTTAACGCAGCCGGACAAGCGATTGACGAAAACGCCATCCAGCGGGTGCTGGTGCTCGAAATGGTGCGCGTCACCGAGGCTGCGGCGGTCGCGGCAGCGCAGCTGATCGGGCGCGGTGACGAAAAGGCGGCGGATGCGGCGGCGGTCGCAGCGATGCGCAAAGCCTTCGACACGCTCTACATGGATGGCACCGTGGTGATCGGCGAGGGCGAGCGTGACGAGGCGCCGATGCTGTTCATCGGCGAAAAGGTCGGCATGGGCAAAGGCCCCAAGATCGACATCGCGCTCGACCCGCTGGAAGGCACCACGATCACCGCCAAGGCCGGGCCGAATGCGCTCGCGGTGCTGGCGGCGGCGGAAGAAGGCTGCCTGCTCAACGCGCCCGATGTCTACATGGACAAGCTCGCGGTCGGCCCGGGCTATCCCGAAGACATCATCGACCTCGCCAAGTCGGCGACCGAGAACGTCTGCGCGGTCGCCTCGGCCAAGGGCGTGAAGCCCTCCGAGATCAACGGCTGCGTGCTCGACCGCCCGCGCCACG
>JAIYAL010000190.1 GCA_027489095.1 Erythrobacteraceae bacterium
ACGGGGGCGGCGTAGTCCGGCGCCTGGAATTCGGGCCGCAGCCAGCGGATCAGACCCTTGGCCTCTTCGGCGGCGCGTTCCTTGTTGAGCGCGACGAGGCGGGTGAGGATTTCCTCGTCGGAGAGGTCTGCGGGCCAGCCATAGGCCTGCGCGACAAGCGCATCGATGGCATCGTGGTGCTGGTGGATCAGCGTCACGAGCCCGCGATCGTGGATATCGCGCTCGGGATCGGTCAGCGCGCGGCCTTCCTTCAGGGCTTCGAGCACGTTGTAGAGCCGCGTCAGCGTCAGATCCTCGTGCTCGGCGAGCACGCGCTTGCGCAAGGCATCGAGGCCTTCGGCTTCATTGCGGATCCTGTCTTTGAGCGCTTCGGGGACATCGGCGGGGAATGGGAACGCTTCAAAGCAAGTTGACTTATTGTATCGCGGGTCGTCGCCAACCCCCAACCGCGTTCCAGTAGCAATCGACCAGACGCAGTGGAGTCGACTGGAAACTACCCCGTGAAAAAGCGGGTCGGCTAACGCGATAACGAACCCGCTGCTGTCGATCCGCGTCGCAGCATCAGCTACATCAAATAGCCGGTGTTTAGCTGTCACAGAACCAACGATAACCTCCTCGATATCCCTCATCGCCATTCTAAGGTTTTCGTTTGTTCGGCCGAATAGCCACCAGTTTAACCGTCGACTTTCCTCTCGGTTGGAGTCTCTTTCCGGTTTCACATGAACCAGTAAATGCTGATAGATTTTAGGATATTGGCTCTTAAGTTCGCCCTCCGAAAGCGGATAAGCGTCGATGACGTACAGGTCGCGAGGTCTCCTATTTATGTCACTGCCGTTCCTGAGCGGGAAGACAATGCTCGGGCTTGAAGTGTCGGTTTCAAATTCGCGCTTCATTTCTGGACTGATAATGAAGCCCTTGCCATTGAGCTGAAACCCGACAGCGCATAGGTTTTTGTTGGCCATCAAAGGCTGAACCGATCTCACGTCGGCCCCGATAGTTAAGCTTGCGCCAATGCGACCAACGGCCTCAAATGTCTGGAGCTTATCAAGGCCTTCTACTCCATCGACAAGGCGCCCGTCATGGAGGCCAGCTGCTCCAACTGTCACCGACACTCGTACGTCTGCACCATCGTGATCATCAACCCATGGTGCGTTCGGAATGCAATAAGTGATTGAAATTGGTGCCTTGTAGTTAAGATGCTCATCAACCAATCGTGCATTGAAGCCTTGGGAGATGCTGTTGGTGGTTACGAGGCCAAACCTCCTTGTGCTTCCTGCCCGAACAAGGTCAGCGGCTGCGCTCCACCAGTACATTACAAAATCGGCACCATCGGGAACGTCTTTGGCTGACCGAAGAGCATCAACATACGGATCGGAAAGCCTTGTTCGCATAACGCGCTTGCCAATAAACGGCGGGTTGCCCACGATGAAATCCGCCTTGGGCCACTTTGCCGCGCGCGGCTTCACATAGCGGTAGACTTCAGCCCGCGCGTCCTCGTCCGGCACCTTTCGGCCAGTTACGGGGTGGACCTTCATGGTCTCCCCATCCCAACGCGTGACGGGCTTACCGTCCTCGTCCAGTTCCAGCACCTTGTCGTCAAAGTCGATCAACGCATCGCGGTTTTCGATGGTGCGGATGTCTTTCAAGATTGGCTCGGGCGGGGAGCGATCCGGGCCGTTCACGCGGAAGTGCCACTGGAGGTAGCCGATCCACAGCACCAGCTGCGCAATGGCTGCCGCGCGCGGGTTGATTTCGATGCCGAGGAAGTTCTCCGGGGTGATCGTGTGGCCGGTCAGCTCGGCCACGTACTGGTCGTCTCCCAGCTCGACCAACAGATCGAGCACTTCGCCTTCCAGCTCTTTCATCCGCGCCATGGCTACATAGAGAAAGTTGCCGGTGCCGCAGGCGGGATCGAGCACCTTCGTCTGCGCGAGCCGGGCATGGAAAGCCTCGACAAAGGCCTTGGCCTCGTCGGCCTTGCCCTCCTCGATCAGGGTAGCGGCCGCGCCGCGTACGCCGTCCCAATCGGCGCGCAGCGGCTCCATGATCGTCGGGCCGATCAGCCTTTCGACATAGGCGCGGGGCGTGTAGTGCGCGCCGAGCTTGGCGCGCTCCTTCGGGTTCAGCGCGCGCTCCAGCAGGGTGCCGAAGATGGCCGGTTCCACCTCGGTCCAGTCCTTCTCTGCCGCCTGGATCAGCACCTGCAGTTCATCGTCATCGAGCACAGGGGCATCGGTGGATTTGAACAGATAGCCGTTGAAGCGCTTCACTTGCGTGCGCAGCGCGGGGGCGAACTCGCCCTTGTCCATCGCCTTCCACAGCGCGCTCAGCGAATGGTGGAGCATGCCGGCATTGCCGATGTGTTCGCGCAGCAGGGTCTTGAAGCTGTCTTCCGGCAGCAGGACCTTGGTATCCTCGGCGAACATCGTGAAGAGGACGCGCATCAGGAAGCCGCTGACGCTTTCGGCATTGTAGCCGCGCGCTTCGAGCCGCTTGGACACCGTGGCAAGGAGATCGGCGATCTCGCGCGTGACCTTGGCCGACTGGATCGCGGGGTCGAGCGCCTTGGGAGCTGTCCAGATGGCGCGGAGCCGGTCACGCACGGCCTCGTCGTGGAGGTCCTCCAGCATGATGCGATAGCGCGCCCGATCCGGGAACTGGGCGTAGGCCTTTCCGGTGCCGGTGAAGTCGGCATAGACCTCGATGCAGTAGCCGATGTCTGCCACCAGCAGGAACGGCGGCCAGCCATGATCGGCAGGCAGCGCTTTGGCATAGCGTTCGGCCTGGCCTTTGGCCTGCACCATGGCCTTGGCCCAACCCGGCGTGCCACGCCGCGCGGTGCCGCGTTTGACACGGGCGCTGGCGGTCTGGCCGAAAAGGTCGAGGTCGGCCTCGCCCTTGGCGGCTGCAGCGCGGTCGCCCTCGCTGCCTTGTTTGGCTTCAAGGATGAAGCAGCCGCGCTTATAGCAATCGATCCGGCCGAAGCTCTGCGTGCCGTCGCCATTGTCCTGGAACACGCGGCGCTCGAACACGTAGTCGTTGTGCTTGTCGTCGGTGCGGCTGCCAGCGGGGGCATCGACTCCGAGGAGGTGCTGGCACGCTTTCAACGTGAGCAACGCGTGCTGGCACGGCTTCAGCATCCTGGCATTGCGACGGTGCTGGGCGCAGGCCTCACGGAGGATGAGCGGCCGTACATCGTCATGGAGCTTGTGGAGGGCCCGACGCTCACGGAGTTCTGCCAGCAGCAGGGCCTCGATCTAT
>JAIYAL010000213.1 GCA_027489095.1 Erythrobacteraceae bacterium
ACTGTTTGGTGCGGTCGAGAAGACTCGAACTTCCACGGGCTTTCGCCCACAACGACCTCAACGTTGCGCGTCTACCAGTTCCGCCACGACCGCACTCGGGTTTTGCCGGGGCAGCCAATGTGCTGGCCCCGTGGTAGGAGCGGGCCCCTAGCAAGGGGTTTGCGGCGGCGCAAGCTCTTAAACGACGCCCTGAACGAGGTACCGCGGGGCGCGCTTAGCGCGGGGCCCAGCCGAGGTCGGCGACGGCAGCCCCGGGCGGGATGTTGGCGATCGCCTCGGTCACCGTCACGGTCTCGCCCGGGGCAAGGCGGCGCTTGGCGGGAACGACCACCCAGTCGCCGATATTGCGCTCGCGCCGGTCGCTGAACACCACCAGAAGGTTCGGCACATCGAGGCTCTCGCTGGCGGAGTTGGTGATGGTGCCACGCACCCGGAAGATCACCTCGCCGTTCTCGAGCGGCTCCTTGCGCTGCTGCGCCTTGGGGAAATCAAGCTCGAGACCAGGCCGGCCGACGCCGAAGGTCGGACGCTGGAGCGGGAGCCACTCGGGCAGGCCGTAATAGTTGACCGCCACCGCAGTTCCGCCCGCCAGAGCAGCGAACAGCAGCGCCGCCAGCGTCCACATCCGCAGCGTGTTGCGCGGACGGGTGAACGGCGCGCGGTAATCGAATTGCGAACCGCTGTCCTCGTCGTAGCCTTCGTCCTCTTCATAGGGCGCGTCAGCCATGCCCTCGTCGGGCGCGGGCGTGTCGGGGAAGGAGGCGGGCGGTTCGCTGAACACGGACGCGGGAGGTGCGGGCGGCGGAGGGGGGGGCTCCTCGCTTGGCGCACCAAGGCCACGCCGCAGCGCGCGCACGGCGATCGAGGCATCCTCCTCGCTGTAGTTGCGCGGCGATTCTGGCTCCGGCGTGCGCCAGTGGCTGACGGACGGCCCCTCGCTTGCTGGTTCTGGCGCTGGTGCAGGCTGCGCGGGAGGTGGGGAGGGTGCTGCGGACGGCGGCGCGACTGGCTCCGGCTCCGGCTCCGGCAGAGGTGCGGGCGGAGGCGACGGGGCAGGCGGCGACGGGGCAGGCGGCGCGGTGGAGGCACCGGGCTCTTCAGGATCCTGGAACCAGCTGTGCCTGCACTTGGCGCAGCGCACGGTCCGCCCCTCGCTGCCGATGGCGGCATCGGGCACGGCGTAACGGGTGCCGCAGGCTGGGCAGGCGATGATCATGTCACATTTTTCATTAGGCTTTGCAGTACCGCACACAAGAGCAAGCGCTGCGGAGGGGCCCATTTACCTCGCGTTTTCCACATTGCGGGGCGCAAAAGCGGGTATCTACGTGCAAGTTGCGCGTTCTTCGGCTTCCCCGCCGCGTGGGCCCCTGATAGGTGCGCAAGGCATGAGTGATCGCCCTGAGGGACACGTCAAGTTCGACAATGTCGGGCTGCGCTACGGCACCGACCCCGAGGTGCTGAGCAATCTGTCCTTCACGCTCTACCCCGGGAGCTTCTATTTTCTCACCGGCGCGAGCGGGGCGGGCAAGACCAGTCTGCTCAAGATGCTCTACCTCGCCCAGCGCCCCTCGCGCGGGGCGATCCGGATGTTCGGGCAGGATCTTGTCACCATGCCGCAGACCCGCCTGCCCGAGCTGCGGCGGCGATTGGGGGTGGTGTTCCAGAACTTCCGGCTGGTCCCCTATCTCACCGCCTTCGACAATGTCGCCCTGCCGCTGAGGCTGGCGGGAACCGAGGAGAAGAAGGTCGTCAAGGCCGTTGGCGATATGCTCGACTGGGTGGGTCTCGCCCACCGCGCCCATGCCGTGCCGCCGACACTGTCGGGGGGCGAACAGCAGCGCGTGGCGATCGCGCGCGCCGTGATCGCGCGGCCCAAGATGCTGATCGCCGACGAGCCGACCGGCAACGTCGACCCAGAAATGGCGCTCAAGCTGCTCAGGCTGTTCGAGGCGCTCAACAACCGGGTTGGCACCACGGTGGTGGTGGCGACGCACGATGTCCACCTCCTCAAGAAGGTGCCGGATTCGCTGATCATGCGGCTCAACAAGGGCCAGCTTTCCGATCCCACCGGCGCACTGCGCTATCCGCCGCGTCCCTCCGCGCCGGGCACAGGCGGGAGCTGAGCACCATGAGCACACTCCCCCCGCTTTCCGCCGAAACGGACAACGAGGCCGAGGATACCCTCGCGCCTGTCCGTCCACGTGGGCGCGCAGCAGCGCGGCTGCTGCCGCCGACGCGGCTCACCGGGCCGATCCCCTGGGTCATCGCCATTCTCATCGCGCTGGTGGTGATTGCGGCTGCCGGGGGCCTTGCGCTGCGCAACCTTGCAAGCAGCGCCAATGCCGGGCTGTCGCGCGCGGTGAGCGTGCAGATTGTCGAACCCAACCCCGATCTGCGCAGCGCGCGCGGCGCGGCGGCCGTCAAGGTGCTGACGGGAATCGAAGGCGTGCAGGCGGTGCGGCTGGTGCCCGAGGCAGACCTCAACGCGATGCTCGAACCGTGGCTTGGCGAGGGCGTGGCGAGCGGCGACGTGCCGATCCCGGCGCTGATCGATGTCGAACTGACCCGTAGCGCTGGCCCGGACGAGATTGCCCGGATCGAGGCACTGCTGGGCGCCCAGGTGCCCGGCGCCCGGGTTGATGCCCAGGGCGATTGGCTGCGTCCGGTGCAGGATGCGCTCGCGGCGCTGCAATACCTTGCCTTCGGTCTTATCGCGCTGGTCGCGCTGGCGACCGCTGCGGCAGTGTGGCTATCGGCGCGCAACGCCTTTGCTGCGGCGCGCGAGACGGTCGAGATCATGCATCTTCTGGGCGCGAGCCAGCGCCAGATCGCCGCCGTGTTCCTGCGCGACGTGGTGCGCGAAGCGGCCTTCGGCGCGGTGTTCGGAGGGCTGGCGGGCGCGGGCGCGGTGTGGCTGCTCGGCCAGCAATTTGCCGCGCTGGACAGCGGCATGGTGGGCGGCGGTGGGCTGATGCTCGCGGACTGGCTGGTGATCGCGTGCATCCCGCTTGCCGGTGTGCTGCTTGCGATGGCGACCGCGCGCATCACCATTGCGCTTGCCTTGCGTGACATGCTTTAGGCACCGGACGATGATCAGGCGCGCGCTATCCCTTTTGTTTCTCCTCTGGGCGCTCGGCTTCCTGTGGTTCGTCGTCGCCTTGCCGCGTCCGGCCGAGAAGGGCGTAAGCACCGACGCGGTGATCGTCCCCACCGGAGGGCCGGGCCGGATTGCGCGCGGGCTCGCGGTGCTCGGTTCCGGGGAGGCCAAACGCATGCTGGTCAGCGGAGTCGACCCCGAGGTGCGCCCGCAGGAATTCGCTGCCGAGTTCGGCGTCTCCCCGCGCGAGATGGCGTGCTGCGTCACTTTGGGCTTCGCCGCGGTCGACACCCGCTCGAACGCGGCCGAAACCGCCAAGTGGGTGGCGCAGAACGAGATCCGCTCGCTCCGACTGGTGACCACCGACTGGCATATGCGCCGCGCCGCGGGCGAGCTTGACCGCACGCTGCCCGCGCACGTTACGGTGATCCGTGACGCGGTGCCCTCGCAGCCCGATTTGCGCACGCTGTTCCTCGAATATCACAAGCTGATTGCGAGCCGTGCAGCGGGGTTGGTCGACCTTTGACCTGGTTTGTCGCGTTGCTGCGCTCGCTCGCCTTCTACGTGCTGTTCTATGGCGGCAGCGTGTTTCTGGTGGGCGCGGCAGTGGTTGCGATCATTGCCCGCAAGGCGTGGCTGCGTCCGATCGTGGCCCGCTGGGGCGGGTGGCATCTGTGGTGCGTCGAAAATGTGCTCGGGATCGAAGTGGTGATCGATGGGGTGCTCCCGATGCCGCCAGTGCTCATCGCGGTTAAGCACGAGAGCTTCTTTGAGGCGATCGATACCCCGCGCCTGTTCACCGATCCGGCCGTTTTTGCCAAGCAGGAGCTGTTCAGCATCCCGGGCTGGGGCTATTCGGCGCTGGTCTACGGCCTGATCCCGGTGGCGCGCGACAAGGGCGCCAACACCTTGCGAAAAATGCTGGCGCTGGCGAAGCAGCGCGTGGACGAGGGGCGTCCCTTGGTGATCTTTCCTGAAGGGACGCGGGTGGCCTATGGGACGCGGCCCGGCTTGCAGGCGGGGTTCGCCGGGCTCTACAAGCTGCTGAAGCTGCCGGTTGTGCCGATCGCGGTGGATAGCGCGCCGACCTACCACCATGTGGTGAAGCGCCCTGGGCGGATCACCTACAAGGTGGGCGAGACAATCCCCGCAGGCCTCCCGCGTGAGGAGGTTGAGGCCCGCGTGCATGCGGCGATCAACGTGCTGAACACCCCGGGCTAAGGCTTGGTGTGAGTTGCGTGGCCATAGGCGGCGCCAGATCCGCGTTAGACCCCTGCTAGACCCCCCCTAGACCCCCCTTAGGCCCCCCTTTGACCCCCGCCAAAACGCCTGTTTCACGTGAAACATCGGCTGGCGGGTTGCTCCTGATGCTAAGCCCCGTGCTCACGACCGAAATCGGGCCGCTCGTCGTCCTGACCCTGCTCGACCACCTGCCGGCGGATCGCGCGGGTGCGGGTGAAGAGGTCGAACAAGGTGTCCCCGTCACCTGACCGGATCGCGCGTTGCAATGCGGTCAAGTCCTCGGTGAAGCGTCCGAGCATCTCGAGCACGGCGCCCTTGTTGGTCAGGAACACGTCGCGCCACATCACCGGATCGGACGCGGCGATGCGGGTGAAGTCCCTGAAACCGCCCGCAGAATACTTGATCACCTCGCTCTGGGTCACGTCCTCCAGATCGCTCGCGGTGCCGACGATGGTGTAGGCGATGAGGTGCGGAATGTGGCTGGTCACAGCAAGCACCAGATCGTGGTGCGCGGCGTCCATCAACTCGACCTTTGAGCCGAGCGCCGTCCAGAACTCCGATAGCGCCTCGACCGCCGCCGGGTCCGCGTCCTCGGGCGGGGTGATGATGCACCAGCGCCCCGCGAACAGCGTCGCAAAGCCCGCCTCCGGCCCGCTCTGCTCGGTGCCTGCGACAGGGTGCGCGGGGATGATGCAGGCGCCGGGAAGTGCGGCGGCGAGCGCCTCGGCGACCGCAGCCTTGGAGGAGCCAACATCGCTGACGATTGCGTGCGGGGCGAGGCCGGGCGCGATGCGCCGTGCCGCATCGCCCATCGCGCCGACGGGGACGCAGAGGATCACGAGGTCTGCATGCGCCACGGCGTCCTCGGCGCTTTCGTGCACCTCGCCTACCAGCCCGCGCGCCGCGGCCCGCTCGCGCACCGCCGCGTCGAGGTCCCATCCGGTGGTGGCTATGGCCAAACCACGCGCCTTCACCGCAAGCCCGATCGAGCCGCCGAGCAGGCCGAGGCCGATGATCGCGACGCGGGTAATGCTCATGCCGCTTCCCCGCACAATCCGCGCAAGGTTGCGATCACGCGGGTCATATCCTCGGTCTTGCCGATAGTGATGCGCAAGCTGCCCGGCAGCCCCTGCGAGGGCAGGTGCCGCACCGCGTAGCCGGCATCGGACAGCGCCTCGAGCGCCTGCGCCGCCGTCACCGCACCATCGAAGTGGACGAGCAGGAAGTTCGCCTCGCTCGGGCAGGCGGTGATGCCGTGGTTGCCCAGCGCCGCGATCGCTTCGACGAGGCGGGTGCGTTCGCGGACGTTGTGCTCGCGGCTGGCGACGACGAAATCCTGATCGCCCAGTGCGGCAATGGCCGCTTTCTGACCGCTCACCGAAACGTTGAAGGCGCCGCGCATCCGGTTGACGAGGTCGATCAGGTGGGCTGCGCCTGTCACCCAGCCGACCCGCTCGGCAGCGAGGCCATAGGCCTTTGAGAAGGTGCGGCTGACCAGAACATTTTCATGCGCGGCGGCCAGTTCGAAGCCCGCGCGCTGGAGAACGGGATCGACATATTCGCCGTAAGCCTCGTCGACCACCAGCAGCACATCGGACGGCAGCCCGGCGTGGAGGCGCTCCACCTCCGAAGGCGGCAGGAAGGTGCCGACCGGGTTGTTGGGGTTGTCGAGCAGCACCACACGGGTCCGCTCGGTCACCGCCGCCAGCAGGTTGTCGACGCTTGCCGCATATTGGTCGTCCGTCGCCAGCACCGGCGTCGCGCCGACTTTCTGGGCGAGCAGCGGGTAGAGCGAGAACGAATAGCGCGAGGCCAGCACCTCGTCCCCCGGCCCGCAAAGCGCCTGCACCGCGCAGTGCAGCAGCTCGCCTGAGCCCGTGCCGCATACGATCCGGTCGGGATCGAGCCCGTGGACCGCCGCGATCGCCTCGCGCAGCGTCCGCGCGTCGGGATCGGGATAATCCGCTGCGACATGGGCCTCAGCCAGCGCCGCGAGCGCCGCGGGGCTGGAGCCCAAGGGGTTCTCGTTGGCGGACAGCTTCACCAGCGGCTTGCCGCTCGCAGACCTGGACTTGCCGGGGACGTAGGCGTGGATCTGCGCGATCCAAGGCTTAGGTTGAGGTCTGGACATGAGGCGTGCGCGTGTAACCAGTTTGCGCCCGCGAATACAGCGCGAAAACGCAACGCAATCGGGTGACGATTGACATGGGCGGGGGGCTCCCCCAATTCGCACGGCCAATGAACGCCGCCCCGATCTCGCCGGTCTATCGCATTCCCCATCCCCTGCCGCTCGACAGCGGACAGGAGCTCGAAGGTGCTGAGATCGCCTACGAGACCTATGGCGCGCTCGCGCCCGACGCGTCGAATGCGGTGCTGATCTGCCATGCACTGACCGGCGACCAGTATCTGGCGAGCCCGCACCCGATCACCGGGAAGCCCGGCTGGTGGGAGCGGATGGTCGGCCCGGGCAAGCCGATCGACACTGATCGGCACTTCGTGATCTGCGCCAACGTGATCGGCAGCTGCATGGGCTCGAGCGGCCCAGCCAGTCCCGCCCCTGATGGCCAACCCTATGCGATGCGCTTCCCCGTCATCACCATCCGCGACATGGTGCGCGGGCTGGTGGCGCTGCTTGACGGGCTTGGGATCGCGCGCCTCCACGCCGTGGTCGGCGGGTCGATGGGCGGGATGCAGGCGCTGAGCCTTGCCGCCAACTGGCCGGAACGCGCCGTGCGGGTGCTGGTGATCGCTGCGACCGCAAGGCATTCCGCGCAGAACATCGCGTTCCACGAGGTCGGGCGGCAGGCGATCATGGCCGATCCCGCCTGGGCCGACGGGAATTACTATGAGAGCGAGGCCAAGCCTGACAACGGCCTGGCGGTCGCGCGGATGGCCGCGCATATCACCTACCTGTCGGAAGCTGGCCTGACCGAAAAATTCGGGCGGCGGCTGCAGGATCGCCCCGATGGCACCAAGGGCGCCAAGAGTTTCGGTTTCGACGCCGATTTCCAGGTCGAAAGCTATCTGCGCTATCAGGGCAGCGGCTTCACCCGGCGCTTCGACGCCAACTCCTACCTCTACATCACCCGCGCGATGGACTATTTCGACATTGCCGAAGAGTTCGCCGACGTTCCGGGGAGCGGAAAGCTCGCTGACGCCTTCGCCGGAACGCAGGCGCGGTTCTGCATTGTCAGCTTCGACACCGACTGGCTCTACCCGACCGCCGAGAGCCGCCACGTGGTTCATGCATTGAACGCGGCGGGCGCGAAGGTCAGCTTCGTGGAGCTCTCTGCGCCGCACGGGCATGACAGCTTCCTGCTCGAGCACGACCAGCTCGACCGGGTGGTGAAGGGTTTCGTGGAATGAACCTGCGCCCCGACCTTGCCGCAATCGCCGCCCATGTCGCACCCGGCAGCCGGGTGCTTGATATCGGCTGCGGCGACGGCGCGCTGATGGCGGAGCTCGAAAGTGCGAGCGGCTGCGACGCGCGCGGCATGGAACTGGACGGCGCGCTGGTGGAGCGCTGCGTGGCGCGGGGCCTCAGCGTGGTGCAGGGCGATGCCAATCTCGACCTTGCCAATTACCCTGACAAGGCCTTCGATTACGCGATCCTCAGCCAGACGCTCCAGACCGCGACCCGGCCCGACCTGATGCTCGACGGCCTGCTGCGCGTGGGCCGGAGGGCGTTCGTTTCCTTCCCGAACTTCGCACATTGGCGGACCCGCGCGGCGCTGATGTTCGGCGGCCGTATGCCGGTCACGCGCGCCCTGCCGGTGAGCTGGTACGAGACGCAGAACATCCACCACGTCACGGTCGAAGACTTCCGCGATCTGGCGGCCAAGAAGGGCGCCAAGGTCGAGCGCGCGTGGTTCTTCTCAGGCGAAAAGCAGATCGGCGCGCCAGCAGCTAACTGGCGCGCCGAATTCGCGGTGTTCGAATTGAGTAGGTAGTTTTCAGCCTGCCCGGTGGAGCATGCACAGCTTGTGGCCATCGAGATCGAGCACGTAGCCGAGGTTCAACGTCCCCATCGCACCCGTGCGCGGCCCCGGCGGATCTTCGATCGACTTGCCTCCGGCAGCAACGGCCGCATCGTGGAAGGCCTGCACCTGCTCAAGGCTGTCGCAGGCAAAGCCGATGGTCGCGCCGTTCGCGACGCAGGCCGGCGCGTCGTTGATCGGCTGGCTGATCGCGAAGATCCCGCCATTGTGGAACCAGAACGCGCGCTTGTGGCCGGTGGCGGCTTCGTTGATATTGCCGGGGCCTGCGCCGAGCGTGGCTAGCACGGCATCATAGAACGCCTTGGCGCCGTCGAAGTCATTGGTTCCGATCATAATGTGACTGAACATGGAATTGCGTCTCCTCTCATAAGGTGAGTTGCGGATTAGGACGGATGAGGGTGCGCGGCAACGCGCTTTTCGGTAGCCACAGGTTCATCTCCGCAGGCATAGGAGAGTTCATGCTCATGCCCTTTTTCGCCGCCGCGCTCGCGCTCCAGGATGCTCCTGCCGAGCCGCCTGCCGAGGCACCGCAATCCGCGATCACGATCGACCAGTTGCCGATCGAGCAGGCCGCCGCGGCGCGCTGCGCGGTCGCCTTTGCCACCATCAGCCGCTGGCAGAAGGCGGGCGATCCGCGCGGGGCCGCCTATCCCAATATGGAAACGGGCGGCGGGCGCGAGTTCTTCGTGCAGGTGATGGCCAAGCTCATGGAGGAGATCGGCCTCACGCGCGAGGATGTCATTGCGCTGGCCTTCGACGGGGTCCAGGATCACGGCAAGCCCGACGGCGCTGAGCGGATCGCGGCGATAATGCCCGCCTGCCAACTGATGAAATCCGCCGCCGGGCTGTGAACCGCCGACATATCCCCGCGCCCGCCCTCCCGGGTGCTGGATTCGCTGCGCCGGATGGGGCATGGAAACGCCCATCATGTGGCACCTCTACCAGTTCCCGCTTTGCCCTTTCAGCCGCAAGATCAGGCTGCTGCTGAGCGAAAAGAACATTCCCTTCGATCTGGTGCGCGAGGACCCCTGGGCGACCTCCGACATGTTCTTCAACCTGAACCCCGCCGGACGAACCCCGGTGATCGTCAACCGTGAGAAGAACATCACCATCCCCGACAGCCGCGCAATCGCGGAGTATTTCGAGGAGACGGTTGACCGCAACCCGATGATCAACGGCACTGCCAGCCAGCGCGCCGAGATCCGCCGACTGGTCGCGCTGTTCGACGAGAACTTCTACGCCGACGTCACCGCGCCGCTGCTCTCCGAACGGATGAAGAAGCGTATCCTGCGCCAGCCGCCTGACAGCGGCGCGCTGCGCAACGCGATGAAGCTCGCCCATGGCCACTTAGACTATTTGGATTGGCTGATCGACAATCGCCCTTGGGTGGCAGGCTCGACAATGAGCCTCGCCGACCTTGCCGCTGCGGCACAGATTTCGGTTGCGGATTACCTCGGCGGGATCGACTGGGCGGGCCATGAGCAGTCGCGTGGCTGGTATGCGGTGTTCAAGAGCCGCCCGAGCTTCCGCCCGCTTCTCACCGAGCGGATGGACGTGATCAAGCCGCCCCCTCACTATGCGCTGCTCGACGGTTAGGTAACGAAAGAAGGCTCGCTTGCGAAATGCCACTCTCGCGGGGTGCTTGTGTTCCGCACGCCATCCGGCGCGCGAAATCCTCGCTCACGCGACCTGACGGCCGCATCGCTGCGGGCGCGCGGTCGCGCTTGCAGATTGTCTGCGACAATCCGATATTGGCGTTAACGAGAGAGGTAGCCCGATGACCGACGATCCCCGCAGCCTGACCGACGCCGAATGGCGCGAGAAGCTAAGCCCGATGCAGTATCACATCCTGCGCGAGGCGGGCACCGAGCGCGCATTTACCGGCGAATACGACAAGTTCTATGACGAGGGCGAGTATCACTGTGCCGCCTGCGGCACGCAGCTGTTCTACTCTACCGCCAAGTACAATTCGGGCTGCGGTTGGCCTGCCTTCACCAAGCCCGCCGACGCGGAGGTGATCGAGGAGCACCGCGACACCGCTTACGGTATGATCCGCACTGAGGTGCGGTGCGGCAAGTGTGGCGGACATCTTGGCCATGTCTTCCCCGACGGTCCGCCCGAGCAAGGAGGCTTGCGCTACTGCATCAATTCGGCGTCGCTGATCTTCACTCCCGCCGAGAGCTGAGCGTTTCGCGCGCCGCACCGGGGAGAGCCGCGTAAAGCCGGGTTCACCCGCGGTTACAACTTGCCTATGCAAGGGGCCGCGGTCCGCTCGGCATCCCGGCGGTTATCAATTGGGCACAGGTCATGTCGAAAAGGGGTGAGCGGTTGCAGAACAAGGGCGCACGCGGCACGCGCCGTTCGGCGGCGGAGCGTTCCAGCGCCGCCGCCCCGAGCGGGCCCGAGGCGGGCGGGCCGCCCTCGCGCGTCAGGCTATGGCTGCGCCGCCTCATGGTCTGGGGTGGCGGGCTCGCGTTGCTCGGACTCCTGTTCCTCGCCTTCGCGGTCGGTTTTGCCGCCCAGTCGCTGCCCGACTACGACACCTTGAAGGCGACCCAGCCGGGGCAGACCATCCTTGTGCGGGCCCGCGACGGGCGCGAGCTGGTCGAGATCGGGCCGAGCTTCGGCGAGTGGATCGACTACACGGATATCCCCAAGAACATGACCAACGCCATGGTCGCGGTCGAGGACAAGCGCTTCCATTCGCATTGGGGCGTCGATCCGGTTCGACTGACGGGGGCGATGGTCGAGGGGGTGACGGGCTCGCGCAAGCGGCTCGGCGGAACCTCGACGATCACCCAGCAGCTGGCGCGCAACCTGTTTCTCAACAACAATCGCTCGCTTGACCGCAAGGCGCGCGAAGCGGTGCTGGCGCTGGCGCTCGAGTGGAAGTTCTCCAAGGAGCAGATCCTCGAGCTCTATCTCAACAAGGTCTATTTCGGCGGCGGCGCCTATGGCATCGACTCGGCCAGCCGCAAGTTCTTCAGCCACCCAGCAAACGAACTCTCCGTCGGGGAGTCGGCGATCATCGCCGGCCTCGTCAAGGCGCCGAGCCAGTATTCGCCCACTGCCGACGTGCAGGCCGCAGTCGACCGCGCCAAGGTGGTGCTGGGCCTGATGCGTGAGCAGGGCTATATCACGGAAGATCAGGCGAACGTCGACGTCAGCGCGGTGCAGCTCAAGGAGCAGGCCGGGCAGAACTCGGTGCGCTACTTCACCGATTGGGTGCTGCCGCAACTCGAAATCATCCTGCCCGAGACCAACGAGCCGATCGAGGTATGGACGACGCTCGACATCGGGATGCAGCGCGCCGCGACCGCCGCGATTGAGGCCAACACGCCCAAGGGATCGCAGGGGGCACTGGTCAGCCTCGATCGCGATGGGGCAATCCTCGCAATGGTCGGCGGCACCGATTACGTGGCGAGCAACTACAACCGCGCCACCTCCGCGCTGCGTCAACCCGGCTCGGCATGGAAGCTGTTCGTCTATCTTGCCGCGCTCGAAGCGGGCTACAAGCCCGACGACAAGGTGGTCGACACCCCGGTGACGATCGAGGGCTGGAGCCCGCGCAACTCGAACGGCCGCAATGTCGGTGAGACAGACCTGCGGACCGCTTTCGCCTATTCGATCAATACCGTCGCGGCACAACTCGGCAACGAGGTCGGTTTTGGCACGGTTGCATCAATGGCGCGTCGCTTCGGGGTCAGCTCGAAGATCGACACCTATCCCTCGATGGTGCTCGGCTCTTCGGAGGTGCGGGTGATCGAGATGACCCAGGCCTTTGCCGGCGTCGCAGCCAATGGGGTGCCGGTCGAACCTTACGGCATCGTCAAGGTCACGGGGGCGAGCGGCGATGTGCTCTACAGCCGTCAGCCGTCGAAGGCCTCAGCTGCGGTGCCCGATTACGTCGCTGCGGGCATTACCGATCTGCTCCAGGCTGCGGTGCAGACCGGCACGGGCCGCGCCGCGGATATCGGTCGCCCGGTGGCGGGCAAGACCGGCACCACCAGCTCGAACAAGGACGGCTGGTTCATCGGCTTCTCCAGCGGCATCACCACCGGGGTGTGGATGGGCCGCGACGATGCCAAGGCGGTGCCAGGCCTGCAGGGCGGGCGCGCACCCGCGCAGGCCTTTGCCGCCTATATGCGCTTTGCCGTCAAGAGCCGCCCGGTCGAGCAGTTCGATGTGACGCTGACGCTTCCCGATTGGCAGCTCGAGCCCGACGAAGAGGCGATGTTCGGCGCGCCGGACGATTATTACTACATCGATGAGGCTGGCAACATGGTTGAGCCCGGACAGCGCGAGCCGGCACCCAATGTGATCGGCCCCGATGGAGAGCGGGTGCCGGGCCCGCCACCTGCCGCGAGCGACGATTTCCTCGAACAGGCGACCGGGGGAGCCTTGCCGCAGCCCAACCAGCGCCCGCAGCGCGAACCGCGCAGGCCTCCAACGCAGCCCGCGACCAAGCTGCCCGAGCAGTAGCGCCAAGGCTATCAAGCCCAACCAAAAAGGCGCCGGGATTGTGATCCCGGCGCCTCATTTTAGTTGTATGGTGTGCGGGCGATCAGCGCAGCCGCAGGGCCATGAAGACCGGCGGGTTGTTCCGGCGCTGAACGCGCAGCAGGATCGCCTCGCGCTTGGCGTCGGTCGCCGCCTTGATTTGTGCCAGCAGCGCTTCGACCGTCGGGGTCGCCTGATAGTTCGCCGAGAGGACGAGGTCGCCACGGGCGAGACCCTTGCGTGCGGCATCGGAGTTCTGATCGACCGCAGCGATCACCACGCCCTTGGTATCCACCGGCACGCCGAGCGAGCGGGCTATAGCGGCGGTGATCGGTGTGACTTGAAGGCCGAGCTTCTGCTCGATGGTGCTGTCCGAGGTGCCCGGTGCCATCGGCTCGTCCGATTCGGGGTCGAAGGTCTGAGCCTGACTCTGCAGCTCTGCCTCGGTGGGCCGTTTGCCGAGTGTGACGGTGATGTTAAGCCGCTGGCCGTCGCGCAACACTTCGACCGGTACCTTGGCTCCAGGCTGGAGATTGGCGACGGTGAATGACACGGTCTGCTCGGGGCTCACGTCCTTGCCGTTGACCTTGACGACGATGTCGCCGGGCTTCAGTCCTGCGCGCGAGGCTGGGCTGTCGTCCTGCACGGTCTGGACCAGCTCGCCGCGGCGCTTGGGCAGGCCGAGCGATGCGGCAAAGTCCTCGTCGATCGGCGCGAGGCCGACGCCGAGATAGCCGCGCTGAATCTCCTGACCGCTACGCAGTTTGTCAACGATCGGCGCGGCGATCTCTGCGGGAATCGCAAAGCCGATCCCGACGCTCCCGCCCGAGGGCGAGAAGATCGCGTTGTTGATGCCGATCACGTTACCGCGCATATCGAACAGCGGGCCGCCCGAATTGCCGCGATTGATGCTGGCATCGGTCTGCAGGAAACGGTCATAGGGCCCGCCCTGCCCGGTGTTGCGATAGACCGCCGAGATGATCCCGCTGGTTACCGTGCCGCCAAGGCCAAAGGGGTTGCCGATCGCCACCACCCAGTCGCCCACTCGCGCCGCGCTCGAATCCCCGAAACGGACGAAGGGGAAGCTGCGATTGGCGCGGATCTTCAGCACCGCAAGGTCAGACGCGGCGTCCGCGCCGACCAGATCTGCTTCGTATTCGGTGCCATCGGGCAGGGTGATTGAGATCGATTCCAGCTTGGCACGGGTATCCGGCGGGGAGATCACGTGGTTGTTGGTGACCACGATCCCGTCCGCAGAGATGATGAAGCCCGAGCCCAGCGACTGTGCCTCGCGGGTCTGAGGCTCGCCGCCACCACCGCCCTGACGGCGGTTGAACAGATCGGCGAAGGGGGTGCCGGCGAAGGGGTTATTCGCGACCTCGATCCGCTGGCGGGTGGAGATGTTGACCACCGCCGGGGCGAGTTGCGCGGTCAGGTCGGCAAAGCTCGCCGGCGCACCGGCGACCGGCACCACGCGGTTCATCACCGCATCGTCGTTCTGCGCGACCTGCGCACCGAGCGGCGAGCCAGTGATCAGCGACATAGCAGCGCCGCCTACCAGCAGCGCGCTCGACAGTCCGTATACATAGCGCACTTTGTTCACGTCCTCTTGGTCCTTGTCCTTGGCGGAAAATGCGCGAAGGTTTCGCGCTGTTCCTCAAACCGTTTGCGGAGCCGTCCCGATCAACGGATCGGCGGTCTCAAATGCCCCTCGCGCCGCTGAACGCCGATTGAACGCATCGCACGTTCGGCGCCCGCTTTCGGCGGTTGGTCGATCAGCGGTTCCCCTTGAACTGGCGGAAATACTCGCTGTCGTCCGAAAGCACCATGCTGCTCTCGCCCTCGCCGACGAGGAAAGTCTGGCGATAGCTCTGCATCGCACGGTAGAAGTCGTAGAACTTCGGGTCCTTTCCGTAAGCATCGGCATAGATGCGCGCAGCTTCGGCGGACGCCTCGGCCTGGATGATCTGCGCATCGCGCTGGCCCGCTGCGCGAATCGTCGCAGCTTCCTCCTCACGGTCGGTTTCCATGCGCGTGAAGGCGGCGTCGAGCGGACGGCCCTCGGGCAGGTCTGCGGCCTTGATCCGCACATCGAGCACCTGCGCGCCGTAGACCCGCGCCTGCTGGTCGAGCGAGCGGGTGATGTTCTCCATCGCGGACCCGCGCTCGGCATTGATCAGGGCGGAGAACGGCCGCCGCCCGAGCTCCTGGCGCAGCACCGAGGTGAGGATTGGCAGCAATTGCGCCTCAAGCTGTCTCTCGCTTCCGGCGCGCTCGACGAGCTTGACCGGATCGATGATGCGATAGCGGGCATAGGCATCGACTTGCAGGCGCTGCTGGTCGTTGGAGAGCACCTGCGTGCGCTCCATGTCGAGATCGAGCACGCGGCGGTCGATCAGCTGCACCTGTTCGAGAAACGGGATGCGCAGCACCAGCCCCGCCCCGGTCTGGCCGTAGGCCACGTCGGGACGGAAGCGGTTGAACACCCGCACGGGCTTGCCCGCCTGCACCACCACACCCTGATGGGTTTCGGGCACGATCACCACGCTGGCGATCAACGCGACCAGCAGCACGATGGCGGCGATGGCGATGGTCTTGTAGTTCTGAAGCACGCTGTTCATGACCTTACTGCCCCTGCTGCTGCGGCGCGGCCTGGGCGCGGCGCTTGAGTTCGGGAAGCGGCAAGTAGGGCGTCACGTTGCCGGATTCGACGATGGTCTTATCGGTCTTGGACAGGATCTGCTCCATGGTCTCGTAATAGAGGCGGCGGCGCGTCACTTCGGGTGCCAGCTTGTATTCGGCATAGATGTCGTCGAATTCGCGCGCATCGCCCTGGGCGCGGGCCAGCACCTGCTGCGCCACGGCGCGAGCGCGGTTGATCGCCGCGTCGGCGTCCTGCTGCGCGGAGGAGACGTCCTTGAACGCTTCCTCGACGCGGCTCGGTGGATCGACCTTGTTGATTTCGATCCCCTGCACCGAAATGCCCGATCGATAGGCATCGAGCCTCGCCTGCATCGCGGTCCGGACGTCCTGCTCGATCTCGGCGCGTCCCGCGCCGGTCAGCACGGTGTCGAGCTTCTGGCGTGCGACTGCGGCGCGCATCGCCGCTTCGCCGATTTCGAGCAGCGCGTTCTGCGGATCGCTGAGCTGGTACTTGTAGAGAGTGAGGTCCGAGATGTTCCAGCGGATGAGGTAGCTCAAGTCGACGAGGTTCTGGTCGCCGGTCAGGATCAACTTCTCAGTCTTGGTCCCGGGCACCTCCTCGAGCCGCACCTGCGTCACATTTTCCTTCTCGACTTGCTGGATCGGCCAGGGCGCCGTGAAGTTGGTGCCGGAACTGAGCTCGTGTGAATACTTGCCGCCGAACCAGGTCACGACAGCCTGCTCGCCGGGCTGCACGAAGTGGACGCTGGTGACCGCCACCCAGACGAGCGCGGTGCCGGCGATGAGCACCGGCAGCCAGCTCTTGCCGCCGGGGCGCTCTGGCAGACGAAAGCCCGGTCCGCCGCCCGCGCGGCGCGGGCCCTCGGGGCCGCGGCTCTTGAAGATGTCCTCGATGCTGGCCGAGCGGCGCTTGCCGGGCTCGCTGCCGCCGGGCAGCCACGGGTTGCGCGGACCGTCCCCCCCAGCGCCACCATCGCCGCCGCCACCGTCGTCGCCTGACGACTCATCGCCGCCCGGTCCTCCGCCCCAGGGGTTGTTCTTGCCAGCCATGGCAAGGCCTTTCAGGCCCGCGCCAAGACGCTCTCTCCAGCCGTCCATTCTCTGCATCAGGTGTTTATAGGCACGCGTTCGAGCGAAAAACAGGGGTTCGCTGCGTGAATTTGGTGTTAGAGGCGTGGCGAAATGAACAACCTGCCCGAACCGCCCCGCCAAGCCGAAGCCGAGGAGGCGGCAATTCGTTCTGCCCTCACCCTCGAAATCAACCATCGCCTGCGTTCGGCCCGCATCGTGGGACGGCGCGCGGTGATCGTCGCAGAGGCGGGCGATCTGTCCGACGCGGCCCGCGCTGAGCTCGAGGCGGCGATCACCGCCGCGCTCCTGCCGCTTCCCGATATCGACGAGGTGCGCGTCGCGCTGACCGGTGAGCGTCGCCGCCGCCGACTGATCGCGGTGGGATCGGGCAAGGGTGGGGTCGGCAAGTCGACGCTGACCACCAATCTCGCGGTCGCGCTCGCCCGGATGGGTCGCCGCGTCGGGGTGATCGATGGCGACATCTACGGCCCCTCGCAGCCCAAGCTGCTGGCGACCGAAGGGATCAAACCCGCCGCCACGCCCGAGGGAGACAAGCTGGTGGCGATCGACAGCCGCCACGGCGTCAAGGTGCTCTCGATGGGGCACATCGTCTCGTCCGGAAAGGCGCTCGCCTGGCGCGGGCCGATGACTGGAAAGGCGCTCTCGCAACTGATCGATGCCGATTGGGGCGAGACCGATCTGCTGCTTGTCGACCTGCCTCCGGGGACGGGGGACGTGCAGCTTTCGATGCTCTCGGCGCATAAGCCCGACGGTGCCGTGCTGGTCTCGACCCCGCAGGACCTCGCGCTGATCGACGCAGCACGCGCGGGGCAATTGTTCGAGCAAGGCGAGGTGCCCATCATCGGCCTCGTCGAGAACATGGCGGGATATGCCTGTCCTCATTGCGGCGAAATCAGCGATCCTTTCGGGCACGGCGGGGTAGAGAAATTCGCCGCCGCGCTTGAGATCCCTTTCCTTGGCCGGGTGCCGCTCACGCTGGCGACGCGGATCGCGGGCGACACGGGTGAGCCGCCCGCTGCGGGTGATGGCGAGGAAGCGGCGCCTTTCGTCGCAATCGCCGAACGGTTGGCGCGCTGGCTCGACACGGGGAAAATCTGAGCGATGGCGGTGACGCGGCGCGGATTGCTGGTCGGAGCGGCGGCGGGCGGTGGCCTGGTCGTCGCCTGGTGGCTGATGCCGCGCAGCTACCGCACGCCTCTCGTGGCGACCAGCACCGAACACGTGTTCGGCGCGTGGCTCAAGATCGCGGCCGACGGCGTGGTGACGGTTGCGGTGCCGCAGCTGGAGATGGGGCAGGGGATCACCACGCTCCTGCCGCAGATCGTAGCTTATGAACTGGGTGCGGACTGGCGGCAGGTGGCAGTCGAGCCGGCCCCCGTTTCGGGCGCCTATGCCAATCTCCCGTTGGCGAAGAAGTGGATGGCGCTGTGGGATCCGAACTTTGCCGGCCTATCCGCCGCTGCCGACGACCTCATCGCGACGCGCTTTGCCCAGTCGAACCGATTCAATGCGACTGCGGCGGGGACTTCGCTTGCGGCCTATGAGATGCCCTGCCGCGAAGCCGCCGCCGCAGCCCGATCGATGCTTGCCGAAGCGGCCGCCGCACGCTGGGGCGTCGCTTCGGAGGAATGCGAGGTCGAGAACGGCTTTGTTACCCACGCCGCCAACCGCGCCAGTTTCGGTGAGCTGGCCGAGGAAGCCGCCGAGGTCACCCCGCCCGACCCCCCGCCGCTGCGCCCCGAGCCCCCGCGCGAAAAACCGCTCCCCGCCGATGTCGACGGCGCGCCCGCCTACCCGCGCATCGACCTGCCTTCAAAGGTCGACGGTTCCTACCGCTTTGCCGGCGACGTGCGATTGCCCGGCATGGTGTTCGCCTCGATCCGTCACGGGCCGGTCGACGGTTCCGAACTCGCCGGATTCGACATCAAGGGGCTTGCCGGAATCAGGGGCATCGCCGGGATCGTCCAGAGCAAGCGCTGGCTCGCGGTCGCCGCTGATACATGGTGGAGCGCTGAAACCGCGCTTCAGGCGATGAAGCCGCGTTGGAGCACGGCCGCGCCGGTCAACAGCACTGACATCGCCGCAAAGCTCGACACGCTTCTGACAGCAGGCGAAGCGCATATGATCGCCGAGACCGGCTTTGGCGGCGAGGCACTCCAGCGGGTCGACATTGGGCGGCGTTACGAGGTCGAGCCCGCCTATGCCGCCCCGCTCGAGACCGCCACGGCAGCGGCGCGCTACGAGGACGGGCGGCTCGATCTGTGGATCGCGACGCAGGCTCCCGAGCAGGCCCGCCTCGCCGCCGCCCGCGCCATTGGCCTCGCCGCCGAGGACGTGGCGCTCTATCCGATGCCCGCTGGCGGCAGTTTCGATGCACGGCTGGAGCACGACCATGCCATCGAGATCGCGCTGATTGCCCGCGAGCTCGCCCAGGACGGACCGCGCCCGGTGCAGCTTACCTGGTCGCGCCGCGACGAGCTGATCCGCGCCCGCCCGCGCGCTCCGGCTTGGCTGCTGCTCGGCGCACAGCTCGCCAAGCGCGGCACCAATGGTGAGGGAGGCGCGATCGACGCGATGCGCATCCGCATCGCCACGCCGCCCGCCGCGCTTGAGTTCGGCAAGCGCCTGTTCGGCAATCTCACCACGACCGCCGCCATCCGCGAAACGACCGGCAAGCCCGATCCGCTCGCCTGCGAGGGCGCGGTGCCGCCCTATCAAATCCCGGCGCTGCTGGTTGAACACATCCCGGCCGAGATCGGCCTGCCGGTCGGCCGGGTGCGGGGAAATGCCCACGGGCCGACGATCTTCGCGATCGAGAGCTTCATCGACGAGATCGCCGCCAGGGCCAAACGCGAGCCGCTGTCCTACCGCATGTCGATGCTTGGTAGCGACGTGCGGCTCGCCGCCTGCCTGCAGCGCGCGGCGCAGCTGGCCGAGTGGGACGGCGGGGTCGACCGGAGTGGGCAGGGCCTCGCCTGCGCGCGCATCGGCGAGGGCCCGGACGCTGCGCGTATCGCCTGCGTCGCCACCGCGCGTCAGGGCGAGGGTGGGGTGCGGGTCATCCGACTCTCCGCAGCGGTCGACATCGGCCGGATCGTCAATCACGATATCGCGCGTCAGCAGATCGAGGGCGGGCTGGTGTTCGGCATTGGCATCGCGCTCGGCAACCCATTGCGGCTGCGCGGCGGACTTCCCGAGGCGGCGAGCGATGCCGCGCTCGGTCTGCCAACGCTCGGCGATTGCCCGGAGATGCGCATCGAGTTCCTCGCCAGCGAGGCCTCGCCTGCCGACCCGGGAGAGCTCGGCGCGGTGGTCGCGCCGCCCGCGATCGCCAATGCGCTCTTTTCGGCGACAGGCTTGCGCCTGCGCCGCCTGCCCTTACTTTCGGACGGCATATGACCCCGACAATTTTGCAACAGCCGGGCGGGCATTCGCCGCAGCCCGGAAACGAAACGCGCGGCAGGCGTTAGGCGGGCTATGACCTGGCAGACCCAGCGCCTTCCGGGCGACCACCCTCCCGCCAAGAGCGGCAAGATTGGCGTTTTGCTGATCAACCTTGGCACGCCCGACGGGGCGGACCCGGAATCGGTCAAGCGCTACCTCAAGCAGTTCCTGTCCGACACGCGCGTGGTCGAGATTCCGCCGATTGCATGGCAGCTGATCCTGCGCGGGATCATCCTCAACACCCGGCCACAAAAGAGCGCGAAGGCCTACGCCAAGATCTGGACCGACCGCGGCTCGCCTCTTGCCGACATCACCTCGCGTCAGGCCGAGGCGATGGCGGGACGCTTCGGCGAAAAGGTCGTCGTCGATTACGCAATGCGCTACGGCAACCCCTCGATCGAGAGCCGCGTCACGATGCTGATGGCGGATGGCTGCGACCGCGTCCTGATCGCGCCGATGTATCCGCAATATTGCGCCGCGACGACCGCGACGGTGTTCGATGAGGTCGCGCGGGTTTTGCGCAAGATGCGCTGGCAGCCGGCGCTGCGCTTCGTGCCGCCCTATCACGACGAGCCGACCTATCTTGCCGCGCTCGCCGATGATCTCACCCGGCAGGTCGAGGCGCTCGCCTTCCAGCCAGAGGTCATGCTCCTCAGCTTCCACGGGATGCCGCAGCAGACGCTCGAAAAGGGCGATCCCTATTACTGCCATTGCTCCAAGACCGCGCGGTTGCTGCGCGAGGAACTGACGACCCGGCCGCAGTTTGCAGGCGTGCGCTTCGAGACCACCTTCCAGTCGCGCTTCGGCCCGGCTGCATGGCTTGAGCCTTCGACCGATGCGACACTGATGGCCGAGGGCGACAAGGGCACGAAGCGGCTGGTGGTCGCCGCCCCCGGCTTCGCAGCGGACTGCGTCGAGACGCTCGAGGAACTGGCGCTTGAAGGCCGCGATGAATTCATCGAGCACGGAGGCGAGGATTATGCCGTGCTCGATTGCCTCAACACCTCGGACCACGGCCTCGAGATGATCGAGGCGATGCTGCGGCGCGAGCTGGCGGGATGGATCTGAGGCGCATCGCAACGCTGCTGACGCTGGCGGCGGCCTGCTGGGCCACCCCTGCCGTCGCCGCCGAGGACGACGACGATTGCCAGGTGATGCCGTCCGCTGTGCGCGATTCGCTGGCCTATCTGGGACATTCCGAAAACCGGATGTGCGCGGCGGGCCTCAAGCCCTTATGGCAGGGCGTGCCCGACGGCGCAGCGCAGGTGATGCGCTTCACTTTTTCCTCGGGTCATGCATTCTTCTGGCGCAGCGTCACCATCACCGCCTTGCCCGATGGCAGCGGGCGGCTGGAAGTCGTGGGCGGCGGGTTCAAGCGGCGCGATGTCCGCTCGCGCTGGGTCGACCTGCGCCCGGTGCGGCGGCGCCTGTCGCCCGAAGCGCTCGCAGTCCTTACCGCGCTGGCCGAGCAATCGGGCACCTTCGATCATGCGACCGGCACATGGGATCGTCGAGCCGACGGCGAGGAGGAAATTTTCGTCCACTGCCAGACGCTAGGAATGGAGCGCGCCGATGCTGGCGGCTACCGCTTTTCCTCGGTCAATCTCGGCTGCAACCGGCCGGCCAAGCTGATGCCGCTGGTCGATGAAGTGATCCGGCTGGCGGATATCGGGATGGTGCGCGGCAATTGGTCGCCTTTTTCGTAACGCTTATGCTTTCTTGCTGGAATTGACCTGCCTCGATATTTACATCAGAGTCAGTAGCGAATCCGAACCCATACCGGAGCATCAAGACCCCAATGGCTACCCTTGCCGAACCCTCGCATTCTGCTGACACCGCGCCCGCCGATGCGCCGCGCCACTGGGGCGAGGGGCGGCTGAGCGATGCTGACCTTGCGCACATCCCGGGCGAGGCGGGCTGGCCGCTGGTCGGCAACACCTTCACCATGCTTGCCGATCCGCACGCGTTTGCGGCCCGGATGATCAAGACCCACGGCAAGGTCTACAGGAACCGCGCCTTCGGCGGCTGGCAGATCGCGCTGATCGGTGCCGAGGCGAACGAGCTGCTATTGTTCAACAAGGACAAGATCTTCTCATCCGAACAGGGCTGGGGCCCGGTGCTCGACCAGCTCTTCCCGCGGGGGCTGATGCTGATCGATTTCGAGCATCACCGCATTGATCGCCGCGCGCTTTCGATCGCCTTCAAGCCGGAGCCGATGCGGCATTATTCGGGTGCGCTGAACCGCGGGATCGCGCGCGAAGTGGCTGGCTGGGCGGGGCCGAGAGAGTTCTACCCGGCGATCAAGAAGCTCACGCTCGATCTGGCGGCGGACAGCTTCATCGGCCTGCCTTGGGGGCCTGAGGCGGATAAGATCAACGAGGCTTTCGTCGACATGGTGCAGGCCTCGGTCGCGCCCGTGCGCCGCCCGCTGCCCTTCACCAAGATGAAAAAGGGCGTCGATGGCCGCGCCTATCTCGTTGATTACTTTACCGCCGAGACCCTGCGTCGCCGCGCCGAAGGGGGCGGGCAGGACATGTTCAGCCAGTTCGCCACCGCCACCCGTGAGGATGGTTCCCTACTGCCGGTCGACGAGGTGGTCGACCACATGAACTTCCTGATGATGGCCGCGCATGACACCATCACCTCCTCGGCGACCTCGCTGATCTATCACCTCGCCACCAACCCTGAGTGGCAGGAGAAACTTCGCGAGGAAATTGTGGCGGTTACTGGCGGCCCAGACGGTGACGGCAACCCGCGCCCACTCGATTACGACGACATGGCGAAGCTCGATCTCACCGAAATGGCCTTCAAGGAATCGCTGCGGATGATCCCGCCGGTGCCCTCGATGCCGCGCCGCGCGCTCAAGGCGTTCGAGTATGGCGGCTACCGTATCCCGGCAGGCGCGATGGTGGGGATCAATATCTACTGGACCCATCACTCCGAAGAGTATTGGGAAAATCCCCATACTTTCAATCCGATGCGCTTCACGCCCGAGGCGGTGAAGGCGCGGCACAAATACGCCTGGGTCCCGTTTGGCGGGGGCGCGCATATGTGCCTGGGGCTCCATTTCGCCTACATGCAGGTCAAGATCCTGCTCGCCCAACTGCTCCAGCGCTACCGGATCGAGGCGGCGACAGGGTACAACCCCGAATGGCAGGACTGGCCGATCCCGCAGCCCAAGGATGGGCTCAAGGTGACCTTCACGCCGCTGTGAGAATCACCGCCCAAAGGTGATGTTTCACGTGAAACATGCGTTTGGGCGGGGGTCTGGATGGGGTCTAACAGGGGTCTAGAGGGGGTCTAGGCGGGGTCTAACCCTCATCATTGCGAGCCGAAGGCCAACCAATCCATGACATGCCCTCGCGGCTGACGCGGCCTCTGTCCAGGGATCGCCGGGTTGCCGCTGCGAGGCTCCTCGCAATGACGAACCGGATCAGAAATCCCAGGCGATGCCGTCCCGCTCCCAGTCGCCATAGCGGGTGGGAGGGAGCGCCTTGGGCTCGCCCTTGAACAGATCGGTCGCCTTGGGCGCGGGCACCGGGTCGTTGGTCCAGTGTGCGGGCTTTGTGAAGTTCTTCGCGGCTTCGGACTTTTGCTTGGTCATGCTCCTCCAAATGCGTGTGCTGGCGCTTGGTTTCAATAGCGGTTAGGGGCGCGCGCATGGCCTTACCCCCCGGACTCCCCGTGCGCCGCGCTGCGCTTCGCCTGCTCGACGCCGTGTTCCGGCGGGGCGAGACGCTGGAACAGGCCGAGACCGCTGCATTGGGCGATGTCCGCAAGGCGCCGGATCGCGCGCTGGCGAAAGCGATTGCGGGCGAGACCTTGCGCTGGCTCACCGATCTCGACGCCCTGATCGACAGCGCGACCAAGCAGAACCTGCCCGATGATGCCAAGGTGCGCATGGTGCTGCGGATCATGCTCGCCCAAGCCCTGCGGTTGGAGACCCCGCCCCACGCGGTGATTGCGACCGGCCTGCCATTGCTCGCAGGCGGCCCGCGCAGGCTGGCCCACGGGGTGTTTTCCGCACTGGTGAAGCCGGGCGTCGGCGTGCTCCCCGAAGTCCCGACCCTTCCCGAACGTGTCGTCGCCCGCTGGGGAGCCGAAAAGGCCGCCGCGATTGCGCCGGGCCTCGTCTTCCCGCCCGAGCTTGACCTTGCCTTGCGCGATGTCGCCGAGACCGAGCCGCGCGCGGTGCGCATGGGCGGGGTGAGCCTCGCGCCCGGCCATGTCCGTCTGCCGCGCGGTGCGCAGGTCGAAACCCTTGCCGATTTCAAGAACGGCGCGTGGTGGGTGCAGGATCTGGCCGCCTCGCTGCCTGCGCGCCTGCTGGGGCCCAGCGCCAATGACTCCGAGGGCAAGAACGCGCTCGATCTGTGCGCCGCGCCCGGCGGCAAGACGATGCAGCTGGCGGCGGCAGGCTGGAAGGTGACCGCGCTTGATAGCTCCAAGCGTCGGCTCGAACTGCTCAAGGACAATCTGAAGCGCACCGGCCTCAAAGCATCGCCCGTGCGCGCCGACGCGCTGACGTGGGAGCCCAAGCACCGCTTCGATGCGATCCTGATCGACGCGCCGTGTTCGGCGAGCGGCACCTGCCGCCGCCATCCGGACGTGCTGCACCGTATCGGCAAGGGCCAGATCGCCGAGATGGTCGAACTGCAGCGCGCCCTCATCACCAAGGCCGCCGAATGGCTGAACCCCGGCGGGCTGCTGGTCTATGCGGTGTGCTCGCTTGAAGTGGAGGAAGGCGAGGAACAGGCGGCATGGGCGGACGCCGAGCTGGGCCTTTCGCCCAAGCCGATTATGGCGGAGGAGCTGCCAGCCGGTCTTGCTCCGACGAGCGAGGGCTGGCTGCGCACCCATCCGGGGATGCTGGCGGAGCAGGGCGGGCTGGATGGGTTCTTTGTGGCGCGATGGCAGAAATCAGCTATCTAAGGTGCATGCCCGATCCAGAATTCCCCGACTGCATACGCTATAACCCGGACAACAATTCGACGCTCTTTGCCGTGACGGATGAGGGAGGCGAAGTCGTCGCTGTGCATGAGGTATTTCTCGATGAAAACGCACGTGAAGTTGGTCGGGTAACACACGGGTTACCCGACGAAGGTTTTGTCCGGTTCCAAGGATTTGACCCTCCGGTTATTTATCGAGGCGAGCCGGAGGACGGCCTGAAGCTTCGGATAGACACAGGACAAACGGTTTGGGTGGATGTGACGGAAATAAAGGATCGACCGCCCACTCGGCATTGATTCCATTGGCTGGAATCAGTTCGCCA